>JABMQN010000195.1 GCA_013203045.1 Chloroflexota bacterium
CAGGTTGATAATCAATCGATACATCCGGTTTTATCAGCTTAAAAGACACCAATGCAGCACTAATGAATAGTTTTCCATATTTTATTTTCTATTTTTCGAATTCGGAACAGTTCAAATGCGATTCCCATGAGGTCGGGGAGCTCTTCTATGGGTACCATAGGGAAAATGGATTTATACTATTGATTAATTCGATTGCTTCGCTTAAAAGGTGGATAGCGAAACCATAGTAATACCATCATTCCTTTTTAAAACGGTTAGCAAGTTGTTAGCGATCCACGTATGAATCCAACGTGTTCATAACTCGGTGCACCCGTAATTACCATAGAAGCACTTATCCTGCAGCCAATCCCTACAAACTGATGAGGGTATTCTTTTATGAAATGCAGACTGGCATGATTTCGTGTCACGCCGTTTTTGTTATAAAGTTCAAATTGAGGGAGAGATTTCATTTGGATATGTGAACACTGAAAGCTGGTGGTAGTTGGAGTCAGAAACGAACTAATTTGTATAGACTCCAGTAGCTCCGAGAAAGGCAAAACCGCCAAAAGGTGGCGACGCAAAGTCACGGGTCTAAAGCCTTTTTAAAGGCAATGATAGACGGACTGCCGAAGAGACTGCATTTCCCGAAATTTGATGATGTGCTAGTAGGGGATGCCTTTCTTGGTATCCCCTCTTTTTATATAGTTCAATACGCAAAAATCATTGCATCGATGGACCTGAAATGGATTTTCAATTAGTAAATCATAACCATTGGACATATAGAAGTCTCCACTCTGTGCACTATTCGAAACGGCGCAGGAGGTGTTATGGCGAGGAATCAACATGGATTCAGCTTAGCTGAGGTGCTTGTGACTCTGGCAATCATGGGAACGTTCGGCGTTGCCCTTTTAAGTGGGCTGACTACTGTTACGAAAAGCACTCCCATTATAGATGAGATAAGTACTGCCCAAAGCTTGGCCGAACGACAGATAGAATCTGTACGCGTACAAGCTTACGACTATATGAATAACCCTCCTCAATATACGGTATTTTCTGGCACGGCTGTTCCAAATGGCTATGAAATAGGTGTTGTGGCTTCTCGTCTGGATCATGACGACGATGGTCCCGGTGACGATGATGGTATTCAGCAGGTTTCAGTTACTGTAATGCATGGTGCGAAATCGGCTTTTTCCTTAGAGGGATACAAAGTGAGATGATGGTGTTTCGCAAGCTGTTATCGATCCTGAGAGCGCAGGGTGGTTTTACCCTGATCGAACTGTTGGTAGGCATTGCGATTACCGGCTCGATTAGCGGGGTTTTAGTGCTTGGAATTCTGCAAACTGATAGAACGGTTAGCGTAAATCGCAATCATTTGGTAAGTATCAGCCGAGTCCACAATACTGGCTTTTGGATCCAAACTGATGCCCAGATGGCACAGTCGGTTGTAGTGGGAGATGATGAGTCAGGACTACCCCTAACCTTGTCATGGACTGAATGGGATAACACGCAACATCAAATCATCTATGCCATCGAAGGCAACTCGCTGGTTCGCACTCATACCGCCGATGGTGAGACTACCAGCACGATTCTTGTAGCTCAATCAGTGGATACTGCATCTGACATGACCAATTGTGAATTCTCGAATGGAATGCTCATGTTTAAAATCACAGCCACTGAAGGAGAAGGGCCACGTGAAAGCAGTGAGACCCGGCTATTTGAAGTGGCGCTGAGAGCAAATTAGCATAACTTACTGTCGCTGAGGAATATTCAATGAAGCGTAAATTGAGAAATGTTTCGCGGAAATCAGGAATAGGAGAAACGGGTAGTGCCATGATATTAGCATTGATACTGCTCACTTTTGGCAGCCTTTTACTCCCAACTCTCCTTCAATTAGTAAATACCGGGTTTGAAGCTGCCCAGGTATTTGAGGATAAAACATATCAAAAATATGCTGCGGGTACTGGTGTGGATGATGGATTGTGGCAAATAAGGCATGGTGATCTCGATACTTTGTTTACCAACCCTCCGTATGACGAATATGATTATAACACTGCCTGGAACTATGACCTCTCAGAAGAATCAAACGGTTATGATGTGAATGTTACGATACAAAACATCTGGATTCCAAAGGACATTGCCCCCCCCGAAAAGGACAAGGCCAGAGAGGTTATAGAGGCAGGTAAACTGATTATAGCGGGCAGTATACCGGATTCTTCAACATACAAGATAAAGATAAGCTATTACCCTGAAGATGGCGAAGATTTGAAAGTAAACACTATAGGAGTATGGTTACCTGCAGGTTATTCATATGAAAATGGGAGCAGTAA
This sequence comes from Chloroflexota bacterium, assembly GCA_013203045.1. Lineage (GTDB taxonomy): Bacteria > Chloroflexota > Dehalococcoidia > SZUA-161 > SpSt-899 > JABMQN01. The sequence goes on from JABMQN010000195.1 coordinate 2,307, forward strand.
CCTTGAGACAAATATCATACCTTCCCCTTTGTATCACACGATACCCTCAGTGGAGGATCACCATGGAGGACAGGCTATCATATGGACCTTTAGCTCTGTTCCTTTGGACGAATTTCCAGGCGTCAATACACTGGATACCCCGATTACAGCTGAAATCACCTTTAATTTCAATTCAACGCTACCGGAACGGATTCCGTTACCTGTTTCCTGGGTGACTACTTCCGGAGTCGATGGTATCGAGTTAGCCTGGGACAGTGATACCAGAATATATTTAATAACTTCTGATACAGGTAAAACTTCAGCCAGTGCACATATTGCCAAGTCTGAATTGCGCGAACTTGGTTGGGCTATACTAGGCGATTACCGTGCCTCAGGTGCTTCGCTGATGGAGGATACTGATAGTGATGCGGACGCAATTCGTGATCTGTTACTCAATGAGAGTGATGCACTCATAAATGATATCCCTTCTGATGCTGAAGTAACGCTTGCCTATCTATACTGGTCGGGCTGGTTTGGTCTCCCTTTGTTTCAAGACGTTTGTGAAAACATGAACAGTTGGAATACTTCAGGTAATTACTGGACTCCCAAGTCCGGCCGGTTTGAGGGGCACGTTACAGGTACTGACAGTAACGCCAAGTTCCTAACGTTGAAAAAGGCTTCGCCTCATCAGATTGACCTGAGCAGCTATGCAGAGGGTGAAGTCACTTTAAAATGGGAGCAGTATGAAAGTGGTCAACTGGAGGGGAATGACCGGCTCTACTTCGCTCTATCTGCAGACGATGGTGCGTCCTGGAGTTTTGATATTCTTGCTTTTTCGGATGACGATCCTGTAACTGATTTTGAATACACTGTTCCTCAAGCGTATCTGACCAGTGATTTCACCATGCGGTTCAACTTGTATGGGTTTACGGGGGAAGATGAATACGCATACATTGATGAAATCATATTAACGGCATCGCAAGGAGATACCAGTACGTTTGAAGCTGATACGTCTGTAGTTTTCAAGATAGATTCGGACCAGGTGTATTTCGATAACGATGATCTTCCACAAAAGGGATTAGTGGAAATTGTTGCTGACAAGGTACAGGCCCGCAACATTTATGATAGTACGGGAAAGCCATATGGGTATTCATATTCATGTAAGAAGGAAGTAACAGAACTGATCAAGGAATTTACAGCAACCGGTGATGATGAGAATCACCCCGGAAATGGCACCTTCACTGTAGGTGGTGTGGATGCAGATACCGATGATGAAATGTCCTATGCAGGCTGGTCAATGATAATCGTTTATTCGAATGCTGAATCTCATGGGCATCAGTTATATATTTACGATGATTTGATCTTTGCACAAAAGGACAGCAACGTTGATTTTGACAATGATGGTGACCCTGGAGGCATCATCAGCGGATTTATAACTCCCGAGCCAGTTTCAGGCGAAACAATTGCGGCCAAACTAACTTGTTTTGTTGGTGAAGGCGATGAGCACTATGATAAAGATTACCTGTATTTCAACAGTTATGGCCTTTCCAACGCACAGAGTCCTGTTAATAATGTGTGGAATTCACAATCGCCAGGATTAAATGAAGATGGTATTGACATCGACACCTTCAACATAACCTGGGAAAGTGACGTGCTGGATCCAGGGGACACCTCGGCCAGCATTGACATGCCCACCAAGTTTGATTCATACAATCTGATCTACATCATTCTCTCTTTCCGTAGCGAAGTAGTCACCGGTGATGCACTCGATTACTTGATCGAGTACTAGATAAACACATGATCGTCATCTTCTCATTACAACAGTATTCAAGTGAAATGGGAAGCTATGTTACTGTTTGAATACACTGACAAGGATATGTAGAAATTATTCTTACACGAACTTGAAAGTGAAATGAACATAAAATCATCAATAACTAAATCACTGGACTTTGCTTCACGGCTTGCTGGGATAGGATGCTCCAGCATATTGCTCTATATGGTGATAATAAGCATAACAAATGGTGGCGAAGTGATGGTATATACCAATGAATATGGGGAAATGTGGCTTGACCTGGCTGTATTTTCCTCTTTTTTCACGTTGATTGCCTGGCGTACCATTAGTGCATGGCGGTCAAGGTTTGGCCCGCGGTAATAGCTACCATCCGTGAATCTGATAATCACAGCGATCACTGCATCCATACTTGATATCACTGGCATTAGGAAGCAGCGGATACTTATTCACCGTCACCAGTTGAGTTTTGTACAGATTCCCTCATTTTTTCACAGAATACCTCTACCAACTGTAAATCAAACTGCGTTCCCCCATATCTTTGGAGTTCTGTAAGGGCCAGATCTGGAGACATCGCCTTTCTATAGGTCCGATCTGTGGTCATCGTGTCATAGGCATCAGCGATGCTGATAATCCTGGCTTCAATCGGGATTTCATCCCCAGACAGTCCATCCGGATAGCCATTGCCATCGAACCATTCGTGATGATGCCTGATGAACGGTGTTATTATTCGAAGTTCCTTCATATATCCAACGATATTGGCTCCCTCTGCTGAGTGCTTCTTGACCAGCAACCATTCCTCATCAGTCAGCTTTTTAGGCTTGGATAAGATAGAATCAGGAATACCCACCTTACCAATATCATGGAGGAGAGCGGCTGAATTAAGATTCTCAAGCTCCATTCTTGATAGCCCGATAGCCTTACCGATCATACCAGCTACATGTGCAACTCTGGTAGAGTGACCGTATGTATAGGGGTCCTTCGCATCCACAGTAGCCGCAAGAGCATAGACCTGGTCCGAAGTGGCGATACCAAGCGCGTCCTGCTCAGATGGCACCAGTTCTGATACCATCGTATCTTGTCCACCCCCGCTCCTTTTTGAGTGATACAAAGCTGTATCGGCCAAAAATATGAGTGCATCCGACGTCTCAGCATCACTAGGGAACTGAATGACTCCTGTGCTAAAATTAAGCTGGGGGTTTTCGTTCATCGGACTCCTGGCAGAATTCATCCATTGAGATCGTACACGTTCGATACAGCGTTGAGCCATTTTTTCGGATGTTGAAGGCAAAATTGCGATAAACTCGTCACCCCCATATCGGAAGGGCATATCACTTTTTCTCAGAGCAGATTTCAAGACCCGGGCAAAATTCCGCAGAACTGCATCACCGTTGGTGTGCCCATACCTATCGTTGTAGTATTTTAAATTGTCCAGGTCGAGCAGTACGAGTGAAAATGACCCTTTGTAACGAGTAGCCCGGTCGATTTCCAGATCCATCACTTCGTAAAAACGACGTCGATTGTCAAGTCCCGTCAGGTCATCGGTTCTGGAGAGTTCCTTAAGTTGCTCGAGCAACTGAGTTTGTTCCACTGCCACGCCTACCTCAGCACCAACGGTTTCCATCAGCCGATAATGCTTTTTGGGAAACTCTCTGTATTCCTGAGTAGCCACACAGATGAGTCCACGCGGTAGATTATGCGATTTTAGTAAAGAAATCGCGCAAAACGGCAACCCTATAGACTGAATGGCGTCTCTAGCAAGTGTTATAAGATGATCCTCTGTTGATGTAGCCTCTTTTGACCCGGATTTTACATTTGATCCAACGTCAATGGTGCGACAGGTCCGGGCGGATTGTTCGCTAATCCCACTGTATGCATCCAGGGTCAGCGACTCATGATCATCAGTGAGTGTGTAAATCATGCCCACATTTAAATCAAGGGATTCAAGAGTCATGTCCAAAGCACGATCAAGCACATCCTTAGCCGTTGTGCATTGTGCCAGGGTTCCCGCCAGTTCGTTGAGGAAATTCAGTTCTGTATTGGCCTGCAAAAGTGCTTTCTCAGACTGCTTGCGCTGGGTTATATCCGCCAAACGAACAGTGAGCCCGGAGACTCGTCCTGGACGCATCACTGGCCCAACATAAGATTCGAGATAATGCAGGTCACCTTTGTCATCCCTGGAAACAGATTCGAATTCACTTGTCTTACCAGTACTTAATACTTCATTAAAGCACTTCCTGACAACCGGTTTGTATTCTTCCAATGTATGGTCGTAAAAAGAGGTCCCGATTGTCGGTTTTTTGGTCCAGCTGGAAACCAGGTGGTTGGCAAAAATAATTCTGGCGTCCAGATCAAGGGTCATGATCTGATCGGGTGAGTTCTCGGTTAATGAACGCCAGTTGGCTTCACTTTCTTTGAGTGCTTCTTCCACTCGAATCCTATCGGACACGTCCCTGACAGTAATCAGAAGATTCTGAGGGACACCATCACGTTCAATCAAACTTGTACTTGCCTCAATGAACACCCTGGTTCCGTCTTTACGCTTGGCCTTTATTGAGACCAACTCTGTTTTCTCTCCCTGCATCGCTCGGGTAAAACTATCCGTGAAGCCAGATATTGACGCAGGATCAAGAAAGTCGAACTCGGAAAAATGCCTTCCAACCACCTCTTCTCGCTTCCACCCGGAAATAGTTTCTACCCGGTCATTGACGTCGATAATCCTGCCATCCATGTCCAGATACATGATCTCATCATTAACATTTTCAAAGATAGTCCTGAATTTATCTTCACTCTCCTTAAGCGCGTCCTCCGCCCGCTTGCGTTCGGTGATATCTCTGGCGACATTAAACGTCGATATCACCTGTCCATCCTTAACCAGAGCCTTGGCGGTGATTTCGCCAAATATCTGATTCCCCTCTTTGGTGATAAACTCATATACTTGCACAGGCAGGTTTGCTCCACTAAATACACGCACCGTATTTGCGATCGCGCGCTCCAAGCTTTCCGGTGTCATGATACCTAATTCGGCAAACGATTTTCCCTCCAGGTCCTCTGGCTTGTATCCCAAAATCCCTTCCACCGATGGAGAAATATCAGTGATAGTGGCATTTGCACCAACGGAAAAAATGATATCAGAGACGCTGACAAAGTGAAGCTTATAGCGTTCTTTGCTTTTTCTCAGTGCCTGTTCAGCTTTTGTCCGTTCGGTAATATCCTGAACTGTTCCCACTATTTTGACTAATGTCCCATCTTCAGCTACTGTGGGTTCACCCTGATCTTCGACAACCCGCTCTGACCCATCCGGCCGAACAATGCGATGAGTGCTATCAAAGGGTTTCTTCGTCTTAAAAACCTCTTCGATGTTCTGCTTAACATATTTTCTATCGTTCGGATGAATGGTGTTGATGAACGCCTCATAAGTAGAAGCAAATTCTTGCGGGCTCAGTCCGAAGATACGGTACAACTCGTCCGACCAATACAGCGTATCCCTGCTAATATCCCACTCCCAGCTGCCCACGTGCGCAATCGACTGGGCTTTTCCCATATTGCGCTCACTTTCTTCGAGTGCTTCCGTCACGTTTTTTCGCTCGATAGCATATCGCAATGAAGCTGATAACATACGTGCATCCACGTACCCTTTGACAATATAATCCGCCGCTCCTTGCCGAATAGCTTGTATACCAATCTCTTCGCTCTCTATGCCCGTCAATACCACCACACATGCTTTTTGGGCTACAGGTTGAACCTTTTCGAGGGTTTCAATTCCTTCACTATCGGGCAGGCCCAAATCCAGCAAAACTACATCCCACCGTTGCTCCCGGAGGTATCCCAACGCCTCTGAGAGAGTGCTCGCGGTTACCATTTCGATATCGCCTATTCTGTTTAGAATTTCCGCAATGAGCCGTGCATCCCCGGGATTGTCCTCAACAAGCAGTATCCTCTGTGCAGATTCAGAATTCATTACCTTCACCTCCGCGGAAGCTTTATAACGGTAAGCCAGAAGTCTTCAATAGCTTTGATCACAGCAAGAAATGTATTTAGGTCTATTGGCTTGGTGATATAGCAATTAGCGTGAAGATCATAGGCATTGATTATATCCGATTCCTGGTTTGATATCGTGAGAACTACTATCGGTATCTGCCTCAAACTATCATCGCTCTTGACCTCCATCAGCACATGCCGGCCATTTTTCCCCGGCATGTTGAGGTCTAGCAGGATCAAATCGGGACGGACCGCATCAACATAATCGCCTTCCTTGCGCAGAAAAGCTATTGCTTCTATCCCATTCTCAACTGCATGCAGCTTATTGGGGATGCGGCTTTCGCTGAAGGCTTCTTTAGCCAGACGTATATCTCCCGGGCTATCATCTACCATCAATATCTCAATGGGCCTGTCCATATCCAAGTGATTCACCATGCTTTATCTCCCGATTTTTGGAATGGCAAAATAGAATGTCGATCCCTCTCCCGGTTCTGATTCAACCCATATCCTGCCACTGTGCCTTTCCACTATTTTGGCGGCAATCGCCAGACCGATCCCACTCCCCGGATACTGCCCAATAGCATGCAACTTTCGGAAGACAGCGAATATCTTATCCCGAAACTCCTGCGGAATGCCTATTCCATTATCCTTGATAGAGATCACCCACTCAAAGTTATCCTCTGTGGCGGTGATGAGAATCCGGGGAATTTCTTCGCCACGGAACTTGATGGCGTTGCCGATCAGATTCTGAAACAGTTGCACCATTTGAATTTCATCAACAAACACTTGTGGGAGATCATCACCGGTAATGATGGCCCCATGCTCTTGAATCTGGCTCTCTAAATTGGCAAGTGCCTTGCTGAGGACGGAATTGAGATTAATACTTTTGAATTCCCTTCCTTTAGTTCCCACACGCGAATACTCCAGGATGTCATTGATCATCAATTGCATGCGGATAGCGCCATCGGTAGCGAAGTTGATAAAGTCGTTGGCATCCTGATCAAGTTGATCTTTGTAGCGCTTTTCCAGCAGTTGCACATAACTGGCCACCATCCGCAGGGGCTCCTGCAAATCATGGGATACCACATAGGCAAACTGTTCCAGTTCCCGGTTAGAGCGCTCCAGGTCTTCCATAGTTCTTATTAATTCTCCCTCGGTCTTCTTGCGTTCGGTGATGTCCGTCATGAACGCCAGGGCGCATTTCTCGCCCTTCCAGATGGTTGTTGTTGTCCGCAGTTCTACCAGGATAATCCTCCCATCTTTCCGTATGATGGGCCTCTCGTAATGGTTGGGAACCTCTTCACCTCGCAGTCGTTTATCATACATCTCCTTGTATTTCTTCAGGTCCTCAGGGGGGGTCATCTCCTTGATCGTCATGTCCATGAACTCATCATACTCATAGCCAGTTATCTCGCACATCCTATTGTTGCTAAATATATGCTTTCCAGTGGCATCGGCAATGAGAATACCATCGATAGAGTTCTCGATGAGGTCGGAAATATTAGTTTGGATTTCCATTAAAGACAACTCCGCCTGCTTGCGTTCGGTGATGTCAATGAAGGAATTAACAAACTGAACGCTGCCATCTTGGCCAGTTTGTTTTACGGATGAGACAGAACCGCAGAAAACCGTGCCGTCCTTGCGCTTAAGCTGTATTTCAAATCCCCTGACATAACCTTGATTCCGGAGCAGTTCAATAAATCGCTCTCTATCGCCTGCATCATAGTAGTATCTTTCTGCTTTCTGGCTCATGAACTCATCTCTTGAATCGTATCCAAATATTTGCACTGTAGTAGAATTCGACTCAATAATTTGTCCATCTGGAGTGGAGACGGAAATGCCTATAGGTACTGTTTGCAGTATATTGGATAGTGTTGACATGGCCTCTTCCAGCTTCTCCTCAGCCAGCTTGCGCTCGCCCACTTCTTTATCCAGTTCATCGCGAGAGCTTGTGGTTTCCTTTAGATTCTGTACCATGATATTGAAAGAAACTGTCAGCAGGCCTATCTCATCCCGACCCTGCTCTTTTAGCTGGTAATCAAGGTTCCCCCGGCCCACTTCTCTTGCTCCATCGACCAAGCGATGGAGCGGCCTGGTAACAGTGCGGCCCAACATTACTGAAAACAGGATAATGATGAGTGCGACTCCGATGGTTACGCCGATTATTAAGTTACGCAGGTCAGTTACAGAAGACAGAGCTTCAGCCCGATCTTGCTTGGCAATCAATGCAAGCTCCCTGTTCTCTATCCACCGATAGGCTCCAACAACAGGTTTTCCTCGATAGTCAACGAATTCACCAGAACCGTTTCTACCTTCCAGTGCCCATGTGGCACCATCACCAAATATCCATTTATTAAATGCTCCATCGGGAGCAAATACAGTATCCGTTATCAGCAAGTTGTATTTGTTGACCAGGAATGTCTCTCCTGTTTCACCAAGCCCGGTCCACTCAAGCATTATTTCCGAGAGGATGTCCATGTTAGCATGACACGCTATCACACCTGCCAACTGCCCGTTGTCATCCTTTACCGGTGCGGCAATAACCATGGTGGGTTGTCCCAAACTTAAGCTGTGATATATATCTGATACGTAGATGCCGTTTCTTCCGTTAATAAAATATGGCTCATTCCCTTTCAGTTTACCTTCCCAGTCACCATCTGATGATGCAATGACTTCTCCGGTTTTGTTATCGATCAGCATGGTCGGAGACAGGTCATTTAGATTTGTGATCCCCCGGAACGCTTCGTTCAAGGACTGATGAGCGGCCAAATAGGCGGGAGCGTCAACTGGATGAGTTGTGAGTATTGTTACATCTGCTCTCACATCTGTGTCATTCGTAAGCCAGTCCGTTGTATGGCTCAGGTGAGTGATCCAGTTATCGATCTCTTGTTCCTTAATTATGGCTACACTCTCCAGGTGAGACTTCACTTGATCAACCATCGATTCCTGCCCGGATTCATAGGACATGTAGCCTACGATTCCCAGCGGGATAATCGATAATAGCAGGAAGTACAACAGGAGCCTGACAATTAATTTAGTCCTCACAAATTCCATGGCTTACTCCTCAGTCAGACACATTATAGATTTTATTCAGGAACTGCATGGTGTAAGTTTTCTCAACGTCTACCATATGAGATAAAAGGTTTCCATCCAGTAGTATCTGTTGCGTCTCTTGCCAGACCTCGCCCTTCATCCAGCCAATCGGGTTTTCACCTGTGTGAATGAGTGGCGTTTGCATTGTAAGCATGAGTGTCTGGGTATCCCTGTCCAGGGAAGGATCATATTGCAATGTGATATCGATGGCTTCAGTCTGGTTCTCAATTGCATTACGCCATCCGGCCAGCGTCGCTGCCAGGAATCTTTCTACGAGTTCCGGGTTCTGTTGGATCAAAGCCTCGCTGGTTACGATTGTATCGGCGTATAATCTAATCCCATAGTCACCGACCCAGATAAAGCCCATTTCTAAGCTTTCTTCGTCATAAGCCAAACCCGTCCCGGTGCGATATATCAGGTGTGCATCTATTTGACCGCTTATGAGCGGTTCCGTGTCTCTTGTATATGGAACTGTTTCGATGGTTGATGCAGCGATTTCCAGTTTTTTCAGCAATGCTTGATGTTGAACCTCTGCGTCTGGTGCGACCATGACTCTCTTGCCAACGAGATCCTGAGGTCGCTGAATTCCTGAATCTTTCAGCGTCATGTACCCATATGGATTCTTTTGGAATATCACTGCAATGGCAACAATGGGTTTGCCCTCGGATCGCCACATGAGCAGTTGATCGCCCCCAACCACGGCGAAATCAATCTCGCCGTTCATCAGGTTATTCGCTATTAATTCCGGTGATTTGTCCGGTCCGCTTGGAATCAGGGAGATATCGATGTTTTCTTCAGCGTACAGGTCATTTTGTTCAGCTACGTAGAATCCGGCAAACTGAGCCTGATGAATCCATTTTAGTTGAACGGTTACTTGGTCAGCGGGTATATCGTCCTTATCATCGCAGCCAATTCCTGCCAGAATAATACTCAAAATTACCAATCCAAACAGCATCGCTTTTTTCATGATCAATAGCTCCATCAAAGGTTTCACAACGTTCATGGTACAGGTCCTCACTTTTTGGGAATAGTAAAATAGAATGTCGATCCTTCTCCCGGCTCAGATTCTACCCATAGCTTCCCGCCATGCCGGTCCACGATTCTAGCAGCGATCGCCATGCCAATTCCACTGCCCGGATACTGGGTAACGGAGTGCAACCTCTTGAAGATAACGAATACCTGGTCATGGTATTCGTGTGGGATGCCTATTCCATTATCCTTAACCGAGATGATCCACTCACCTTTGTCAGCTTTACATGAGATGTGTATTTGCGGGGTGCTTTCGCTGCGGAACTTGATGGCATTGCCTATCAGATTCTGAAGCAGTTGCACCATTTGAATTTCATCAACAACACCTGCGG
>JABMQN010000196.1 GCA_013203045.1 Chloroflexota bacterium
ACTGCACCACGTTATCTTACCCGACTTAAACCTGGCGGAAGGAAGACACTTTGAACCGGGCTCTTTGGCCCATGGGCGGTCCCTTCTCTTCCGACAGTTTGATAAACTTGCTTGCAAAAGAAAAGGTTTTCCACTAACTTTAAACATACATGGGTAGTCTCCCTTGAGACCCTACACTAACTACACACTCTACATGTGAAATCCTCAAATCGGTTCTCCGGCTATGTAATAAGAACTGTTCATCCAAGGGCAATACATTACCGTAAGCTGACTTCCTCCATTGCCTATAAACGGCAAGTCATATTGCCTTTGAGTAAGGATTAATACACCCAAGTTACTGGGCTAAGGGATTGGTCACATGATTAACAAAAGGCAAGCTGTGGCAAATCCTGGCAAGAGGTAGGGGTGTTGAATCAAGAAAAGGGCTGGCACAGGATCAAGGTTGATAAAAATGCAGGATTAAGTTTACATGGAAGAGAGGAAACGCGTATAATGTTCACGTCACAGACGATCACGACCGAATCAGGTAGGAAACCGATGGGAAGGAAAACGGACCCGGTATATCCGGGAGAGATACTTTTAGAGATGAAGGAAGAGAACGGTCTTTCGACTATCGATATATATCACGGCACCGACATCCCCATTCACACCTTGAACCTAATCATGACTGGGGAGAAGCGGATCACCGGAGAGATCGCCCTCCGACTCGGTCGGTACTTTGGGACTAGCCCGGAACTGTGGATGAACCTCCAGGTTAAGTATGAGCTGGACGTCGCTACAGACAAGATCGGCAATGAGCTTGAAAAGGTCCAGGTTTTAGAACGGTGAAAATCGGCCACTCTGGACTCGCAATGCTCTTAGCATCCATCTTTTCCCATAACTGAATACAAGTATCCCCAGCATCCAATTCTAACCTCATATTCATCCCTTTAAGAGTACGTAACTATATCGTAATTAATGCTTTGTTTCCTCCATCCCCCCGCATCTCCTTGACTACCTCTTAGTTCCTTGTGTAGGATAGTGGAAACCAATCTAGGGTGTGACATGCATCCGTATATTAATTGTTATACAAAAAGGGGAAAATTATGGAATTAATTTCCGAGTTGATCTCTTCTTTCAATCCTTCTTATCCCAATTTCCGCCCAACTGAGCTCTATAATGAAAGTTGGCTAATTAAATTGGTCCTTCACCAAGCATCAACAATTAAGGACCAAGATCATCTCATTGGTTTTTTACCTGAGAGCACCTGGTATTCTGAAGGCTTATTGCCTACCACCTTCAAACAAAGATATAGAGGAGATCCATTAAGCGAGTCCAGGACGAATGCAGATGGTGTGATAGGTCAGATAATAATTGGTCAGAAAGGGAAAGCAGACCTCGAGTTATCTGAAGATGCAAGCCAGTTCACTGAGGTGGAAGCCAAGGTTGGATCGCCGTTATCATCCGGTACTAGCAATGCAAAATATTTTGACCAGGCAGCCAGAAATGTAGCCTGCATGGCAGAGGTAATTGCAAGGGCTGGTATCGATCCTGCTTCCCTTGATCGCCTTGCTTTTATTGTTCTTGCACCCCAATATTCTATTGACAAAGGTACGTTCGCCGAAGAAATTGACCCGGCTTCTATTCGGAAAAAGGTTAGAAAGCGCGTGGATGCATATGATGGGCAGTTGGATAATTGGTATAAAGTTCATTTTGAACCAATAATAGAAACCATTAAGATTAAAACCTTAAGTTGGGAATCTTCCCTGGATTGGATAAGCGACCATAGACCAGATATTACAGAAAAGCTGAAAGTCTATTATGGCTTGTGTTTGAAATATAAATAGAGCTCTAGCAATAAAAGAAGCGCATTTGAGTTTGGGAGTTATAAGGAAAAAGTTTGTACTAATTGTCCTACCCATGACCTCACAACCATCAACTTATTGAGCTGGGACATCAATGGTCGACCACCAACCCCTAACCACCACCACTGCCTCACGCTGGGCAAAGAATCACTGAAAAATAAAAACCACACTATTCCCCACCTATGATTGCCTTCTGTTCCTGATGCGCCCTTCGCATGGATGACTGGATATAAAACTCCGCAGGCCGTAATCCAGCCCAACCCATCACATAGGCCAGTGCAGGTGCAGACATGCCACCTTCCGCCATTTTGATAGCAAACGACGCCCGTAAACAATGCGGATAACAGGGCTTCAGTAAACCGCTTCTCTCCCTGATCCTCATGAACCTGCTCTCAAGGCATTGACGGCTTCGGTTAACACCTTCTCCCATTTCACGTAATAGTCCTTCCACTTCCTCAACTATCATCAGACCTCGGATACCAGCCTCAGACTTTGGCGACCATATACCGTTTCTCCATGCCCTGCACTCATAGCATGAGCATAGCTGGCGGCTGGGAAGTTGCATGATCATTTTATCCCAATCGATCCATGATGCCCGTATATGCTGAACCTCACCAATCCTAACGCCCATTTTCCATGGTAATAACACCACAGCAAAGTCATACCAGTCCCGGCATCCGGTGAGTAGCATGTTGGCTTCAACATCGGTTAGTGCGTCAGCTTTAGCGGACCGCAGTCGTTGTCTCACGCTGGGCATAGTTCCTTTTCCTTCATAACATCTGCACCCACAAGTATGGTTTCAATTTTTCGCTGAGCATTCACACAGAGTATAATGGGTATGTGTGAATGGTGTTGCAGATTTCCTGACAACGGGACAGGGAGTTGGACTTGATATTTCGTCCGGCTTCGATAATGATGGTGTTCCTGACGATAGTGGTAAAGACGGCTTTCTGGTGGCTGAAGCATATGCCATGTCAGGCACCAAGACCGATGAAGTGAACGTTGTGTTCACCAATATATTTCCGTTAGGGAGCACCCAGATTCCCTACCCATTCGCAGCAGACATTGAATTACACTATATCGGTAGTATACCGGCCACAATTAGCACCGTAACACTTGAGGGCATCGATGACTTTGGACAACAACTTGTCAATGACGGATACATAACCACAGCTAAAATCGGAACAGCGGGCACGGATATCGAGGGGGCCACAGGCCGAATTAAGGACAGAAATGTGATTGATGGATTCCAACTTCACAGTGGCGATACTTTCAATGCAAGTATTAATATCACCATACCTCAGGAAGGCCCGTATATAGGACGTAGTGGTTCGTTCAAAGCTGTCTTCACTGTTTCTCAATACAACCAGATGTCCTGATTCTGTTAACTGGAACGACCCGGACATCTAAATAGAAGTGCGTGACCAAAACACCCGACCTGGCTACTGATATATCTTTTCGGGGGAGGATAACATCTCCCCTTTTTTATTTGTCCGGGCAAGTGCGAACATATCTCAGATAGAAGCAGTAATGAAGTTAATTCGCAGAACAAACAGCACAGCGCGTTTTTGTATTTACTTCTTCGTTAGCATTTTAATCTCGATTGTAGTATATGTTTGGTTACGTAACAGTAGTGCTATCGAACCTTTTCTGGGCTTCAACGCTCAACTGGCTACTGATATCTGGAATCTGTTCGACAATTCTGCAATTGTCACAAATACGGCAATTTCATCTTCTGACTTCAACTTCGAAGTCACCGCAGAATGTACCAGCATCGGACCCACGGCCATCTTCACGTCAGCCGTGATCGCATGGCCCAGCACGATCAAAGAAAAGATAAAAGGAATAATTGTCGGAGCTGCAGCGCTTTTCATTATCAACCTGATTCGTATACTCACACTGTTCTATATTGGTTCACACTTTCCGAACCAACTCGATCTCTTTCATTACTACATATGGCAAGGAATAATCGTTTTACTGGCACTTGGGTTGTGGGTGTTCTGGATGGATAAAATGGTTCAGAGTCCACTTCCTGGAATATCTGACAATCAGGCTCAAGCAACGTGATTCAAATCTCATCTACCACTCGCTTTTGCCCTGCTATGAATTTCTATGGAGAATAGTTACAGATACAAAATAGGCTATGACTGGTGGGCCGTCCTGGCCATGATTGTTGCGATATACCTTATCAGCAACCTTATACTTTTCCGCAGTGGATTCGTGAGCACATATGTCATTATTCCAATGCTCTGGTGCCTGATGGCTGGTGCAGTACTTCGTCTTTCCAGGCAGAAACCAGCCGGTAAACTATCACTCCGTAATAAACTTATAACACTGGCAGCAATCACCGCCTTCATTCAAATAGCTACTTCCACTTTCGCGGGACTTTATTATGGATTCGGTGATAGCCCCTACTCCTTTACGGCAGCAAGCATATTTCAGAACCTGATCTACGTCACAACTGCACTTTTTGGCATGGAACTGAGCCGGGCCTGGCTGATCAACCGTTTGTCGAAGCATAACATCACTCTGAAAATCGTCTTTATATCCATTCTTTATACTTTCATAAGCATCCCCTCAACCCGCATCACGGGTACCGGTGTTGATCTGGAAACCATGCAATGGATGAATTCGGCTTTTTTCCCTGCCTTCGCCGAAAGCATGCTCGCCTCATATTTTGCCTACACAGCGGGTCCCATACCAGCCATCGTATATCGAGGGATTCTGCAATCATTTGCGTGGTTCTGCCCAGTACTACCTGACCTGAAATGGATGGCACAAGCACTCATTGGGACATCCATACCCATAGCCAGCCTGCTTATTACAGAAAAACTCTATTCACCTAATCCAAGAAATATATCCAGAAAGACACGATCAAATAGAAAACTATCACTTTTCCTGTGGATTACTACAAGCATCACCGTAGTTTTAATGGTTTTCTTCTCTATTGGCTTTCTTGGTTTTCATCCGACGGTCATCATCAGCGGAAGCATGGGATCAGCCATTGACACGGGTGATGTAGTGGTTGTCGATGAGGTTGCTCCGGATAGCATTGAAGAAGGTGATATTATCGAGTTCACGGGAGAAGACGGCACAACAATCATACACCGTGTTCACGGGATTCTATTTGAAAACGATGGGACCATTCTTTTCGAAACCAAGGGTGATAAAAACGATTCCCCTGACATCGACCTTGTACACCCTGAGCAGATCAAGGGTAAAGTACTTTACAGAATTCCCAAGATTGGTTGGATATCAATCACAGTGAAGCAATTATTTGTGCGGTAATTAAGTGTCAAAGGAATTATTATGAAACGTTTTGTCAACAGAAAGATGTCAAGAATCGACTGGTCAACCTTCGGTAAACCAGTGCCTCGAAACATACGAATACCGGTTATTGTTTCCTTATTCATTGGAGTTGTGGTATCCTCGATTTTCTTATTTGATAACGAAAGTTCGGAATCCGCCACCACATTAACAGCCATCCCCATCTTTACATATGAGCATGAAGCTGCTCTCACGTATCAAGTACACTTGAAGCCCAACATCGTGTATGAGACTTCGACACCTCAACCGGGGCAAACCTATTTCACCAAATTGATCGACTACATTGATGTTTACGCATCCTATGAATTCAGCGCTGATACACCCACTCAAAACAGTGGAGATTACGGTATTACTATTTACCTTGAAGCTAATAATATGCCCGGCAAATCCTTCCCCGTATCGCTGGATGTCCCCGATCCTGATCTAACATTTGAACACACAGCAGAACTGGATTATCAAGTGCACCTCAAACCCAACATTTTTTACACAACTACAACACTGGGCCCGGGTGAGACTTACTTTTCGAACATCGTCGATCATTTCGACGTCACTGCCAGCTACAGTTTCAATTGTGACAGCCCCTCTCAAAGCAGCGGCCAATATGAAGTAACAGGCATCCTGGCTGCTCCTCCTTACTGGCAGAAATCATACGTCATTCACCCACAGGCTCCGTTCGATGCCGGCGAAAAGACGCATACGGTCAGCAACCTGTTCACCATCGATCTTGACGAATATCGGTTGCGGGCAGACGAGATCAACGCAGAACTGGGTGTCCACCCAAGGGAAACCGACCTTACCATCCAGCTAAATGTTCAACTCGATGCGAAAACGGATAACGGGTCAATCACCGAACACCTTTCGCCATCCATGAGAATACCCTTATCCGCAGCTCAATTCACAATAGATGGCGACCTTTCTCAAACGAGTGCTGGGTATGTATCAGGAAAAGGGTCCGGGATTCTTCGCCCTCAATTTGCTTCTGATGGAAAGGTTGCCAATTTCAACGATGGATTCAGAATAGATTTGACTCCATATCAGGATATTCTGGACACAATTGCAGACCAAACCGGGATAGTACTCCAGGAACCTCGACTTGTCGTAGTTCTCGATGTGAATATCACAGCCGAATCAGACAAGGGTACAGTTGTCAAAAACCTTAATCCCAGCATGATCATACCGCTCTCCCCAAAGACCACCGAAATAACTGGCGAGTTTTCAGATGCTCAATCAGGGTCCATTGACAAAAAGGGTTTGGAGACTCGTTCTACTTCGTCCGGCAACAACTCTGGACCAATCACTTCCCTAATCATTTTTTCCATTCTATTTGTTGGATTCACCGGCCTGACCCGTAACAAGCCAGAAACAGCAAATCCATTTTTAAAGCGAATGAATTCTATCAACAAGAAGTACAGAGCCCGATTGGTGGAAGTCACCCATATGCCGGATATTACGGATCAACAGATTATATCTATGGCTTCGGTAGAAGACCTCGACAGGATTGCAGAAGAAATCATGAAGCCAATTATTTACCATCGGCCAAACTCACCTGATGGCCCGCATATCTATTGCGTACTGGATGGGACAATTCGATACCAATACGTCTTGAGTAAGGAATCTATTGAATGACTGGAACTCTCAGTGTCACATCACATATAAAATGTCATTCTGACGAAAGTCAGAATCCAGAGGGGACTGGGATGACTGGATCCCGGATCAAGTCCGGGATGACACGAGTACGGTTACTGCTCTCACGATTGACGGGTCAGCCCCTACCCTTTACAGTTTCCGTCCCGCTGCCTCAACAAAGGGACGAAGCTCGTTCATCAACTTCGTGAATTGTTCCGGATTCAGCGATTGATGTCCATCCGAAAGAGCTGTTTTAGGATCAATATGAACCTCAATAAGAAGACCATCGGCACCACATGCAACCGCAGCTCTGGCCTAACAATTAATTTAATTGCATTCTGCACGGACAGTGGTTCGTGCCAAGGGTGACTGCCTGTTGAAGTCGGAGTGGAATGATTGGTTATGCACCAATTACTCTCTTTTTTAAATGAGTTCTATTGCACTGGACTAAGAACCCGTCCCATAAACAGGATTGACCCTGTGTTCACATCACGAATCAGGTAGATAAATGGACGATCAATTGTAAGTTGTACATCCACATGCGGTAAAAAGGTTGTGGACACACCAACTGCCGTCGCTGCTGCCGCTTCCGTACCTTTTTCATCTACATCCACGAACGCCTTATGGAACACTCCAGATATGCATAGAGGGCCCTCAGGGGTTTCCTTGGCTATACCGAAGAATTCTGCTTTCCCCTTGTCGAAGGCCCGTGGCATCCCCATTTCTGCAAGTGTTTGTGCTAAATTCAAGCTATAATCATAGCTAAACTTCGGCATTGTAAGTGCTACGTCTTTTTGTTGCAAGTTGGCTAGTATCTCTTGAAGAACATCGATGCTTAGGCCTGACTCGAAACTCGTGAAGTTACCAGAATCAGGGACAATTATGGTCATTGCTGCGGTATCACCTACGTATCGTAGCTCAACAGCCTGGTACCCTTCTCCTGAGGAATGCCGGAAAGGTGCAAGCTGATTCATCATTGGTACGTCAACTTGATCGCCACTGAGCAGATTAAAAGGCCTATCGTGGGTGCGTGATGCTTCAAAAGGATAAAGCCAATCACTGTAAAAATATATTGCATTCGCTAACACAAGCCGCGTGAGTTCATCGATACCACCTTCAGGAATCAAGTCCTTTATTTTCTCCTCTGTCTGTTCACTTACCCAGTCATTAATAGCCGATCGGGCGGTTTCGAAATCGTTGCGATAGTCGACGAATTCTATTCCAGCACTGTAATTGGTGAGAATTATTTGAAGAAACTCAGGTACGAATGGGTAATCCTTCTGTCCCCACAATGAATTGGCGATGTTAAGAACAAATTTACCTTCGATTGGTTGCTGATCATCTTTGGCAGTCAGTAGAATGTCCAATGCGTTCAGAGTAGGGTGCAGATCTTGCTGGGGTAATGTGAAGTGAAGCACGTCGCTCATTTGTTTCTCGGTCTCGCCTTGGGCTCCTGCATAAGTCATGGCAAGGGCTGTTGATATGCTGAAGGGAGAAAAGAAAAGATTACCGTCTTCCGATTGCATCTCTGAGTAAAGATCAAAAGCAAAAGCATTGTTGCCTGAAACCAGTTCTTCCAGTTCCGATTCAGGTGTAGGAATTGTTGTTACAGTTGGTGTTGGATTAACAGTTGGAGTTGGCGTTTGTGTAGGTGTTGGATTAACAGTTGGAGTTGGCGTTTGTGTAGGTGTTGGATTAACAGTTGGATCTTGTGTAGGCTCAGGTGTATCCCCATCC
>JABMQN010000197.1 GCA_013203045.1 Chloroflexota bacterium
AATTAGTAACTTTGTAGCGTGTTTGCCAGGGATGTTTTTTCATTGCGGGGAAATCCTCCCATTTCTGTATTTCCCCCACTGATAGGCTAACCTCTCAGCTGCATTTATGCAACAAAGCCCTCCTCACTTGCTAAAGCATCTCTTTAGTTACATTAACGGGTACATCTTCAAGATTATAACCGAATTGATCGATTATGTCAGCGATTCCCTCAGAGAGTTCACTCTCAGAAAGGCCAAATTCCTCCAGGGAGTATACATTGGAGCTATGGAATCTTTTTTGACGAGAGCGTTCGGCGCTCAGTTTCCCTTCAAACTCAGGAGATATTGATAAGTTTAACCGATTATACACCTTTTCAACCGTCGTTTTTGGATCGGCTACAAGGTCCGTGTATTCGACAATGGCGTAGCGATCATCCGGTAACTCTGAAAGTACTTCCAAAGCGAAATTGTAATCTCGTATACTGCCTTCCGTCATCTCTCGAAGAGACCGATCTATATGGTCGGACTCTATGCCAATTTCTTTCCACAATGTGCTCATTAGCTTTAAAAGACTCGGGATGGTCTCGAAAGGATTGCGCATCAGGTAAATGAGCTTTGAATCTGGAAATTCCTGAGCGAGGCCACGCATTTTCGGTACGAAAGCTGGATTCTTACTGACGAGGGTCCGGTCACCTCCGTACAAGTACAGTTGTCTGAGAACACATTCACGATAGAACCGCATAATTCGTTTCTGCTTTCTTTCAGGAAGTTCATTAAACGTCGCCCCCCTGAGCTCAGTTGCATAAGGGAAGAGCGCACTCAATACGTGCGATGCGAAAGAAGTTAGCAGTAGAAACTCATCCTCATCAGGCTTGTTCAAGCTGCCAGGACGAATTTTCCTGACTTCTTGAAACTGTCGGGCTTCCCACTCCAAGAACCACCTTACGGGTTTGGGGAAAATCCTGGCTAGAGTCCGAATTGTCTTTTTCTGAATAATGGAAGGGAAATAAATCTCCCATCCCTTAAAACATACGAATCGTTCATCATCACCCGAGAGAAGACGGTGAAACAGGGTGGTCCCGCTTCGAGCGTTCCCCACGATGAAAACCGGTTGTACCACATTGGTTTTTCTGTAGTTGGGGAAAAAGATGCGATCAAGCTGCATACATATCGCATTATTGAGCGCCCATCCACTTAGAACAAACAGAAGCATGAAATGGATAACCAGGCGCTTGGGATTCGGCTTGTCAGTAATAACCAGCCGAATAATTTTGAAGTAGGTGCGAAAATCAAAATAGAAGTACATATTTAAAATCACTCGAGGGTAGCTAAGGCTTTTTGAGATTTCCTCACTGCATGTGAAAGGATACCTCGCGCTATAAGAGCAATCTCCGATTCTGCTCTCTTGTTGAAGACATCGATCACACACTCATGCGCGGAGCGATTGTCCGGGGCGCCGAGAGCCGCCCATTCCGCCAGGTGACAAGCAAGCGCTGGGTCAGAATCAATGAGTTCTCGAGCGCGATCAACGAGCGGTTCGATACCCCCTGCAAGCCTGATGATTTCTTTGGACTGATCGGCCATTTTGGCTGGTAGAAGTTGGGAGGAGAATCCGTTCCACCATCCGCCATATCTGCGAATAATGGCACGAGCGATAAATTCAGGTTTGTCATATAAGGGATCCACATAGGGTTCTTTGGCCAGATGTTCCGGGATTTTGATGGAAGCCATGATATCTTCATGAGTTTTCCCAGCATTAAGACCCTCGAGTGTTTGTTTGACGATGGAACGCAATGTCTCGGCTGTGATCAGACAGCGTTTACGTATCTCGTCTTTCCCTTTTATGGGGTGACCGTGTCCGGGTAATAGTAGCTCTGCCCCAACCGAAGCTATTGCCTCCAAACCATCAGCCCATTCCTCGGCATAGCGCTGCACTTTCTGCGGATTTCCACAGTAGGGCAGCATCCCTACATATAGATCACCTGTACAAACAATGCCTCGCTCAGGGGCCCATACCCAGGTAGAATCGTCTGTTTCTCCTTTATGGTGGTAAAGCTCAAATGTCTCCCCTCCCACACGTATAGTCAATTGTTCTCGATAAGTAGTGTCCGGCCAGGGGAATTGTTCTTCTTTGTCAGGCCAGTGGATGTCTGCTTCCATTCCAAATTGAACACGATTGATATGAATGTTCATTGGCGCCAGCCTCATATATGTGCGAAAACGGCGGGTCATGTTTTCGTGGGCAATGATTCGGGGTTTTTCTCCTGCTTCCAACCATGGATTCAATCCAAAGGCATGGTCCATATGCCCGTGCGTGATGATAACAGTATGAAGAGGAGCGTCTGTTTTTTTACGAATCTCGTCGAAAATCTTGGGAGCTTCCACCATCCCGGTATCTACAAGGACCAAACCATCACTGGTTTCGAAAGCTATGAGATTGACGTAATCTGCGGTTAAGAATAAAGTATTGTCTGCAACATAGGCCGCCTCAGTTTTGCCGGTGAAGTACCTTTCAAGAACTGTACCCCCTACGGAAACGTCGATTTTGTCTTTACTATGCGCTTTGTCGGCATCATTAGTCATTTTTTTATTCTCCTCTCCTGTTTTTACATTTTTTAACTCAGAACTTTTAGCACTCCCAGCACTTGCCGCAATTCAACTATCGGGTGTCATCATCTGTATCATCTGATTGGCATCGAAATAATCTCTCCATGAAGTGATCTTGCCATTCTGTAATTCGAATATTCCCATTACCGGCAGTCTGATCCATTTCTTTCCGAACCGAAACGCATCGGTACGCTCCGTAAGCACGTGTCCCTTTGATGTCTCACCGATGTTATGGATGGTCCATTCAACCTCATCTGCTGTGGAATTGAAGCCTTCAAGCACGCCTCGTATGGCGTTGGTTCCGGTAACCGAATCCAGAGGTATATTGTGATAGAAGCAATCGAGATCAAAAAATGCCATCACTTTGTCCATATCGTTAGTATTCACTGTTTTAATGAAATCCAGAATATTTTGTTGATTGTTACTCATAATATTCTCTCTTCGACAAGCGGAAGCAGGACATGCACTAAGTAAACCAGACTGCAATCCGAGTGCTATGTGCTTCCTATAATTTTGTTAGCGGCAAAAAGCCCGGTCAGGAAACTATCCTCAATTCCGCAAATATTGTAATCCCCAATTGCGT
Organism: Chloroflexota bacterium; assembly: GCA_013203045.1. Classification (GTDB taxonomy): domain Bacteria; phylum Chloroflexota; class Dehalococcoidia; order SZUA-161; family SpSt-899; genus JABMQN01. The sequence continues at coordinate 3,170 of JABMQN010000197.1, forward strand.
AAAGGTTGTGGTTTATCTGTAGAGGGCGCCACTTATCTATGGAAAGCTGGATACCGGTCTTCCAAGAAATGCGATCAAGCACTTCATAGTTTTGGTAATATCGCTCAAGGTCTGGTTCCGGGGTCGGGCAATATACAATATCAAGATCACCTGTTTGAGCAAAAAAGACAAAGACATCGTTTCCGGGTTTGAATAACAGTGATTTTCCTGGATTGTAAATCGCACGCCGTTTTCCCCTTACATGGATAACGTGCGCTGTTCGATTGAGAACTTGCGATGGCAGTTTGTCATAGAACTGAATTGTATTACGCACAGGTGTTGAGATTACAACATTGTTTGCCTGGTATGTTCGGTCATCGGTCTGCACCTGGTACGATCTTCCGTCATCAATCTCTTGCAGGGAGATCACCTTCTGTCTGTGAATATTCTGTTCGTATCCGCTGATGAGTCTCGGTACTGTCTGGGTAAAGTCAGCAAAACATGCGGAATTCCCCGAGGCCAGAAGGGCAATGCAGTAATTGAAAGCGTTCATCTTTTCATAAGGACAGAACGTTATTGCGTTGACTGTTGGATTCAACATGCGCTCGTTGACTGCCTCCAGTCCATGCTCACATACGAACTCCTCAGCGGTCTGTTCAACCAGTTTTTGCAGATAAGGATCTCTTTGAAGAAGGGTCTTCTGGCACGTGTGATCGGCCTCTGCTCGCAAGCGAATGATGCTTTCCCGGAACTTTTTCATGACGCGTGCAAAATGCCACAACCGCCTATAGTCAAGAAGGAACATGCTATTCACTGCTTTTTGTCCATTCCAAACGTAGCCCGTCCACGGCCACATCGATTTGGCTTTTGTGGCATAGCGGCAAATGTTCGTGTAGTCTTTGGTCATTACTACCGCGCCAAAATAGAGCCCATCATCCGAGTAGTGAATGCGCCCACCCAGCGTATCACTAATGAGAACGAATGACTTCCCGGCATCAGACAGTTGCCTTGCGCAGGCAAGTCCTGAAATCCCCCCACCGATAATAGCTGTTTCAATCTCAAGTACCTCTGCACCTTCAACCGGCGTCATTGTGTCCCCCTTACACGATTTGTAGTACCTCGCATCGAATTATCCCGGCGCAAGGTGTGACAAGAATATTCCAAATCCTCCAACTGCCATAGGGTAAAAACCACCTAAACCATATTCATTATCTCCGCCGGGGCTCGACCCTGATGTAGAAGATTGGACATGGTTCGCATTGGTTTATCGATATGATGAAAGAACTCTTTGTAGCCTGAGCAAAGATAGTTGAGCCCAGATTCCCCATCGGGAGTTTGCATGAATCGATTTCTCGGACATTCCCCATTGCATACGAATCGAACATCGCATACCTGGCAATAATGGGGAAGCATGTCTCTTTTCCGAATGCCGAATTGGTATTGCTGCCCTGATGCAACAAGATCACTCAAGTGTTTTTCTTTGATATTGCCCACCAAGTAAGCCAGTGCTACAAAATGATCGCATGAATACACATCCCCATTGTGCTCCAGAACAAGTGCAGCCCCACACGTCGGGGCAAGCGTGCAAAGTCCTGGCGGTGCGCCTGCCCAGGCTGCAAGCGATGCATCGAACATCTGAACAAACACCCTTCCAACATCCTTTTGAAGCCATTCGTCAAAGACCGTAATCAGGAATTTGCCATACGCATCCGGGCTAACTGACCTTTCGGTGACCGCACTCCCGTCGGTCCTCTCCACAATGGGTATCAACTGGATAAACTGAGACCCAAGTTCATCCCTGAAGAAGCGGTATACTTCAAGCGGGTGATCTTGGTTGGCAGCATGTATGCATGTCAGGATATTAACTTCCACTCGGTCCTTTCGTAGGAGTTCAAATGCCTGTATGACCTTGTTGAATGTAGGTCGCCCGCCTTCGTCGGTCCGGTATGCATCATGCAGTTCCTGGGGACCATCCAGGCTGAGCCCAACGAGGAAATTGTGTTCCCTCAAGAAAGTGCACCATTCCTCGTCAATGAGGATTCCGTTGGTCTGTAATGTATTGTATATGGTCATTCCAGGCCTTCGGAACTGTTGCTGGTACCCTATTGCACGCCGATAGAAATCTAACCCCATCAGGGTGGGTTCGCCCCCCTGCCAGGCAAAGGTCACTTCGGGAACAGACTGTGCTTCAATGTACTGGCGAGTATACTCTTTGAGGACTTCATTCGACATACGAACATGATCATCGGAGTGTAACGACTTCTTCGGCAGATAGAAGCAGTATTGACACCGCAGGTTACAGGACGCTCCTGCTGGTTTCACCATCAGGTGAAAAGCGAGGACTGATCTATTTAATGTCATTAACTACATCCGGTATTGAGATTAGCTGTGGTACTCGGTGTTGCAGGTTCAATCTCATGATTTATGGGAAGCTTACTCATAAGAGGCTCTTCCTTTCTGCATCTCCTGCCTTCATACAATCCACATAGATTTCCAGTAGACTCATGCTATCCGCCTCGGTGATTACCTTCCTCTCTGCACTTTTCCATTTGACAGGAGTAAACAGAACGACATCGGGCTTCCGATGAAGTAACTCAATTCACAGTTCCCCCTGTCTCCAATGTGTCGGCTCGAATTGTGGCTGGATTCCGGTGCCGGAAACAATGACTGTTACTCAGCCAGCAACTCTTCGACTGCCTTGATCTGAGCTTGGAGCAAGGCAATTTCACTAAAATTGTTGGTCGTATTGCGAGCCTCTTCCATGAGAGCATTTATGGCATCGAGCTGAATTTGGAGGGCTGATCTATTCCCGGGGTCACCCGCCAAAACCATCTCCGTGAAATGCAGCACATCCACCAGTTCGCCAGCCTTCAGCCGTTCGGTCGCTCGTTGAATCAGGGCATCCACTCCAGCCAGTTCTACAATGTCCACATACAATTCAGTTACCGGAATCGGGTAAAGCTCGGTTGTCGATTTATACTGGAACCAGAAACCGTATTGATTCACGATTTCTCGAATCACCCATTCAACCTTTCCGTGTTCCAGGCTCAGCGCATCATACTCTGGCAGGAGCTTGATCTCACGCATCAGTTGATAGACATCTTTCCTTTCACTCAATCCCTGCAGCACGGCATCATGAACGTATATCATTGCATCCCGAATGAGGATGAGGCTTTGCTTGATTTCCTCTTTATCCGTAATGGCAGCGGGCTCTCCATTCCCAACCAGGAGCACTTCAGGTTCAAGTTCAAGGACTCGATTGATGGAATCTACGTAGGGCATGACAAGCCGTCCTCTATCCCCGCGGACTGTACCGAAGTTGGGCCACATCGGCCAGATCGGCCCAACAAAGCCTCCACCACACAGCAGAACTTTGTGTTCTGGAAGCCACAGACCGGTGGAGTTGGCGCCCTCGGCACCGGGCAGAGGAATGACCTCAAACTGAACCCCACCAACCTCAAATTCATATGTTTCATGGTCTTCAACGATAATGGTCGGCTCTACCACTTGATACCTCATAGGGTGATCCTCTGGTAATGTTGTAGGGTCGAACCCCCACGGATACAAGACACCAAAGTGGCTCTCAAGAATGGGGTTGACCATTTTACGCCAGGTTGTGTACTCACTGGTGGCACGGGTCATAACGATTTCCGTCCCTTCTTCACTCCATAGATCCACGCCGCCAATGTCATCCTGCTGAGCCTGCGGTAGAATAATGTGAGTGATGGGCGCATCAGGGATAACTGCTTTTAGCGCTTCATATTGCGAGGAGGCTTGTATGTACAGTCCGGTATCCACCACAACATGGCCTTGAGGGGTAGTAACCACATAGATATTGGCGAGTCCAGTGGCCAGGTATATGAAATCGTTGATCTGGTCAACACCCTGCGCTATGTTGATAAGCTCACCTACATTGGTACCTTCCGCCCTGACGGTTGGATCATCCAGTATGTCTGTTACATCCTCGTCTATCACTGGCGGCGCAGATTCGGGAGTTTCTCCACCAGTGGGTTCCTGAGTCACCTCAACGGGTTCCTGAGTTACCTCAGTAGTTTTCTTGTCGTCATCATCGCAGGCAGTTAAGAGTGGTAATATCGTTATCAAAACTGCCATCAACACCAACGATAGTTTGCATAGTTCTTTCATGATATTCTCCTTTCTTTTTTCTTTGTCTGGTATTGAGATAGACCATGTCCTTCCCTGTTGCGAGTTCAATTTCATGATTTAAAAATAAACTTACTTATAAGTGGCTTTTCCTTTTTCCCCATATGTCATGTCGACAAATTCGAGGAGATCATGGTTTCCCATGAAATGCACTTCGGTCTCTTCATCAATTAGTCCATCATAGGCTGCCATTGCTTCAGCATAATCATAAGGTGCGCGCCAGCCTGGATGTGGCACGACGTGCGTATGAACACCAGCTATGGGATGCTGACTTCGCCATTCCTTGATTCGCGCGGCAAAATCGTCTACCATCTCTGGATGCTCATCGGCCAGGTTGGTCTGCTCCGTTGGATCTTCCTTCAGATTGAATAGATAGTTTTCGACTGTGGCCGTGGTCTGTAAGTGATCGATAATCTGAACCAGTTTCCAGTCCTGGTGCATGACACTCACCCGCGTTGTACCTGGTGTGGGTTCATCAGCGATGAAGAAAAGGTAGTCATCACGCTCAAACACTTCCCCATTCTCGATAGACCTCTGCACGTTCATTCCGTCAAAGGGTTTGTCGTTCTGAGGCTCGATCCCGGCCATCGCGGTGAGTGTTGGAAACATGTCCATCACTGAAATCACCTGGGACAGTTTCGTACCGCCTTCAATCCTGTCGGGCCATCGAAGGCCAGCTGCTACCCGAGTAGCCCCTTCGAATGCGTCCATTTTGTACCCACGGAGTGGAGTGTTATCACCAGAAAAATATTGGGTCCCACCGTTATCGCTGAAAAAGAGGACGATGGTGTTATCAGCTATGCCTTCGGTGTCCAGAGTATCGAGTATTTGGCCAACGCCCTGGTCCAGAGCATCGACCATCGCCACGTATGTTCTGCGGTTCTCGTCTTCTATATAGGAATACTTGCTAAGGAGTTCCTCCGGGGCCTCCAGTGGGCTGTGAGGAGCAAGATAGGGTACGTACAGAAAGAACGGGCGGGTCTTATCCCGATTCTGTAACCAGTTGACTGTTTGCTCATTAGCAAGGTAAGTGGCATATTCGCCTTCTGCATAAACACTTTCCCCATTGAGCTGCATATCATATCCCCCGGCGAGGACCTCGTGGGTGAAGTAAGAGACAGTTGTATTCAGATGACCCCAGAAATAGTCGAATCCGCGTTCGTTCGGATGGTGCGCTCTGATGGTGTGTCCCAGGTGCCATTTGCCGATCATCGCGGTCTGATAGCCTGCCTGCTGGAAAGACTCTGGCATCAGGTGTTCCTGCGGAGGAAGGCCGAAATTGTCCCAGGGCATGATGGTCGAATAAGCAGTGCCGAATCTGAGAGCATCACGTCCGGTCAGCAGAGCGGCTCGAGTTGGTGTACAGATAGGTGTGGCATAGAAACGATCGAATTCCACGCCCTCTTGAACCAGGCGGTCAATGTTCGGTGTCTCGAATTCGGCGCCGCCATGATAGCCTACATCATTCCATCCCAGATCATCGGCGACTATGAGCACCACATTGGGTTGACTTAACACTATGTCTGAATCAGTCGGGTCATGACCTCCAGAAGTGGGTGTTAAAAGTGGCGTGGGGGTCGATTTATTGCCCACAGGGGTAGGCGTTACAAATGGTGTGGGGGTCGATTTATTATCCCCAGGGGTAGGCGTTACAAACGGCGAAGGGGTTGATTCATCGCCGTCACAGGCAGGTATCAGTAGTAACGTCATAAGTAGTGCAGTTGCAAGGAATACCATTGATTTTCCACGAATGTTCATGTCATTTCCTCCTCCGTTTTGGCGATACTATCAAAGTATATCCATCCCAGTCCTCTCTTCGAGAAATGGGAGCAAAACGTCTACCAGATATACAAGACGATCTACACCCTGTTTCTCCTGCATACCACGTTCGAAGAACACCTCAAATATCACATCCTGTGCTCTCACGTTAGAAGGATCGACGTTGTAGGCCCACTGCGCGTAATGACATGCCATCTGGATGTCAGTGTCTTTCAATTCCAGCGCACGGTCCATCAACGCATCAATACCACCTGCAAGGTTCGCAATCTCCTGCCCTTGTGCCTGAAGTGAAGCAGGATCCAGATTCGCCGGAAGGAAATCCCACCATCCGGCATATTGCTTTATTATCATACGTGAGTAATCCTCGACCGAAGAATAGCAGGGACTCGCAGGCGGGTAATTTGCCAACTTCTCTGGTAACTCGATAGAACGGAATATGGCATCTTGAGACAATCCGGCATTGAGGCCATCAATGGTCTGTTCCACGATGGATTTCCATATTTCAGCCATGGTCAGGAACACTGTCTGAATCTCCTCTGCGCCATAGAGTGGGTCCCCGTGGCCCGGAAGGGCTATCTCAGCACCCAGATCAGCCATTTCCTCGAGCGCGAACGCCGCTTCCTCCACATGTCGCTGATACCGTTTGGAATTTCCCAGATTACCCAGATGATGGATGAAAAAGTCTGCGGAACAAAGGATCTTTCGATCGGGCACCCAGACCCAGGTATGATCATCGGTTTCACCGCGATCGTGGTTCAGAATAAACCGCTCTCCACCGATCTCAAGCTCCAGGGTATCCTCATATGTTTGCGTTGGCCATACGATGTCGCTCTTGTCATCCGGCCAGTCCTCCAGCCTCTGATTATTCATCCTGCTGTATAAACCCCTCAGACGAATGTATCGATCGAACCAGTTTGGAGTCTCCTCATGAGCAATGATGTTCGGAGGTAACTCGCCAGCCTCTTCAAAGGCCCAGAGTCCGTAGGCATGGTCAATGTGAGCATGCGTGATGATAGCCGTGTGCATGGGCTTGTCGCTCAATTCCCGAATGGTTTCCAGGAGTGCAGGACCGTGACAGGCGCCACCGGTATCAACCAGCACCAATCCTTCATCTGTTTCAAAAAGGGTCATCTGGGAGAAAGGCATCTGGATGAACCAGGTCCGTGGGGCTACCTCCGTCACTATCTTATCTCGTTTGCAGGCATCTACGGCCGGACCGCTTCTCTGGAAGAAACCACGACCGACATTAGAATCTCCAACTGTCCAACACTCGACCATCTTCTGCTCCTGAAGAGTACGCAACTCCATCATTTTTTGCAGCATCTCCGAGTTTTCCATGGGCACGTATTCAGGTTCTATTGTTGGATCCTCAATAACCGTAGAAGTCGCAGTGGTTTCAGGAGTATTAGTGGGCTCTTCAATGGTCACGTTCTCCGTCGGGGTCTGAGTGGCTTCAAGTGTATCTTCTTCTTCATCGCCACACCCTATCAGCCCGACTGATGTCATGAGCAATGACATAATCAACCCGATCACCAGTACTCTGCTCACACTTTTCATGATGCCCTCCTTTCCATAACTTCAATAATATCTTTATCGACCCGAGTCAGCGATCTTATCCAGTGTCTGCCGGATGTGCTGATTGGCGTTCTCGATGAACATCTCCAAGGGGATGAACTCTCGCCCGATGACATCGAGACATGCGGGTGGGATGCTACCGGATTTTACAAGTTCATACCCCGCTTGCCTTGCGGCCTCTAATATGTCCTCCGGCGGCATTCCCATATCCATGAAGACCCTCAGTATCGGGCCATTGGGGCGCAACAATGCACCGCTGAAATCCCGATTCACATTTTTACAGACAGCTTTGATATGCTCGACGAGAGAATCAAAGTTGTCTGGTTCCAATAGTCCGCAGTTGGAGACCAGTACTACTTTCCCCTGTTTTATCCCGTCCCGCAGGGGGTGGCGGCTGTGGCCGTCGCGCAGTTCGAGACAGGGTTCCAGCAGCGGGATCAGCCGATCCAGTAGGTTTTTCATTGGGCCGGTCATCCCGTCCAGGAATAATGGGGTAGCCAATACCCAGATATCCGCCTCGCCGAATTTGGGTAGAAGCGTCTGCATATCGTCCTGCTGAAAGCACTTCCCCGGCGTGTTGAACCAGCAATGGAACTCGCCCTGACACGGGTTGATCTTCAGGTTCCCAGGGTAAACAAGCTCAACTTGAGCACCGGCTTCCTTCATCCCTTTCAGGAAAGGCGTCAGAATCAAAGCCGTGTTGCCCTTGTCCATCATTGGACTACCGTTAATTGCCAGGACCTTCATGTTCGCTCCTTTGAAGAAACTTTCGGACTCCATCTCGCTGGCGATATCCTCAAGCCCGGCAGCGTGAAGCATTGCTCCAATTGGGAAGCCCCGGTAATGCCGAGACTACCAACAGAATCGTCAGAATGACGTCTCCCGGTTTGCTTCTGACGTTCACCATGCCCCATTAGCTTTGATCGCAAGTTACTGAGGCTTGTCAGGACTCGTTCTTATCACCATCTCGAACTGCTGCCAGGCCACCCCAGTTGCCCATATAGGCGGTGCCCCGCCCGGCCCTTAGTTTTCGAAACCTTACCGGCTCAGCTATCAGAACGCGGGTCGAGGCAGCAGTTCATCCTCAGGACGCTTTACCAACCTCATGGCCTCCGTTGCACAACCCACCACACAAACACCACATCCGATGCAGATGTTCCCCTTTATCACGGCGATGTCCTCAACTTCAATAGCACCCACAGGGCAGCGGTCCGCACAGACCGAGCAGGCAATGCACACCTCGCCGTCAACATCGGGTAGATAATTAGAACGCTGCAATACCTGCACACCATGTTGGTGCCAGGATATGAAATAGGGACAACAGTCGTGGCAGCAATTACAGAGGGCATTCTTAGGATCACCTGTATGGACCAATCCGTCTGCCTCAAATTTTTGCAGCAGTTCGACCGCCTCTTCAGTCGTAATCCTGCGAGCCATGCCATATTCCACACACCAACGGCCCATCTCTCCCCTTGGCATGCACGTTTCCACCAAGTGCTGGCAATGATCACCCGGTGTGTCTAGCCAGTGGCTGAGCTTACAGGGACATGTGGCCAGACACCAATCATCATACTCACGAACACGATCGAGAAGGTTGTCGGATGGATCGGCGTCTTCTGGTAACGCCGCCACCGCCGGCCACATTGGCAACGTCCCCGAAGGCAACCGGGAGAGGCTCTGTTCAACCCATTCATGGATTACCGGATGTATTGCCTTGATCAGTTCCACGGAATAGGGAAACCTGATATTGCCCAATGCACCTGTTTCGAGTAGGCCTGGAAAAACCATCCCCACAGCTTTATAGGTAGGATCTTGTTCATCGGGATCGAACCAAACCGTACCCTTGTTGGCCATGGTATCGAGTTTCTTCTTTAATTGTCCTTTTTCAATGCCCGTATGTATCGCAAGCTCATCCAGTTTCTTACCTTTTATGGTCACCACAAGAGCCAATGACGCTTCCTCGGATGTATACTGCAGACGAATGAGTTTGAGGAGCGTAGGCGTCTTCGCCATGCCCATAAAATCCTCATTCTCAATCATTTCAGCCAGTTTTTCATGCATGTCTTCCACCATTTGCTTACCTCCCTATGAAAGTGATTTTCATCTGATGATATGAGATACGCTAAATCTACCCCACTATGCCAAAAATGGCTCCAAAGATGGTCCGGTTATGATCCCACATCCTATGACATTGTAGTGCTCATCACCTGTCACGCGGTGCGAGATTGTCTCACTTATCTACCAACCTGTACCTTATTGCTTCAACAAGACGATTTACTCAAGGCCCATGACTAATAGGAATCCATTCAGGATCCACCCTAAAAAGGTCTCTTTCCGTGCTTCTGGCCTCGTAGATACCGTAATAGTTCGCACTGAGCCGCTTGGTCTCGCTGAAATTGAAGAATTCTTCAATCCCTTCAACGGTCATCGAATACGACTGTGCGATGTCATATAGGGCCGGAGAGTTAAAGTTCTCTGGCCCGACGGATTCAACAGTCTGCGCGATCATATCAAGCATCACATCAATGCTGGCGACGACCAGATATGTATTACCTGAATGGATTATAGAATCAGCTTCTCCCGGATGGTTGTCATAAAGAAGCTGCCTGGTCAAGTCATTCATATCCTCGTCTTCATTCCACCACCGTGTGCCCCTGATGAACAGCATCCCATCGATCTCGTCCCAAAGGTTGGCATCATGCACCAATCCCATGGTAGAGGCATGAACATCAGTCCCCAGGAACTTCGCGTCATAGCCAGCGTTTCGAAACTCTTTTACAAATGTTGTCATGGATTCCGGTACGACCACATAGTCACAATCCTTGAGTGATTGAACCTCAGGTCCCCAGTTGAATGTACCGAGCGGGGTTAAATGCGCTCCGGCCCAGTCGAACTGGTCAGGATAAGCATCAGCATACTCCTTCATTGCCGCAAAGACACCATTTGAGTAACCCCAAATCCCACCCGGCACCACCGATCCGGGCTGGACCATTTATTGCGTAATCCCAGTCATTGGTTGAGATCCACTTCATTAGCGTATATGCCTCATATTGAGGAACGGAAGTCGCCACTACAAACACATAACCCGGAGGTGAAATGAATTCCAGATCGCCGGTAGCTGCGAACAGCATTACCTGATCCGCATCCACTATTGGCTTGAGTGTGATCGGCGTAGCCGGTTGAATGGTGAAGATGACATCGGCACCCCTCTCCAACAGCCACTCATAAGCCGGGATATCTCGTGCAGGGTCAAGTTGTGCATCATAGGTAACTATCTTCAACTCCACTCCCGGTATCAGGTTTTGCTCGTTGTAGTATTCAATAATATCCTCAAGAGCCATCGTTATTGTCTTACCAGTGGCTGCTGCCGGCCCGGTAAGATCGGTAAGATTCCCGATAGTGATCACCACTTCTTCTTCAGTCGGTTGCGTCGTTTCAACCGGTGTTTGCTTGTCTTCAGGCGTCGCCGCATCATCTCCGCAGGCGGCCAAGCTTAGCAACATCATCAATAGAACTGCTAGTGCAACTACTTCCGCTTTTAATGAAACCGTCATAGTTATACCTCCCTAGTATTCGATTATGAGATATCCAGCACTTATGCAACTTGAGTCTGTTCAATACTTCAAGGCTCGGCTTACTCCAACTCATTTGGCCTGTAAAAATCAGGTAATCAATGATCCAGTATCATTTATAGTTGAGCTTCGTCAGATGCTCGATGGTTTTTTCAATATAGTTCGGGTCATCAATAGTAATCTCGATGGCTTCCTCGGGGCAAAAGTTTGCGCAACGGCCACATGCCCGGCACGCATCCTCGTTGATGACGGCCCTGCCATCCTCGATGGAAACAGCCTGAAAAAGGCATGCCTCCTCCACGCAGGTCCCGCAACCCAAGCAGTCGTCGGTCACGGTGATCTTGATCCCGGGCATCCTCTGGAATCCCTCACCTATAATCGGCATCGCATAAGGGATGGTCCGGGTTATACAACAGCACGGGCAGCAGTTGCAGATGGTAAAAAGCTTGTTGGCAGGTGCCACATCAAGCCACAACGGATCGAAGCCGCTCCTCCCAACACAATGGACCAGGCCCAACTCCCGGGCGCGAGCCGCGACCTCCAGCGCCTCGTCCACCGTGGCCTCCCGGCCCAGTTCGGGATGAATATCCCTGGCCGTATCCCCCAAAAAGATGCAGCCGATTTCAATGGGATAATCCTTGCATTGCAAGGACTCGCGGCACACACAGAAATTCATGATCACTCGGTGGCTGGCGTTCCGAATCACATGTTCCACCGCCTTTGAAGGCAGGATCATCTCGGGCACTGTATCAACGGACTCGCCCACCTTGATCTTGATCAACGAGTCCTTGGGCACCCAGATGACGTCATCGTCCTTGCAAACCAGCTCAAACAACTCAGTTTTGTCAGGATCTGGAATGAAATTTTCGGGAGAGATACGCCCTGGATGTTCTTCGATGACTCCTTGCATCCGCTGTCTTATGCTCTCGTCCTTAATTCCATCCACTATTTTACCCATGGTTGGCTCCTTTTAATAAAATGCCATGCCTCTACGCCTGAAAAACCTTAAAACGTTTGCGCATCAGATCGCGGATAAAGTCTGTCCTCTACACAACAAGTCCTCGACCCTCCAAATCGGCAGCAACGTCATCAAGCCCCAGTTCCTCCAGCTTTGCCTTGGTTTGAAGTCCGGTAGCAACGTCCCAGCCTCTCAGTGCATAATACTCATCTTTCATCGACTCGAACTTGTCGCGTTCCAGCACTTCGCCTTTTCGAGAAATGATCGCGCCGTCCTTTCCCGGGGCCAGGCAGTCATCGTTGATAATCTCGTACGTCAAGGGTTGGGTGTGCATATACTCCGGCAACACATCGCTTTTCCTTCCACTGCGTCCCTCTCGAGCCATGATAGCTCGTTGAAGGTTGAAGACTCTTTCGCCAATCCGATAAAACCCCTCTTCACCGATGTCCCTTCCGGTAATTGCATCAAAAAACTGGCTTTCGATTGCGGGATCACCCACATAGTCGTCGGTGTTCGGGGAATGGTAGACGGGGAACATGTACAGACAGAAAATCCCACAATCATTGGCCGTTATACGATCTTGAGCGATCTTGGCTACTTGAGGTTTGAACTCGTACGTGGAGTAGTCGGATCCAAGTTCATTCCCCCAAAACCGTTTGGCCATGGCACGGATCCAGTCGCTGGACCAGTATGCTCCGGGTTTGCCTTCCGCCCATGGCACCCAGCACGCTATGAGCCGTCCCCCAACCTCACTTACCAGCTGCTGCGGATGTCTCGGCTCCATGGCATACATTAATCCGGTGGTAATGCAGTATCTCGGGCAATAGTACAGAAGGGTACCGTACTCATTAAACGGCAGGCTGGCCAGAAGTTCCTCTGCACCGTTCCCGATCGTCTGGGCAAGCTTGCCAGGTCCCTGCGCCAAAACATCCCCAAAACCTTCCCTCAACGCCGCCTTCTTCACCATAGCATCGATAAATTCCATACTGCCAATCTTGGAAAGAGGGAGCTCCGCGTCCTCCTCCGTTAAAATGCCAGATCCATGACATAGTTGCATCAGTACGATTTCCAGCATCATTGGCCCCGCGTCCAGTCCGTATTGATCACAGAACCGAGTGGCAAAGAAGGCAGCCTCGTTCCATTCGCCGTAGTAGTTGTCGGAGAACGCCTGGTAGAAGTAGGAGGAGAGACACATTAGCTTGCCCTTTGTGCCATCTTTAGCTTCCCATGTGCGCCTCATTCGGCAACTCATACATCCATAACAGGGACCATCCTTGACATCAGGTGGTAGTTCGATCCCGGTATCGATACGATCCTCCGTTCCTATTTGAAACTGGAGATACTTGGTCAGTTCCTTTATCTTTTCTTTATTGACTGGTCTCACTTTGCCACTTCCGGTAACGGCGATGGCCTTTAAGTTTTTGAAACCCATGACGGCCCCGAATCCTCCGGAACCACTGGCATCCTCATCAGCCATGATGTTGGCGAAGCGCACCATGTTTTCACCCGCAGGACCGATAGCAACTACGTTTACTTTGCTTCCGAGTTCCTTTTTCAAAAATTGATTAACTTCTACGGCCCCTTGGCCCCAGAGATCGGAGGCATCTCGTATCTCGGCGGTTTCATCCTGTATGAAAAGATAAACTGGCTTCTCTGCTTTACCTTGAACAATGAGCCCATCGTAACCGGCAAATTTTAGGAATGCTCCCCAGATTCCGCCAAAATTGGAATAGCAAAAGCCGTCCGGTATATCGTGTTGGGTTTTCCCGTATATCTGGGTTCTGGAACCTAATGGAGGAATTCCAGTAGTCGGACCGGTGATGAATATCATCCGGTTCTCGGGATCAAAGGCACCGATTTCCGGAGATACTTCGTCCCAGTAGATTTTCGTTCCGATGCCCCGGGCCCCTCCGAACTTCTCTGTGTAATCCGCCGTTGGTATGGTAGTGATGGTACCTGACGATAAGTCGACCCTCATGATATTTCCGGCATAACCATTTTCACCAGTCATGTAAGAACCCCCTTTATTTTTTTCCAGATAACGATGTTACTTGTTCAAATCCTTCAATACCTCACGCGCACCATTGTAACCTGGTATGCAGGTTATACCAGGCCCAGGATGGCAAGCGGAGCCGCACATATAGAGATTCTCAATTGGAGTCCTGTAATTAGCCCATCCCGGAACCGGACGTTTATCCCACATTTGACCAGGATGAAGCAGACCGTGGCAGAAATCACCTTTAGTGATGCCAAACGTTTTTTCGAAGTACTGGTGGGTGAAGACAACCTTATCCATGATGGCGCTACGGAAATTGGGTGCGTTCTTAGCAATCTGCTCAATCATACGATCGGCCATGACATCTCTCATTTCTTTGTGCTTATCTTGAGGGATACTAGTTGGGAAGTATTGTGCATAGATCGTGCAGGTGTGCTGACCCTCAGGTGCCAGGCTGGAATCCATCATACTGGGGAATTCGGCATAGCTCGCTGGATCATCAGGGACTTCACCATTTCGGTATTGATCCCAACAGCGCGAAAGATGCTCGGGTGAGGGGATATAGGCCATAATCCAGCCGATCTTGTTCTCGTTAGCAAAAGCGAGGTGCCCCGTGAATTTAGGTAGCTCTTTCAATGTCAGGTGAATCTGGACGTAACCGTTTCTGTATTCGATTTCATTGACAGCCTGCACCAAATCGGAAGGCAACTTGTCTTCTCCTACCATATCCATGAATGTGGTGCGAGCATCGATACTGGATAACACTACCCTGGCTGTGATTTTTTCGCCACTCCTCAGTTCCACTCCGGTGATCTTCCCGTTCTCAATTAGAAAACGTTTAACCTGTGTCCCGTACCGGATCGTTCCACCCCGGTCCTCAACCGATTTCGCAATCGTGTCTGAGAGGGCTCCAATACCGCCTTTAGGGGTTCGGAAATCATAGGCATCGCCCATTGTGTAATGGTATGCCAGTGAGAGCCCGGTGCCGGGTGTGAACGGTCCCATGCGAGTTCCATCGATGGCTGATGCACACAGTGAACCGAGGATGCAGTTATGTTTTCCCGGTTCGGGAAAGAACTGGCGAAGTACGTCCATCGCGCTGCCGTAAACGATTTTGATGAGAGCCTCTCTTGTCTCTGTGTCGGGCGCGTTGGCAATGAGTTTTTCGAGAGAATCGGGTGCCTTATAGATTTCCTTATCAAGTATATCCCTGTACTTCTGCAGAGAGTTTGCCATATTGGCTAATCCTTCAGCCGCATCTATACCATGGTTCGTCATTATGTGTTCGGCTATTTCATTGGTATCGGTGTAACCAATAAAGGGGGCATCTTCCGGTGCACCGTACACACAGTAGGAGCTGTGGGGCCTGACGAATTCGAGTCCATAGTCTTCAATCCCCAGGTTCTTCAGCATCTCATCGCGGAAGATGAGTAATGCCCATGCACCCACGTTGTGTTTGAATCCATCAAACAATTCTTTGGTTGCCGCCTGGCCTCCGGGCCCGTGTGTCTTTTCCACACACAGAACAGAAAGCCCTTCTCTGGCCAGCATGGTTGCTGCGGCAAGACCATTGTGTCCTGCTCCTACCACAATTGCATCATAATCAGCCATTTCATTCCTCCTTTTTTACCTATTATTTTTGATTTGCACTCAGGTATATTGAATGTATCAATGGCACTACCTGTTACGGTTCGGTGACCGCAGGTAGCCATTCAGGTACCACTCGAAACACATCTTTTTCAGCGGCATTGATCTCATACATCCCGAAATAGTTCTGTGGAGCACGTTTGGTCTCGCTGAAACTGTACATCTCTATATCATCCATGGTGAAAGAGAACGACTGTGCTGCCTGATAAAGTGCCTGGGAATCGAAGTTCTGCGGTCCCACGGCTTCCACTGTGTTTTTAATTATTTCAAGCATCACAAATATGCTGCTTAGCGCCATATATCCAGTACCCGACTGAATAATTGACGCCGCTTCATCCTCCGAATGGTAGCGGTTCAATAAGTCTTTGGCCAGGCTGACTATCGGGCCTTCTTCATTCCACCATCGGGTATTGGTGAGAACGAGCATCCCGTCAATCTCATCCCAGAGGTCAGCCTGATCAACTAATCCAAGGAATGCCAGATGATGTTGGTCACCGATAAATTTTGCCTTGCCCCCCGCGTTTCCATACTCTCTGGCAAAGTTGGTAACCATCGTTGGTGGGGTTACATAGTCAAGGTCCTTCAAGGCTTCAACCTCAGTGGGCCAGACAAACGTATAGTTGGTCAGAAATCCATCCACCCAGTCATATTGATCAGGATGTGCATCTGCGTACTCTTGACAACCAGCAAAGAAAGCTCCGGAATGACCTTCGGTCCAACTGGCCCCCCCGAGTGTAGCCGGTCGATCTTTTGGGAAATCAGGATCGTTTTCGGCGATCCACTTAAGCAAGGTCCAGCTTCCGTATTTTGCCAGAGAATTGCTCCCGGCGAATACATACCCGGGAGGGTCCAGTGATTCTTCATCCGGAGCCAGTCCAAAGAGCACCATCTCGTCCTCTGCAAGACGTGATTCCAAGGTGGTTGCGGTGACAGGTGCGGCGGAGAGTATCAAATCTGCACCCTTCTCTTTGAGCCATTCGTATCCGGGTATGTCCTTGGCAGGATCGTATTGATTATCGTATGTTTCAATTTTCAACTCAACTCCAGGAATAAGGTCTGACTCGTTGTAGTATTTGACCATGTCGTCTAATGCGGTCACTATCGCTGCCATAGGATTTGCACCGGGTCCTGTAAGGTCTACATGGTGGCCTATGGTGATGACGACATCCTCCACTGGCTCTGCTGTTCCGGTTGGCTGTGTTGCAGTTGAAGACGGTTCCTTCTCATCGTCTCCACCGCAACCGACCATTATTGGGAGTATGAACAATAAGAGTGCCAGAATAACCGATGATGACCAAGATAGTTTTCCCATTCCATTTCCTCCTTAGTATTGTGAGTTTTATTAGCTATCGGTTCATAGGTTCCGATATGAGGCATTTGATTTATCAATTCAACGTATTGTTGCTTGCTTTAATGATGATCACATTATTACCAATCGGTTATAGTTTTTCATTAATAGTGTCACGGCTTACCGGAGCACGGTATAGAAGACAATAATCGTATACGTGCACGTGTACGATATTTAATACTATCTTCTCTTTACCAAAGTTGTCAATATTATCCATTACGTCAAGTAGTCCTCATCGTTCATGACGGGCAAGATGCCCGTCCTACGAGGGCTTTTCTATTCGACTTCCGTAGGTTAGGCGTCCCGCCTGACACGTGTGGACGCGTCTTTTGCCCTGAATTCATGGCTATATTAAGATGCGATTGCCCTGTCACTTCAAGTCAGGTTAACCGATTCATAGTTAGTCGTGTATAAGAAATTCTCTTTGAATTCGAATCATCTCTGGAATTCTAAGGATCTGTATTTAAAGAACCGGGTTTTTACTAAGGCTCCAACCGAACCTTTCCAAACGTAGTGCCAAAGATGATACGCCCCTCCTGATCCAAGTGCAATCCCGAATACAGACTATTGTATTGTTCACCACCTACCACCCAGTGGAAAGCACTTTCACTAGTAGTCCAGTCGAGACCTTCAACTCCCCATTTCCCATCTCGAACACCCACAAAGTATAGGATATTAGAACCTAAACTGACGTAGGGTACCCCATTAGTCGAACTGACCTCGTTGTTCACCCAGCTTTCCCTCAGTTCCTTCGCTTCGGGATCCCACTCGAATTTTTGAACGCCATAAGGTGTGAAATCCGGATCGGATCCAAGATGAGCAACCAGAAGCCTGATAGCTGGTCCCGCGAAGTTTTCCGGGATTGAAGCTGGCTCATTGTTCACTACAACAGCACCGTAGCCTGACACTATGACCGACTGCTCCGATTGAATAGCTGTACGATTGGGATCTCCCATATTCGCTGGCGCCATTCCGGCTGTACGACGCGACGGGGTTCCGGGCAATTGTTGCCAGTCTTCCGGAATCTCGTTTCGCCAATAAAGGACGACGTTCATTAAATCCTCACCGTCGCTGATTACCACCAGCTTGTCTTCGTCGCCGAATCCCATTAGGCTAACACCTGATCCACTGCCCAATCCAGACCCATTTAGATACGGCTCAGTCCATGCACCGTCCGCCTCATCAATTGAAAGTCTACTCCCGGTCCAAACGACCTTGTGCATGTAATCATTCGATACAATCCATATCCCGCCAGCTTCATCGATGGCATAGGGATTACGTACCCACCCGTACCCGATTTTTCCGGCTTTTCTCATCTCCTGCGAGTATTCGGCTGCGTTCTCGCTGTGGTGCATCTTCACTGTGTAGAATTCA
This sequence comes from Chloroflexota bacterium, assembly GCA_013203045.1. GTDB lineage: Bacteria > Chloroflexota > Dehalococcoidia > SZUA-161 > SpSt-899 > JABMQN01. The sequence continues at coordinate 21,562 of JABMQN010000197.1, forward strand.
CTGAAATCACGAGAGAGCGCTATTACCTGACCATCGTCGGTAACGAGGATCAGCCATCCATCGTAGGTCATATTCATCCCAATAGGCTGGCCGCTAATTTCATCAGGAAGCTCCCATGTGGCCCGGATGACGATCTCAGAATCAGGATTACTTTCTACATCATCGCCGTATACGGTCAATCCTTCAGCGTTACCCACATAGAAATTTCCATCCTTATCAAGAAGAGCATAAACCCCCGCCAGTCCCATAAGAGTCTTTGCCGCAAGTTGCATGGCATAACTCATTCTCTCTTGCTGCTCCAGTGTCTCAAGTTTTATGACAGCTTCTTCGCTTTCTTCAGCGGTCCAGACTTTCTTTCCAGGGATTTCATAGGTAGCCAGAACTTCGAACGTATCGTGATCTAGTTTGACGATGCGGTCTCCGCCATTGCTCCAGATCACACGTCGCCCGTCATCGTACGGACTTGAAATCTGGATGCCAAAATGCCCCGGGCCAATTGGCTGGTAAATAATCTGATTGGGCTTCAGTTGTTGAGTAGGCCCGGTGGGACCGGGAATTGCTGTTGAATCCTGTTGGGCTGAATCGCCATGAGCCAAAGCATATACTGAATCTGCCAGATAGAGGTTTTCGGGTGGAAGATTGGGTACCTTTACTAATTGAGCTGTGCCTGTGGGAGAAGGAATTTCACTTGGGTCTGACTTCGTCGTATCGCTATCACTACAGGCTAATAATAATTGGCTGAGTAATATGACCGCTACCAGGATCGCCACCATCTTACTTCCGATTCTCATTTTAGGACCTCACTCAAGGGATTTTGTTCTTACCCTTAGAGATACGTAACATTTAAGGATACCGAGTTATTGTTCTGTCACCGTACTATATTAGTGTAAAAAACTAGCTTCCATTCAATTGGGAATCAAGGTATTCCTCAACTCTTCTTAGAACTTCATTGAATGCACTATATTGTTCTACAGCTAGATTTTGAGCATGGCGCCAGATGAAATCCTGGTGAAACCTCTCGAATCCTTCCCTTGCTGTGGTACCCTTCTCAGTCAACTCAAGCAATATATTTTTCTTGTTACTGACTTCTTTTAGCTTCTTGATATACTGCTTTTTGTACAGTCGATTAACCATGGGGGAGACAGTTGATTTACCTACGCCAATTTCATTTGACAATTCAGTGATGTTGATTCCGGGATTGCTGCCAACCGTATATATTATTCTAATTTCCGCTAAATTCAGCCGCTCACCTGTACCGTAGTCTCCTGGAGAGCGGCTTAGAATTAGAGCTTTATCGATAACCCTGTGCAATCCCCATCGAGCTTCAGAGATGATCCTGTTGTCTTCGTTTGTCATTTGTCCAAGCATGCAATATTGTACGCCCGCCGAACTATTTTGTCAAGAACCACTACTATCTTGCATCCCAGCTAGCACTTTTGCCCCCTAAATGCGTCGGTATTGTTTTGGGTCAGATTAATGCCCCCTAAATCATCATATCCACTAAATTGGGTGGATACCCCCATGTCTCAACCAGAAATTGCGTGTTAGCCACGTTGGGTCTCTTCAATCTGCTTCATACAATTTAACTAAGAACTAAATTGAACATACTTCAATATCTACGAACTCACATTGGTAATACTTTCGAAGCAGTTGTAAGGTGATGTTGAGAAGGAGGGTCCTCTGACGATGATGACAAAGATTAGGTTGGCAGTTATTTTCCTGATAGTTCTGATGCTGTTAACCGGCAACCTGAATAGTGCATTGTTACACCCTACGACTTTAGTATCTGCTGAAGAGGCAGCAGGCCAGGGTTATTCGGCAATGATACTCTCTTCAGAAGAGCTTCAAAGATGGATTGAACATCGCGAGAGCTTACCTGAAGCCAATGTTGTCCCTAAATTCGAAAGTCAAAGCCAAATGGACTTAGGGGCAGGTGAAGGATCCTATAGTTTATTAAATCATCTGGAATATGTTCCCATTGAGCGTGACCAAGGTGATTGTGGTGATTGCTGGCAATGGGCTGGTACCGGGATTTTGGAAATAGCCCAGGACGCCCAGATTGGAATAAAGGACAGGCTTTCCATTCAATATATGAATTCTTGTGGTGGGTGTGGGTGCTCGGGAGGCATTTTGTCAGACGTGGTAGATTTCTACAATACCACCGGGAAGGCTATTCCATGGTCTAACACAAACGCCGCCTGGCAGGACGGTGATGAATCATGCGATACCAGTTGCGGTTCGGTTTCTGCCACACCATACTATCCGATTACTTCTATCGCAGAGGAAAGAGTATCCACCTGGGATTGGCAAGATAATGAAATGATAGAGATAAATCAGGCCACAGCCATCAGCGAAGTTAAGAACATCCTTGATCAGGACAAGGCAATACAACTCGGCATGATTTGGCCTAATACGGCCGACTTTACCGACTGGGCACTTTGGTGGCTAACCAATGACGAAGATGACATTTGGAATCCGGATTACTCTTCCGGCCACACCTGGGTAGAAGGAGAAGGTAGTGGGCATGCGATTCTGGTTGTTGGCTATAATGATGGACCGGGAACGGACAGCGATTATTGGGTTCTACTGAACAGTTGGGGAACAACACCAAATCGCCCCAACGGCCTTTTTCGGCTCGATATGAACCTAGACTACGGCAGCTACGCATTGGGCACAGGCTACCCCAAGTATCCTCTTCTATGGTGGGAAACTCTCGATGTCACTTTCCCTGCAACGCCTGAGCTAGTACTTTCCTCGGCGACCTATGACACAGAGGAAGACGCTGGATCTGCAACCATCACTGTCAATTTGTCTGAAACCGCTCCATACCCGATTACAGTCGATTATTCCACGAGTGACGGCACGGCCACAGCAGGCACTGACTACACAGCAACTTATGGCACACTCACTTTCGATCCAGGTGACACTACTGAGACATTCTCTGTTCCTATCACTGATGATAGCGTGTTCGAAGCGGATGAGACCGTTAATCTAACACTAGGCAATCCGAACAATGCAAGTCTCGGAAGCCCGAATGCAGCGACGCTCACCATAACCAGCAATGATGTGCCGGAAGCAGCATTTTCATCTGTGACATATTCCGTAGCCGAGAACGTTTCCAGCGGGACAGCCACTATCACTGTGAACCTTTCGCAGGCCATAGGAGATACTGTCACCGTCAACTACGCCACCGGTGACGGCACAGCCTTGGCAATTTCAGACTATACAACGACGAGTGGTACGCTTACCTTCGCTGCAGGTGTTACCAGTCAGACCTTCGATATTCCCATGGTTGATGACACTATAGCTGAAGATATGAATGAAACGGTGATACTCTCGCTGACCAGTTCTGGATATGCTATCATTGGATCACCCAACCCGGCTACGCTCACTATCCAGGATGATGACGCGCCGGATATAACATTTTCTTCAGCTACTTACCCCGTAACTGAAGGAATTCCAACGGCCACCATCGAAGCTATTCTTTCGGGAACCAGTACTGCTACCGTCTCGGTCGGCTATTCAACCAGTGATGGGACAGCTACCGGAGGTATCGATTACTCCACATCTAGCGGTACGTTGACCTTCTCTGCAGGGGATACCAGTAAAACTTTCACCGTTTCCATAAATGATGACGCTTTCGTAGAACTGGATGAAACCGTTAATCTGACTCTTAGCAATCCCGTCAATGCCGTATTGGGAGGAACCACTTCGGCCACGCTCACAATATCTAGTGATGACGTCTCTTCCGTGTTCCTTGCCACCGATAGCTATGGCGTATCTGAAGATGGTAGTTCTGTGAATATCGCGGTCATGATTTCGCCTACGGGTCATCCAGCGCCAATCACGGTTAACTACGCCACCAGTGACGGCTCAGCCCTGGCCAGTGTCGATTACATTGCAACGAGTGGCACGCTCACCTTTGAACCAGACGATTTTCTGGAATCCTTCAGCGTCTCGATAATTGATGACGGTATTGCGGAGGGAGATGAGACTATCTCGCTCACATTGAGCAATGCTAACAATGCCAATCTGGTATCACCGGGAACAGCAACGCTGACAATATTCGATGATGATGCGCCCGATATAACCTTCTCTTCTGGCAGTTATACTGTAGCTGAGAATGTTGCGAGTGGAACAGCCACGATCGCGGTGGTACTCTCGGGAACCAGCACCCAAACCATCGTGGTTAACTATGCCACCAGTGACGGTACAGCTACGGGAGGCACTGATTACACCGCAGTCAGTGGCACGCTTAGTTTCGCCGCAGGAGATACCAGCAAAACGTTCTCCATTGCCATAAATGATGATGGCATTGCCGAAGGTTCGGAGACAATTGATCTCCAACTGAGCAATGCAGCTAATGCCAATCTGGGAACTCCCAGTACAGCCACACTCACCATATTAGATGACGATGCGCCGGATGTGGTATTCTCATCGGTTACTTACAATGTGGCTGAAGGAACTCCTACAGCAACCATCACAACGATACTCTCAGGAACCAGCGCTGCTACTATTACGGTCAACTATGTTACTAGTGACGGCACGGCCATTGCAGGTTCAGACTATACCGCAACCAGTGGCACATCGAGCTTTGCCGCGGGGGATACCAGTAAAACCTTCACGATCCCCATCATCGATGACATTACAGTGGAAGCAGATGAAACTGTTTCGTTAACACTGAGTAATCCCGTTGATGCGAATCTGGGGACGCCAAACTCGGCTACTCTCATCATAAGCAGTAGTGATGTACCGGAAGTGGCTTTCTCCACAGATGCATATTCGGTGGCTGAAAATGTCGCCAGCGGGACAGCTACTATCACGGTAGAACTCTCGCAATCCCCGCTTTCTCTGGTCACGGTAAACTATGCCTCCAGCGATGGCACAGCCACAAGAGGCTCCGATTACACAACAGTCAGCGGCACCCTGAGCTTCGCCGCGGGGGACACCAGTGAAACCTTCTCTGTTCCCATCACTGATGATAGTGATTTGGAAACAAATGAGACGGTTACTCTGACACTAAGCAATCCCAGCGGTGCCACGCTAGGGATACAGAATACAGCTACATTGACCATCACCAACGATGATGTGGTGGCGCCAACAGTAATAACAAATGCAGCCAGTAATATAGGCGAGACTACGGTCACCCTGAACGGTACTCTTGGTGATTTGGGTGGCGCCCCAACAGTGACAGTTTTCTTCGAGTGGGGAACGAATGCATCCTACAGCAACTCTACTGATGCAGTTGTGTTGGATAGTCCCAACAGCTTTACTGCAAATCTCAGCGGGTTGCAGGCTGGTATGACCTATCAGTTCAAAGCAAAGGCAACAAACGATGGTGGTTCCAGCTATGGTTACAACTATCTTTTCACTACTAATGCAGCCCCATCCGGAGGAGGTGCTGGTGGTGGAGGTGGGGCTGCCGCTGCTGGTGGCGGTGGCGGAGGTGGTGTCGTCACGCCGATAAACGTTGCACCTATATCTGTACCCAAATCCAATCCGGCACCGATACCGAAATCTGCCCCCGTGTCAATTCCTGAACCGCCAGTTACTGCACCGCCCCCGGCTCCGGTTATTGAGCTTCCATCAATAGTAACTATAGATTTGGCAAACGATGCGAGTGGCGTAGTTACCACCACAGCCATTGTTCGTTCTGATGCCGGCGAGTGCAATCTCACTATCCCAGAGGGCACAGAAAGTAAAACCAGAGAAGGTGAGGCCCTGAGCCAGATAACCATGGAAGCGATGGAAGAACTACCATCACCATCAGAAAACTCCAATATTATAGGTGTAGCCTACGACTTTGGGCCCGATGGAGCCACCTTCGATCCACCGATACCCCTCAATTTCACCTACGATGATTCCATCCTGCCGGAAGGTACTACCGAAGCGAATCTGGTGATTGCGGTATGGGATAGTGAATCCGGGACATGGATTGAGTTGGAAAGTGTCGTTGATCCAAATACGAATACCATCATAACAGAGATCAGTCACTTCTCCATCTATAGTATTATTGTGCGAAGTGATATTGCTGAAGATGCACTGAATAACGAAGCGGAGACTATAATTGAACCTGAAACAACTGAAACTCCAGTTGTAAACTGGGCAATCCTAGGTATGATAATTGCTGGTGCATTGGTATTCATTGCTGCGATCGTGTCCCTTATTATGCTGCGGGAGCGACGTGCACTTAGGCATTCTTGATAAATGCCTGCCTTAATTGATTGCATGCACGAATAAGATGGTCTTCTTTCCGGAATGCGCTATGTTATAATCGAATAGAGATTTACAATTACACTACAACCAACTCTTGTGACCAACGAAATCGCTCTCTATATCCACGTTCCCTTCTGTCGAAGCAGATGTAACTACTGTTCCTTCGTATCCTTCGCAGGTCGTGAGGCTGACATCCCTGCATACGTGAATGCGCTTGAAAAGGAATTGACTGAACGAGTTAAAGGAGAGAATTTATCCAGCATCTTTTTGGGTGGAGGAACCCCAAGTCTGCTTTCGTCGGACCAACTGAGCCGGATATTGACCACAACCCAGAAACTCTTCAATATGAGCAAAACTGTGGAGGTAACCCTGGAGGCCAACCCCGGTACTGTTGACGAGCCCTATCTCACTGCTGTCAGGCAACTTGGGGTCAATCGATTGAGCCTTGGGGTACAAAGCATGGATAATGAAACACTCATGCTTCTGGGACGCACTCATTCAACGGCTCAGGCCAGCCAGGCAGTCCAATTCGCCCGAAATTCCGGTTTTACGAACCTGAGTCTTGATCTGATGTACGGGATACCGGGGCAGTCATTGGCAACATGGCAGGATATTCTTAAGAAAGCTGTTCAGTTTGAACCGGAACACCTTTCGCTCTATCCTCTGAGCCTTGAAGATGATGTGCCCTTGAACAGTGCAATCCGAAGGGGAGAAACACCCCCGATTGATCCTGACCAAACCGCCGAACAATACGAAACCGCCGAGGACTATCTGGCATCTGAGGACTACGTTCACTACGAGATATCCAATTGGGCCAGAGAGGGTTTCCAGTGTCGGCACAACATGGTCTACTGGCAATGCCTGCCTTATCTAGGAGTTGGCGTTGCTGCTCATTCCTATATCGATGGACATCGTCAGGCTAATACGCACTATCTTGATGAATACATTCGCATGTTCCAGCCTGGTGCACTCTGCCACCCAGAGACGGATGAGGAGATCAAACCAGAGACACAACTCGCCGAAGCCATTATAATGGGACTTAGACTAAATTGTGGCATTGAGTTTGCCGATTTTAAAGACCGGTTTGGAGTCGATCTGACCAGCCGATACGGTCAGGAAATAGAGGAACTGACTCAATTAGGACTCATCGAGACCAGTGACCAGAGTATTCGACTGACACGGCGCGGCAGACTTTTAGGAAACGAGGTATTCTGGCGATTCCTGCCAGAATGTGAGGATAGTTAAGAAACATGGATCAGTCTTTAACCAGAAATTTTTGTATCATTGCACACATCGATCATGGCAAATCGACTCTAGCCGATCGCCTTATCGAAATGACCGGCGGTATGAGAGGTGATGATATCCGCGAGCAGGTGCTGGACAGCATGGATCTGGAGCGCGAACGGGGCATCACTATTAAAGCCAAAGCTATTCGTCTCGGCTATGAGGCAGTAGATGGTAGTATCTATCGACTGAACCTCATCGATACACCCGGACACGTGGATTTTTCCTACGAAGTCTCTCGCACGCTAGCCGCCTGTGAAGGGGCGGTGTTGGTTATAGATGCCACCCAGGGCATCCAGGCGCAGACTCTGGCGCATATCTACGTTGCTATGGAACGTGATCTGGAAATTATACCGGTTCTAAATAAGATCGACCTGCCGGGGGCTGAACCGGACCGCGTCCTCGATGAGATCGAAAGCGTACTGGGATATGATCCCCAGACAGTAGTTTCCATTAGCGCTAAAACCGGCGAGGGTGTACCTGAACTCGTAGAGGCGATCGTTCGTTGTGTCCCTGCTCCAAAAGGCGATGTGCAGCTTCCACTTCGAGCACTCATTTTCGATTCGCACTATGATCCGTACAAAGGTGTGATGGCCTATATTCGGGTAGTGGATGGTCACATATTCAAGGGAAGTAATCTGCGCCTCATGGCACAGAAAACCGAATTCGAAGTGCTGGATACCGGTTGTTTTATACCTGAGCCCAGTTCGCTAAATCAGCTTTTGGCCGGGGATGTCGGCTACATTGCCACGGGACTAAAAAGTATCGGAGATTGTCAAGTAGGTGACACCGTGACCACAGCATCAAAAGGAGCTAAACAGGTTCTCGAAGGGTATCGACCTGCCAAACCAATGGTATTTGCAGGCATCTATCCAACCGAGCCCGGTGAATATGATGGACTCCGCAGTGCCACCGAAAAGCTGAGCCTTAACGATGCATCTTTTTCGTACGAACCGGAATCAAGCCCTCTCCTCGGCTTTGGCTTCCGCTGCGGTTTTCTTGGACTTTTGCACCTAGACATTGTACGCGAGCGACTGGAAAGGGAATTCGCACTATCCCTGATAGTAACAGCACCGAGTGTCCGGTATATGATCACTAAAACCAGTGGACAAACCGTGATTGTAACGAATCCAACTGATCTCCCGATGCCCACTGTAATTGAGAAACTGGAAGAGCCCTGGGTCAGTATATCAGTGGTTACTCCATCGAAGTTCATTGGACCTTTGATGGAATTAGTCATGGAAAACGAGGGTATCTACAAACACACGGAGTATTTGGGACAGCAGTCTCTGGGTGAACTCGGCCAACGAGTCAAGCTCGAATATGATATGCCCCTGAGGTCCATATTGACGACATTTTATGACCAGGTAAAGAGCCGTAGCCAGGGTTATGCATCACTCGATTATGAGCTTCAAGGGTACCGTGAATCGCGACTGGTGAAACTGGATATAATGGTGAATGAATTACTGGTGGATGCCTTTAGCCGAGTGGTTACTCCGAACAAGGCACATGACGTTGGAAAAGCGATGGTGAACAAGCTCAAAGAAGTCATTCCTCGTCAACTGTTCAAAATCCCCATTCAAGCCGCGATTGGGAGCAAAATCGTAGCTCGGGCCGATATACCAGCCAAACGTAAGGACGTGCTGGCTAAATGCTATGGTGGTGACGTCACCAGAAAGCGCAAGCTTCTCGAAAAGCAGAAAGAAGGCAAAAAGAAGATGAAACAGATCGGCAGTGTTGAAGTCCCCAAAGAAGCCTTTATGGACGTTGTGAAGCTCAGTTCTTAGAATGCCTGACTGGCTACGTTGGTGTACATCTCTTTGTGACTTGCCCTGAGAGACTTCTGAAATCTTCTTGCATTTTCTACTAAGAAGCATACAATGGATGTGCTACAAGGAGATAGACCATGCAAAACAAGCCTCTTGTTTTGCTGTTGTTCTGCTTCTCAGTTGTTACTAACGTCTGTGCCGGATCGCCGGTTGATAATTGACAGATGCTAATGGTAAAACCTTCAGCAGTATCGACTAGGAGACAGGTATTTAATCAGGCTGTTGTTTTTCGTGGCAATACCATAATGCCTCTTGGTTGAATACACAGTGACCTTGGAAAAAATCGGGGCTGTTTAGAATGTAGCGCGAAGTTTTAGTCTCGCCTTTGCCCTTTGGGATGTGCCAGCCGAAGTTAGACGAAGGATGGCTTCGGCGGACTCAACCTCCCACGAAGCGATCCTGAAGGATCGCGCTACGTGACAGGTTGGGGGTGAAAGGCTTTTGAGCCCTGGCAAAATGCAAGCTGAAGTCAAAATTAAACAGCCTAAATATCAAGATGGAGGTATAGCTGTGACAAATATCAATACGAAAAAGGGCGTTATCGGAATTTTGACTGGCGGGGGAGACGTTCCAGGATTAAATCCGGCAATTCGAGCGGTCACTATCAGAGCCCTTAGAGAAGGTTATCAAGTCATTGGTATTCGCCGAGGCTGGGCCGGATCCATCGATATTATTCGTGATAAAAAGGCGGACAACAGCAATAATTATCAGACCCTCACTGAAGAGATCGTTAACAAAGCAGGGAGAACGGGTGGCACATTCCTGCATAGCTCTCGCACACATCCCGGCCATATAGCCGCAGCAAATGTCCCCGATCATTTGAAAGACACCTACAATGAAGAAATAAATGATATAACACCCGAGGTGCTGAAAAACCTGGATTTCTTAGGAATTGACTATCTTATTCCCATTGGGGGTGATGATACCCTCAGTTATGCCGTTCGCATGTACCGGGAAGGAGTGAAAGTGGTTGCTATGCCCAAAACGATGGATAACGATGTTCCCGGGACTGACTATTGTATTGGATTCAGTACGTGCGTTACCAGAACAATACAGATGACCAACAATTTGCGCACGTCAGCAGGATCGCATGAAAGGTTCCTCGTTCTGGAGGTATTCGGACGTTATGCCGGTTTTACGGCCATGTTGCCCACCATGGCCGGCGCAGCAAACAGGTGTGTGATACCGGAGTACAAGTTCAGTATTGAGAAGCTGACAGAATTACTATCTGAGGACCGGCGAAAAAACCCCAGCAATTATTCCGTTGTTCTCGTCTCGGAAGGAGCTACGTTTGAAGACTGTGACATGGTTTACTGTGATACTGCCCTCGATGCTTTCGGGCATGCCAAGTTAGGTGGCATTGGAGATATTGTTTCAGCACAATTGAAAGATCTTTCACCCAAGTATAATAACGGAAAACCAGTGAACGTTATCAATCAGAAACTGGGTTATTTGGTTCGTGGTGGCGACCCTGATGCCATTGACTCCATTGTTCCTATGGCTTATGGTAACCAGGCATTGGATCTAATCCTTGATGGAATTCATGGCCGACTTGTTGTTTTGAAGAACGGACGATATGATAATATGCCCATCGATGCAGTTACCAGTTCCAAAAAGATAGTGGATGTGGAGAAGCATTACAATACCGATCGCCTGCGCCCCCATTATCACAGTTTCGAGATGAAGCCATTATTTATAATGACCAGTGAATGAGAGTAATTCTGGATATCGTCCCCTGCAATCGATATGACAAGAAGTTGTTATATTGCTGCCTCTAATTTGTGTTGGATCAGTTTATTGATACTCTCGCCCTCTTGTATTGCTTGGATAGCCACGGCTTTGTGTAAATCTGGCGGTATCCGTAACGCGATTTTCCCCGAGAATTGTTTGTTAGCAGTCTGTTTTGGTAAAGGCTTCCCAGAGTTTTTCATTATTGTAATGGTATCTTCAACTACCTCACATAGTTCCTTAAATACTTTTGCTTCATTTTGACCGTGGACTCCTCCATCCAATAGACCCGGTGAGGTACCTATGTAACAACTATCTTCATCGGACCACTCAACAATCTTTAAATATTTATCAGAAATCTTATTGCTCATTTTTTCACTCCCTTGATGGCTTTCTCGACTGCTTTTTCCTGGTAGTGTTTAGCATCATCGCCACGGTTTCCAGATATTACAACTGCAAAATGGTATTTAGGATGAATGAAATTTCTGTGACTGCCTTTGCCACTCTTATTTACAAAGCCATGTTTCTCTAAATCTTTTATTAGTTGCCTGATCTTTCTTGGCATAGTGTGATGATATCATAATGATATCATTTAGTCAATCATGGATTGTCAATGTAACAAGATTGATATCTACGATAACTGACAGGAACAATTATGGCAGAATGAAAAATATGGGGGTCTGGAACCATATTTTTTGGGGTTTCCCCTCTTTTCCAACCCCAGCCTTGTGCCTTACTATAAACATAAGGCAGGTTCCACTGGTCGTTTTCTTAACGCTACTATCAGGGGAGTTGCCGCATTGTTATTTGAAAAGAGGTACAACCATGAACATGTTGAGTGGAAATGATCCCTTCTTTGAGAACGACCCTTTTGAAAATGAACCCTTCCTCGATGAACTTGCATCTGCTCTCGAACTTGAGAATGATAAAAAGGAAATTCCACCAACCGAACCTCCCAGGGAAGAAATTCCTCTTCCTGAGTTCAATCACCTTAACGATTACCTCGCGTACGCACGACAATTGAATGCCTCCGATCTCCACATCGGTGCTGCAGTCAAACCTTTCATGCGCCGCTATAGTCATATCGAACCAATCAATGTGGACCCGCTCTTTTCCGAAGAAACCCAACGACTTCTATTTGAGATTCTGAACGAAGAGCAGCAAAACCACCTCGTAAAACATCAAAGCCTGGAATTCAGCATGAATGTACCCTGGCAGGGGAGATATCGGTGCAGTATCATCAAGCAGCGTTTGGGATGGGACGGTAATTTCCGCATAATTCAGAATACAGTTCCAACATTCGAGGATTTGGTATTGCCTGAAGCGCTCAAGCGCCTTACTGAGTATCCTCAAGGGCTCGTTTTGATAACAGGCCCGGCTAACTCAGGAAAAACCACAACCCTGGCAGCATTGATCGATATGATAAATACCCACCGTACCGATCATATCATTACCATCGAATATCCGATTGAGTATATTCATACTCCCAAACAGTGCCAGATAACTCAGCGTGAAGTTGGCAATCACACCGAGTCTTTTGCAGAAGCACTTCGTGCAGCGCTACGACAGGATCCGGATATCATCATGGTAGGCGAACTTAGGGATTTACAGACGATTTCGATGGCTATTTCCGCCAGTGAAACAGGTCACCTGGTCTTCGGCACACTACATACTACCTCTGCAGCACGCACAATCAACAAGATTCTCGATGGATTTCCCATCTCACAACAAGCACAGATACGTACTATGGTCAGCGAGTCTCTTCGAAGTGTTATCAGCCAGCAATTACTTCCTCGCCAGGATGGGCAGGGAGTCGCACTGGCTATGGAAATCCTTTTTGTAACGACCGGAGTTTCTGCTCTATTACGAGATAACAAAACACTGCAAATCCCTTCGATCATACAAACTTCACGCAGGATGGGTATGTGTTTGATGGATGATTCGTTGCAGAATTTAGCCGAAACCGGCATCGTCGATCCAGTGGAGGCATACCGTTATATTGAGAACAAAGAAAAATACGAGCATTTAAAGCAGGGGGATCCTTCGCCTGCAAATTCCGGTAAGGATTATATACCTATTACCATTGATAGCGTGAATTGAAAAGGGACTGTACTTCCACTAAGGAGTAATCTCAATGCCGAAAATTGATCAGTTATTTAGAACCATTCTCGAAAACAGCGCATCGGATCTGCATCTTGCTCAGGGAGAGCCGCCCAAAATGCGTGTTCATGGTGCGATTACCAAGGTGCATGACGAAATTCTTACTGAGGAAGGTCTCTCCGAATATCTCAATGAAATCTGCACCGATGCTCACTGGGATCGATTCATGGATACCGGGGACCTCGATTTCGCCTACGCGCTGGGAGAGGAAGCTCGCTTTCGTTGTAACTACTACAAGCACGTCAATGGTCTGGGTGCCATTTTTCGGGTTATCCCCTATGACCTCCTGACCATCGAAAAACTCGGACTTCCGGAAGTACTCTCTACTTTCGGCGATCTTACCAATGGTCTGGTTCTGGTTACTGGTCCGACGGGGAGTGGTAAATCTACTACGCTCGCTGCCATTATTGGGCATATCAACACCCATCACGCCAGACATATTCTCACTATAGAAGAACCGATCGAGTTTATACACTCCAATATCAAATCAGTTGTGGTGCAGAGAGAAGTAGGGATTGATGTGAATTCATTCAGTGAAGCGTTACTTGATGCCGCACATGGTGATTATGATGTTATTCTGGTGGGTGAGATGCGTGATCTGGAAACTATCAGGCTTGCTATTTCTGCTGCCGAAGCTGGCAATCTGGTCTTTGGGACTCTTCATACCAACTCAGCAGCCAAGACTATCGACCGAATTATCGATGTTTTCCCTGGAGACGAACAACCTCAAATACGCACCATGCTGAGCGAATCACTCAAAGGAGTGATATCGCAAATGCTTGTGAAGCGAAAAGACGATGTTGGAAGGGCAGCTGCATGTGAGATTCTGCTACATACCAGGGCCCTAGCTGGCTGTGTCCGCGAGGGTGGGGCACTCAACAAACTCCAATCCGTCATGATGAGTGGCCGGAGTATGGGGATGCAGATAATGGATGATGTGATCGAGCAGTATTATTATGATGGTGTGATCACCGGACATGAAGCCTACATGAAAGCCGGGGATAAAGACCGTTTTGAACATATCCGTGACGAGAACTAACTTTTCCCTTACCACACCCACCCCAAGGTTGGTTAGCTGGGAATAAACCGTCATTCATGTAGTTAACTCCCCTGAAATACAACAATGCGTCTATCCGATTTTTCCATAAGAGCCTTTCCAGTTATCGGCCATTTTCACAAAGGAGTCATATCCATTCGTGCGAATGAATTCCATTGATTGAGCATACTTTTTGTATTTGTATCCGCTTTTATCATGGTAACTATGAATCGTCCGGCAAGAGGGATAATCAGGGCAATCGGCACAGGTTTCAAGTTTTCTTTCTCTAAAACAGCACACTTTCATCTTGCATTTGGCTTTGTTGATATCTCTTTCGCCGTTTTCATATCCCAACTTACAACCACGGCAATTCCCGTCTTTGAGTTCGCGACAGGTTTTGCAGTACGCACCACAGCACCCGATTTCTCTTATTGACATAGTACCCCCTGCATATTTTACGGTTTTACCCGGCATTAATACAACCAAGCCCCATATCCAAATGTAAATGTTTTATGCATCCAGTCTATTCTAATCCAAAGATGAGCCTGAAGGGGCAGTAATAATCGTTTCTTTCTTTGTGGACAGTGCGGATAAGTGGATAACCCGAAAGATCAAGCGACCCGGTTGGCAAATTTGGC
>JABMQN010000198.1 GCA_013203045.1 Chloroflexota bacterium
AAACATGGAAAAAGCAAACGGCGTACCTGGCGCAAGGTACATTTGGGCTTCGATGAAGGGACAGGAGAGGTTATGGCTTGCGTATTGACTGATAGTCGAGGTCATGAGAAAAATATGTTGCCGACCTTGTTAGACGAGATAAGTGAGCCGATTGATCAGGTATCCGGAGATGGGGGATATGATTTCAAAACTTGTTACGATGCTATCGCGGAACGGGAAGCTAAAGCCGTGATTCCGCCTCGCAAGAGTGCTATCTTTCATAATAATGGTTTCATGGATGCTCGGGATGATAACTTGAGACGCATCAAGGAAATTGGTCGCGAAGCTTGGAAACGGGAGAGTGGTTATCATCGGCGCAGCTTGGCAGAAACTGGTATTTATCGACTCAAGCGTATCTTCGGTGGATCCCTGAGCAGCAAAAAGTTGGATAGTCAGAATATCGAAGTGCGCCTTCGCTGTAAAGCAATGAATCTTATGACTGGGCTAGGTATGCCCAAAACATGTCCGGTAGCATAAAACAGGATTAAAAAGAGAAGCAGTGACACCTTTCGGCTCCATTTGGCTGAATTGTGCAACAAAGCCATAAATATTGACAATAACGGTAGAGTGTGCAATGCTCTAACAGGAAATTCACGATTGATCAATCAGGACAGACACCACGAGTTCGGTCATGGCACATGACGTTTTTCTCAGCTACTCTTCGAAAGATCAAAACATCGCAGATACCATAAGTGCCGTTTTAGAGAGTAAAGGTATTCGCTGTTGGGTCGCACCCCGAGACATCGTCCCCGGTCAGGACTTTGCAGAAACCATTATGGGGGCAATTGCTTCTGCCCGGCTAATGGTTCTTGTCTTATCTTCGCATTCCAATGGGTCAGGACAGGTCAAGCTGGAACTTGGGCAAGCGGTCGAACAAGGTCTCACCATCATCCCCTTTAGGATCGAGAATGTTTCCCCATCGGGATCGATGGCCTTCTACTTAAAGCCCCGGCACTGGCTGGATGCCTTATCTCCACCTATGGAAAAACATATCGATCATCTCGTAGAAATCGTGAAAGGAAACCTACCCGGTGAATCAGCGGAGACGGTTACCGATTCCAGAATACCGGAGACTCCCATCCCCGAGGAAACATCTGTTCAAGTTGCCGGGCCCACCGAGAGAAAGAATCTTTTCAGGCCGTTGCAGATAGCGATCGGAATGGTAGCAATTGCCGTCTCGATTGTGGCATTAGTGCTGGCTCTGGGTGGTGGAGATGGAAATGACGATGAAACAGTTTTAACACCTAGTCCTACCGTTGCCCCAGAGCCAGTCAAGATCGGCTTTCTCACTGACTGGAGTGGCTCGCCCGTGATTGGCCCTGTGGTTGAAGACGTCATCGATCTGGTTGAGGAGCAGGTGAAAGAGATGGGGGGCATCCTGGAAGGCAGGCTCGTCAAGATCGAAAAAATTGACAGCAAGGGAACGGTAGCCGGTGCGGTAGAGGGCTTCAGGTCAATGGCCATCGACGCCAAGGTATCCGCGATTGTCGGGGGTGGGTACACCGAAGTGTCATATAGTGCCTGCATCCCGCTTGCTGAAGAGTACAAAATGCCGCACTTCAGCTGGAGTGTTGTCTCCAGGGACTTAAGTGATTACCCCTATACAGTGCAGACGGTTGCCATCCCTCTGGATGTAACGGCACAGAGTGGGGCAGACTTGGCGTTCAATGAATTCAAGGCGGAGAAGGTAGGTATTTTGTTTAGGGATGAACTCTGGGGGTACAATCTCGCCGCACTGCTTAGGGAAAGGCTGGAGGCGGGTGGGGCTGAAATCGTCTGTGAGCAGTTTTATGGTGAACAGTTTATGGGGACCAATAGCTTCATCTCTTACCTGACAAAGTTAAAAAATGCCGATCCTGATGTGTTGTTCCTGTACGATTTCAATCCGATGACCTTGGTATCTATTTACCAGCAGAGTGTGGAACTGGGCGGCTGGGGCGATATCAAGACTGTCTGCTTGAGTGCGATGTCAGTGAGTTTGGGCTTGTTCTCCGGGACCGAGGGTACCTATCACTTAACGCCGTGGTATCCCGGATCACCTGAGCCCGGGAATGACGAATTCGAGAGGAAATTTGTGAGTAAATACGGGACATCCCCAGATACGGTAGACATAGCGGCTTACTTGACCTTGTGGACAGCCATACATGCCATTGTTCTGGCTGAAAGTGACGATCCTCAAGAGATAGCAAGAGTGGCTCGCTCCGGGGATCTTGTGTGGCAGTCACCAAGTGGGTTGTACACAATGACAACGGACGGTCAGAACAATATGCGGTGCCAGATGGTGGTACTCACAGGGGGCGAGTTTATCCCAGTTGTGGAGGCGCGTAGACCTGCCGCCGTGATTCCAGAAGTATCCGAGGGGTGGACGACCGCGAAAAAGGATGGATGCGAAGCTGCCTTCTATTACCCCAGGCAGTGGGTTGCGCTTTTGGATGAGCCAGCACCATCGGTGGTGATTGCCCTTGATGTGACCGTCTTTTACAAAGCGGAGATGCAGCATCATGTCGTGGCAGCGGATACTAACGTCGAGGAATTCGCCGCAACTTTCGTAGAAACGTACAAGAATGAGATGGGACTTTCGAACGTAGAAGTGATTGGCGGAGGAACCATGAACATGACCAGCGGCCTGGAGCTCCCCTATATCGAATATACTGGCACGCGGTTTGACTACGACATGAGGTGTAAGGCCGTGTTTTTGGTGGATGGCACGAATGGTTACTACCTCGGGGTTGCCAATCTCCCCTCTAAATGGGCGGATACCGTTGAGTTGACGGATCAGGTTTTGGCTACTCTCCACACGTTACACGATACGCCGGAATAGATCTCCCGGCACACGCACAGTTCAGAATTGGCAAAGCATAGAGGCTTTGTTGCACAAATGGAAATGAAAGGTTGGTCTGTGAGTGGGGGGATTAATGGAATGGGGGACCCCCACAATGAAAAAAACACCCCCTCGGGAGTCTGTTACCTTATATCTAATTGGTCAGATTATAACAGAGCGTTGATTGATAGGGGAGATTTCACGTTCTGGGTATCAGAGGATGTGATCGAGGTTTGGTTGGAATTAAGTTGCCGACCTCCCATTGCACCACGCTGTGGAGAAGGGTGCCAGGGATTACCGTAACCTTGCCTCGTACTCGCAAAAAAGGAAATCCTTTTGTAGGCCCTGATTTTGCCTCTTCAGCAGCTACGGCGGATGGCGTTCCTCTTTTGGAGGCTAGGAATTTCCAAGGGATTGGCTCGGAACATGCTGCGAGTGGGGTGTCTTGATAGGTAGGCGGATTTCTTCCGTCATGAGAGCAGTAGCAGCCCATTTAACTAGGTCGGCAAATCGGACGCGAGTAAATGAGCTGAGGTATGCCGATCCCTGGATGCCTTCAGGAGGCGTCAAGGCTGGATTGAATCCT
>JABMQN010000199.1 GCA_013203045.1 Chloroflexota bacterium
GGTCGAGATACAGCAAGGGAACGGTTTTGAGCACCGGACTTTTAATCCGGGTGTCGAGGGTTCGATCAATACCATCAACTGCTAGCACTTCATCCCCATATCGCCTAGTCAATCCTTCCGCTCTAATCGCCAAATTGGATTCATTATTAGTATCAATCATCACACAACTCCTCTAGCATTCTCTCAAGCCAACTTACTTCTGTTTCGAGATGAGAAATGTTGTGCTCGATCACAAAACGCCAACTTCCCTCATGCGCCGGGACCTCTTTAAATTGATTCAATGTTCCTATTAGTTTGTCTCGCTTTGCCTTTAACAGTTGTTTAGCCTCGCCCATCGGGAGTTGGTCTATGAATGCAATACCAATATCGTCATCATAATAAGTTCGGGAGTAATCAGCCAAATTCTGTCGAAGCAACTCATAAAACAGAACGCGCCCTGTCTCTGTGAGTTCGTAGACACGCCGCTCTGGCCGATTTCCCTGCCGCTCAGTCTCATGGACAACATAGCCATCTTTTTCCAGTTTGTTCAATATGTAATATGCAGTAGACTTCTTGAGATCAGCACAAAAACTCAATGTGTGTTTGTAATACTCGTTGAGTTGATAACCATGTTTCTTCCCATCAAGCAATAGCCCAAGCAGGAGTAGTTCTTTCATTGTTTGCATCCTCCATAAGCATATAGTCTAAACTGATTAGTCAGTAATGACTACTTTAACAAATTGATATTTATATGTCAAATGTAACTTTCTTTCTCCTAAGTGTGGATAAGAGCGCATATAGCAAATCGTTGCACTCCGTCGTTTAACCAAGGCTCTCCAAAAGGGGGGTTCCATTTTTTGTAGCTACTGAGGCCCCAAAGACCAGGCTCTCCAAAAGGACTTCTTATTGGAACTTCTCTCTACACTTAAGAACGGCCCCTTTACATTGGCCCGAGTCTAGTATTTCACCTAGGCCAGTTTAGGAAAAGGTCACTTCTTCAATCCAACTCCAATACAACTTTGTTGGATGATTAGCCACCATTCTAAACATGTACTGCGCATTGAAATTAGAGTTTCAAATATTCACGTTGACAAAGATGGCATGGAATGCTAGACTAGGGCACTTTTTACCAGTCCTAGCTGCTCATGCCGACATTTTGAGGGGATAAACCATCGAGAAGGAGGCGGGAATGAAGAAGCTGGCAATTCTATTGGTACTATTATTAGGTTCAGGGCTTATACTGAATTCAGTAGCTTGCGAGAGTGGCGGTCAGGAAGCAACTTCATCCCCTTTGATAGAACCATCAAGCACCAATAACTCAGAACCTCAAGTGATACTGGAGCCAGTCGAAATCACCATCGGAAATTACAGTGACAAAACAGGTCCGGCTGCCAACGCACAAATAACAATAGACATGGCTCTGGAAGACATGGTCCGATACTATAACGAGGATGCGCTTATACCCGGAGTCACATTCAAGGTGATTAACTATGATAGCCAGTTGGATCCCTCCAAAGATATACCTGGATATGAATGGCTGAAAGAGCATGGCGCAGATTTGATCTGGACCCCGGTTCCGTCGGCCCCCATAACACTCAAACCCTTGGTGGAGAAAGACCGGTTAGCGCTGTTTCCACTTGTGCCAGATAGGGAAGCTGTTGATCCTCCTGGATACGTATTTGGTGCTGGATCAACTTTGCTAGAGTATCATGCGTACACGCTTCTCAAGTGGCTCGCTGAAAATGACCCTGATTTTCCCGATGGCAGACCGGCCAAGATCGGTGGGGCCGGATGGTCTACCGGCTATATGGAAACGGTATTCGAGGCTGCCAAGGCATACGCAAAGTCTCACCCTGAGCAGTATGACTGGGAGGGTGGACGAGCCTATTAGGAGGCAGTAGTGGAGAGTAAAGCGGAACGGAAGTGGTATCAATACGAATTTGGGGGCCTTCCCGGTAACCTGATCTTGCTTATACTGTTGCCTGCCATCGTTTACTACCTCTATTTTTGCGTGGAATTTAACGATGGTCTCTTCATCCCCCAATCAGGGATCGACATCAATGACTTTCTAGAAGCCGTATCCCCCACATGGACAGCCCTGTTGATATATGCGGTGTGGTTTGCATGGCAGGCTATTCTATACGTGGTAGTCCCAGGCAAGGTCGTCGAAGGAGCGCCACTGGATGACGGGACACGATTGAAATACAAAATAAACGGCCTGGCATCAATGATTATCACCTTTGCTATTCTCGCGCTGTTATTATGGCGGGACTGGATATCATGGGATCTTATTTATGAAAACTTCGGAGCCTTGATTACCGTCATGACCTTCTTTTGTTTCCTATTTAGTATCTTCCTTTACTTCTATGGCAAGTCACATAACCAGCAGCGCAATGTTTCCGGTAACTTTATCCGCGATTATTTCATGGGGACAGGTCATAATCCACGAGTACCCCCAGTAAGAGGGTTTGATTTTAAATTCTTCTGTGAGTCCAGACCTGGACTGATTGGATGGATTGTGATTATCTTTTCGTTTATGGGCGTCCAGCATCAGCAGCATGATCTCGTCTCAACATCAATGATATTGGTTTGTGTGTCTCAATGTTTTTACATACTCATGTATTTCTGGAATGAGTCTTTTGTTCTAACAACAATGGATATCCGGCATGAGAACTTTGGGTTTATGCTTGCTTTCGGCGATCTTACATGGTTGCCCATGACATACTGTATACAGGCTTATTATCTAATCGATCACGTTCATAACTTGCCCATATGGGCAGCTATTCTTATAATCATATTCTTTTGCAGCGGGTATTATATATTCAGCGTCGCCAACTTGCAAAAGGATAGATTCCGCCCTAATCCAGATCGGCCTATCTGGGGTAAGAAACCAGAGTATATTGAGACTAAACAAGGCTCCAAACTCCTCATCTCCGGTTTCTGGGGTTTATCCAGACATGCAAACTACCTTGGTGATGAGATGATGGCGATTGCGATGTCACTCCCATGCTTGTTCAGGTCTCCTGTACCCTATTTCTATCCCATCTATTTCGCGATAATATTAATTCACCGCGAGAGGCGGGACAACAGGATGTGTACGGCCAAATACGGTGAGGACTGGAAGGAATACTGTAAAAAGGTAAGATGGAGAATCATACCGAGAATCTACTAGTAGCAATCTCGGTTTTATGCAGTAATTTAGTGTTCAGTACGCTGAGCACTTGACAACACAGAAACAGTTAGCGGGGGGAATATCGTTGTCCCTCATGGTGGAGGTTGAAGATCAGTTTGAGATAGTGCAACAAATCCAGAACGTGGAATGGAACAGATATCCGGGATCAGGGTGGAAACTGTGGTTGTATGATTATTATTCTACGAATTTAATTTGGAGTTGTGATGAATAATAACTTCGAAAGCAAGGGTCGATTAGCTGGAAAGGTGGCGGTCATCACTGGCGCAGCTCGCGGTACTGGCGCAGAGGTGGCTCGCCTTTTCGTTCGGTCCGGAGCACAAGTAGTGATTGCGGATATTCTGGATGATATGGGAGAGCAGCTTGCTGCGGAGTTAGGAGACACTGCATGTTATCTGCACATGGATGTTACCTCCCAAGGTGATTGGGAGGCTGCGATTGGTGAATCTGAATCTCGTTTCGGAGTAGTCAATGTGCTCGTAAACAATGCTGCCATACTTCATCTGGGGACTATTGCTGAAACATCGCCGGACGATTTCCGCAAGGTGCTCGATGTGAACCTCGTCGGCCCTATGCTTGGGATCAAAGTAATAACACCCGCTATGCGCCGAGCAGGTGGCGGATCGATTGTGAACGTTGCTTCTGTGGACGCGCTCGATCCTCATAATGGAAGCGTATGTTATGCATCGAGTAAATGGGGCCTACGTTGCCTCACCAGAGTTGCTGCTATCGAGTTGGGTATGTATGGAATTCGCGTGAATGTTGTATGCCCAAGTGTCGGTAGTAATGAGATGCTCATCCCGTTTGTGGGAACTGCCATACGAGTAGAGGCTATGGACCCGAATGCTGATCCGTCCCTCATTCCAACAGATCGGTTACATCGCGAAGAACAGCTTATTGATGTCGCGCGTTTCATCGCGTTCCTCGCATCGGATGAGAGTGCCAGTTGTACCGGTTCCGACTATATTATCGATCGTGGACAGACGGCAGGCCATGTAATTGCAGGACTTCCCGGTGATCGAGCAATCCCGGAATGGTAAACGGACAGGAGGTACACCATGCGAATTCTGGCTAAACTAGGAGTAATAATTCTTGCAATCATAGTGTTGAGCGGATTATCATTCGTGGCGTGCGGCAGCAGTAATGAGACGTCGGTATCAGATGTTGTTGATGAGCCTCAGCAAACAGAAGAGCAGTCAACACAGCCGCAACTAGAAGAGGAACTGGTCATAACTATCGGCAACCTGACGGATATGACGGGACCCTCATCCAACGCTATGTCAGTTATAGATATGGCATTGGATGATCTGGTTCAGCATTTCAATACTAATATTCTAATCCCTTCAGTCAAGTTGAAAGTAATCCAATACGATGGACAGATGGATCCCTCAAAGTTCATTCCGGGGTATGAATGGCTGAAAGAGAAAGGTGCAGATCTGATATATTCTGCGGTCCCGTCTGTCGCAATAACAATTGAGACTCTCGTCAATGACGATGAAATAGTAATGTTCGCAATGGCTCCCGACAAGGCAGCCATCGAACCCCCTGGATATATATTTTGTACTGGTTCGTTTACGGATCATGAGGTATTTTCTCTGCTTAAATGGATTGCCGAAAACGACTGGGATTACCAGACCAACGGTCCGGCGAAAATCGGTGGCGCATCGTGGAATGAGCCCCGAGGGCAGTCTGCCATGAAGGCAATGGAACAATACACCGAAGCTCATGCGGATCAGTTTGAGTTTGCCGGTGGATATTTAACCAATTTTTCTTTCACCTGGGGACCCGAAGTCGAAGCCCTAAAGGATTGCGACTATTTGTATCCTCCCGCAATAATGGCATCTTTTGTGAAGGAATATCGTGATGCAGGCCACACTGCGAAACTATTCGGAGCCGGAGCACATTTTTCGTTTATCAACATGATCGATGATGCCGGTCTCTGGAATGAGATCGATGGTATGCTGGTTGCCGCGATAAATCCATATTGGAGCGAAGAAGATGAGATCATCACGTTATCGAAGCAGTTATTGAACCAAAATCATCCTGATGAAGCGGAAAAGATCATGCGGATGGGGTGGACGTACACATCAATCGATAATCTCTATATCATGCTGGACATTATTGCCAGGACTACCGAATCTACAGGGCCAGCCAACTTTAATTCTCAAACACTGTTAGAGACAGCCAACTCGTACACATGGACGGTTGATGGCGTAACCCGATATAACTACACTGAAACCAAACGCTATCCTTACAACTATTACAGAATTTACGAAGCCCAAGCGGCTGAAGAAGACCTTTTCAGAATCGATCCGGAGCCATACTACCATATCGACCAACCATAGACCATAATATACTCTCTCCCGAGACTGGTGTTCAACATCAAAAATCAAAGGAGGCAAGGATGGTCCAGACAGCAGGGTTAAAGGACAACAGCAGTGAATATGACCCGGATAGAACGCTGGAAGATTTCTCCAAAGAATTCATTCTGAAACTGAGCTACGAGTATATCTCTGTGTTCAACCAGATTATGGGATATTGGTGGCTCCATACTCAACCGATATTTAGTGAAGTTGATGCAGCTAAGGATTTGGCTGTCGCGGCATTCGTCAGGTACGCGAGGGAGACGATCCCCAAAATGGCTGAAATCACGAACATCAAGCTACCAGTGAGTAATGTAGTTGATACTATCAAGGTTTGTCAGTTAATGCCGGATGGGTATGCTAATCCAGACATTTACTGTGCAGACAACTTTGTTAGAACTCCAAATAATATCATCATTAAGGTGATCAAGTGCCAGGCTCTGGAAGTCGTGGAGGAATCCATGCCAGACCAGATAGATTTTGTGTGTCGGGAGGTGGAGCCCCTGATCATGCCTGAGTATTATGCTTCTTTTAATCCTGATATGAAAGTTGAATCAATCAAGCTACCACCTCGGAAGGGAAAGGACGACTGTCCGTGTATGTGGGAGGCTTATGTCGAGCCGAGAGATGGTGGCGTCGAGACTATGTCACGTACCAAAGAAGAGGAAATACCAGGAGAAATACCCGACAACAGTGGTCCGTTCGAACCAAACCGAAGGCTCGAAGATTTCAATAAGGGTTTCCTGGTGAAGCTGGCTAGGGAGTATTGTTCAGACTGCATGAAGATGTTCAAATCCTATGAAAGAGAAGTTCGGGCGAGGGCGGGTACTGAAAGGACAATCGAAGCAGAGATCGGAGCCTGGACGATGCTGAACGCCGCCACAGTTGGGAAGTTTGCAGAGTTATCAAATATCCCGGTACCCGTGACCAATGCTATCGATGCTATCAAGGTGACGCAGATACTCTTCGATGGATATGCCAATCCGCGGAACCGTACGGCCCTTCACGAAGTAAAGAGCCATAACCACGTTGTAATCACGTGCACTCACTGCGGCACACTGGAATATAATGAAAAGCATCAGCCAGAAAGAATAGCGCCCTTCTGTCAAAAAGTAGAACCTGCGGTGTTCCAATCGCGTTACAAAATGCTCAATCCCAATTTCGAAATCACCCCGATCAAACTGCCACCTCGGGAAAACGGGGGTGAAATCGCCTGCCAGTGGGAGTTAAAGTTGAAGTCTTAGACATAGTGTAATATGGAAGACTGACGGCTCACTTATGTCGAGGTTTGCCACAGGTCAACTTAGACATGGATAGGAGGTATATATACCATGCGAATCCTGGCCATACTTGGAATTACAATTCTCGCAATCACCACACTCAGTGGATTATCATTCGTAGCATGCGATAGCAATAATGAGACACCGGTATCAGACGTTGTTGATGAACCCCAACAAACAGAAGAGCAGTTAATAACACCAGAACAAGAAGAGGAATTGGTCATCACCATCGGCAACCTGACGGATGTGACGGGACCCGCATCTAATGCTATGTCGGTTATCGATATGGCATTAGATGATCTGGTTCGGTACTATAATGCGAATAATATAATCCCTTCGGTCAGGTTGAAGGTAATCCAATACGATGGACAGATGGATCCTTCAAAGTCCATTCCCGGGTACCAATGGTTGAAAGAGAGAGGGGCAGACCTGATATATACTGCTGTCCCGTCAGTCGCATTAACGCTTGAGACCCCTGTAAATGATGAAGAAATGATAATGTTTGCAATGGCTCCTGCCAAGGCAGCCATCGAACCCCCAGGGTATGTGTTTTGCACCGGTCCGCTTGCAGATCATGAAGTGTTGACCCTGCTGAAATGGATTGCGGAAAACGACTGGGATTACCAAACCGACGGCCCGGCAAAAATCGGGGGTGCATCGTGGGATGATCCCCGAAGTCGAGCCGCTATCGATGCAATGGAACAATATGCGGAGGTTCACCCAGACCAGTTTGAATTTGTGGGTGGTTATTTTACCAATTTCGCTTTTACCTGGGGACCCGAAGTTGAAGCTCTGAAAGATTGCGATTATCTGTACCCCCCTGGAATAATGTCAACTTTCGTAAAGGAATACCGTGATGCGGGCCACACAGCGAAGTTCATAGGAGCTGGGGCACATTTTTCTTTTCTCAATATGATCGATGAGGCCGGACTCTGGGATGAGATTGATGGGATGCTGGTTGCCGCTCCCACTTCGTATTGGAACGAAGAAGACGAGATGATTACGCTGACGAAGCAGTTACTGAACGAATATCATCCTGATGAAGCGGAGAAGATTATGCGGATGGGTTGGACCTACATTTCTATGAGCAGTCTGTATACCACGTTAGACATTATTGCCAGAGCAGCCGAATCCACAGGTCCTGAAAACTTCGATTCCCAGGCCCTGTTTGAGGCCGCTAGTTCATACTCATTGACGGTTGAAGGAGTTCCCCGTTATAGCTATAACGAAACCAAACGTTATCCTAACAATTACTATGGAATATACGAGGCTCAATCGGCTCAAGAAGACCTTCTAAGAATCGATCCCGAGCTGCGTTACCATGTCACCGAACCATAGCATATTTGACGTTGCTACTTAATGAATATTTGTAATTGTGGGTTCCCAAATAAGCAGTCCTTTTGGAGCACAACCACCTTTTCATCGTGACTTCGTTTTATATGGTGCCTTTTTGGAGCAGCGACTCAATAAAACCAGAAGGACCCAGGTGCACCGGGTTATCGCCGATTGGTCACTACATATGATCTATCGTGTGTCATGGGATAGTCGGGATATTAGTCAAACTGGCTTTATTTTTTAGATGGCTTCACAAAGTAGTTGATCTACAATGTATCATACCGTTCCATAGAGTGCTTTTCCTATAGCTAATCAAGAGTATCTCTATGTCATAGCATGTCGCCACATATTTCCATTCCCTCCGCTCAGGGGATTGGCAAATCCGTACAAGGTAAGTTAAGCTGAAAGCCAATGTAGCTCAGTGGTAGAGCAGTGGTTTCGTAATTGTACGATATGTATCCCCGACCATCCCTCTACGATTGATTAGGTACTTTCCTGTCACACCCCAAAATCCCAGATTCGTACCTAATTAAGCCTCAACCTCCCTATCCGTCCCCATGAGTCCCTCGGCATTTTGTCTGCAAATTTGTCTGCAATCCCTCTTCCTTTGCATTCTCGTCCAACGGGCGTAAAATAGGTGTAACAAGAGGAGATGTGTTATGAATCAGAGTGACGCTGAGAAGCATTATAACAAAGGCGTGGAACTCCAAAAAGATGGTCGCCATGACGAAGCGATTGAAGAGTACACCAAGGCCATCGAGATTGATCCCAACGACGCTTTGGCCTACTACAACAGGGGTATTGCCTATAAGAAAAAAGGCGAGCATGACCTTGCCATTGCCGACTTCACCAACGCCATCGAGATTGATCCCAACGACGCTTTGGCCTACTACAACAGGGGTATTGCCTATAGGAAAAAAGGCGAGCATGACCTTGCCATTGCCGACTTCACCAAGGCCATCGAGATTGACCCCAACTACGCTTTGGCTTACAACAACAGGGGTATTGCCTATAAGAAAAAAGGCGAGCATGAC
>JABMQN010000200.1 GCA_013203045.1 Chloroflexota bacterium
GCAAGGTGAAGCTGACGAACCAGCTTCCGACAGTAAAGATTGGAGTGAACTGACGGATAAAGAGCGTAGTGCAGCCGAGCAGTTGGGTTACGATGAAAAATATTGGCATTCTTTACCCTAATTCTCAAGAATAGCTTACGATTTTGGTAGCACATGTAACGAATCCATAGACCTGTGTAACAAGACGCTTGGAGTCCGATCGCCAAACTCCCCCACCCCTGGCACGAATCCCCGTTCGTGGAGAATGCAATTGAATTAGTTGTACGGGTGAAGCTGGTTCGATCTTGGAGATCACCTGGTAAATTTGTGGGTGGGGGGTAGGGAACCCCCTATATGTATTTGGGGAATGAGGAACCTATCTGAGAATCATTGCGAGTGTGATGTTGATAACCGAAAGTCACAATTTCAGTCAAGTTGAATAATCATGTCACAAAGGATATGCTATATTATTAATCCGGCAATTATATGTGGACCCTTCAGTAAGTGTGGCGATGGTTACAAGAATGCGACCGCTTTTAGTTGCCGGTTTAATAAAGTTCAATTGCTAGTGTAGGAGACAAGATCATTGGCTAAAAAGCGTAAAAGATTCGGAGACTATAAGCCCGAGGGTCGCTTGTGGATTACATTAGCAACAGGCGAATATTACCCTGACATTCTTCCATATGCCTGTGAGCTCTACCAACCGGCGCTGATGGACTCATCGGCATGGTAGCGCAGGTGAAAACGCCACTCAATCTCAGGGGAACTGTTTTCGTTCATGGTGAACTGTGGGATGCCACTATTGATGAAGGACAAGCCAATCCTCAAGAGGAGGTGAGAGTAACGAAAGTTAATGGTTTGAAACTCCGGGTAACCAAGAAACATAATGGAGGTGACTGAATGGCAATAGGAATTGGCATAGCAGTATTATTGGTAGTTTTTATACTCTCATCCGCAATCAAGATTGTGCAGCAGTACGAACTGGGCGTGGTTTTTCGCCTGGGAAGACTTGTGGGTACAAGGAAACCAGGAATCACGTTAATCATCCCTTTCATCGATAGGCTTAAAAAGATCGACACTCGTGTCATTACCATAGATGTCCCTTCCCAGGAAATCATCACCAAAGACAATGTAACTGCACGGGTTAATGCAGTTGTATTCCTCCGGGTACTTGACGCGGAACGTGCAGTTATTGAAGTATTTGATTTCAAGCTTGCAACTTATCAAATGGCCCAGACTACTTTGCGCAGTGTACTGGGCCAGCATCAGCTCGATGAACTACTTGCTGAACGTGATCGGATAAACCAGGTGTTAAGAGAAATTATCGATGAAGCCACCGATCCATGGGGTGTAAAGGTCAGTTCAGTGGAAATCAAAGACCTTGAGCTCCCTGATGCCATGAAACGTTCAATGGCAGCACAGGCTGAAGCCGAGCGAGAAAGAAGAGCCAAGATCATTCACGCCGAAGGTGAATTCCAGGCCGCTCAAAAACTTCTCGATGCAAGCAGATTAATCAGTCAGGATCCGGCAGCTTTGCAGTTACGCTATCTCCAGACATTGACAGAAATTGCAACCGAAAGGACTAATACTCTAGTTTTCCCTTTACCAATGGACCTTATTAAGGCTTTCACCCCAAATAAGACAGATACCTAAAAATCATCCAGACAACAACGAACAGCCATGAGGTCTTGGCGCCGGGGTATCGGACATCGCACCAAGTATTCTTATACAACATTGGACAGCTTAATCCATAAAGTTATGCGTTGTGGAAGGTGAACACTGGAGTCCTACAGTACTCGGATGTTCAGGATTGGGAAGGGATAGAGTACTTTGCAGCGAGTTCCTAACATTAAGGCAATGGAGTAAATCGTAGCTGACACACGTCCGATCCGGTGCAAATTCGCTCCCCGAACTCAACACATACAATAATATATAGTCGAGCTTATTTCACATTCCAAGAATAGATTTGATGCTATTCTGCTGGATATCGATAATGGTCCCAGCGCGATAACCGATTCAGGGAACGAGCGTCTTTACAGC
>JABMQN010000201.1 GCA_013203045.1 Chloroflexota bacterium
CCAGGAAAGAGCCCAGGTGGTGGCCGATCGCCAATCCGATGTTGCTGCTCAACTTCAAGACTTGGACAATGCCCACAAAGCCATGGCCCACGAATTGCACGCAGAATTGGCCGGGGCTCGTACCGATCTGGGTCAGGCAGAAACTGTTCGAAAACAAGAGGAAGGCCAGCGTGGCCAGGAAAGAGCCCAGGTGGTGGCCGATCGCCAATCCGATGTTGCTGCTCAACTTCAAGACTTGGACAATGCCCACCAGGCCATGGCCCAGGAATTACGGACTGACCTGGCCAAGGAATGTGCTGAGATGAAATCCGATGTCAACAACTTTATGAATGATATCGCTGCTGTCCACGCTGAAGCACGCGATGTGTGGCAGACATTGACGGCTACCATGCAGTCAAAGAGAGGGACCCCGGCGACCGAAAAGCCGCCGGTAGCGACACAACCGAAGACCGTATCCCCGGAACAGTCATTTGAGCCAGGCGCCGAACAAGGGGAAGCAGCTGTAATGAGCGAGGAAGAGACCGAGACGCCCTCGGATCTTGCCACCCTCTCTCATCTGGTCTTCGAATACCTGGCAAGCCATCCTGACGGTACCAAGCTGACTGAGCTTGAAAATGAATTCGGGGTGGCACGTTTCCCGATGGCCAAGGTGATCAAGAATCTCATGACTGAGAGCAAAGTGGGAAAACGGGACCTTCAGTACTTCGCAACTTAGAGGAAAAGCGCCAAATCGTTCTATAAACGACCCGCCAACGAAAGCGCACATTCCTTTTCGGGAGGGATGCCTGGCCTGTCATGTCAGGCAAACTCTTACGCGACATTAAAGAGAGGTGATCAGATGGTAATAGAAGCAACGAATTCACTATTGGAACCGAGACCCCTACCCAATTTCGTAGAAACCCCCTTCGTTACAGCGGTCGCAGATCGGGCACGGACCTACATCTCCGCCGGTTTCCCTATCCACTTCAGGGGGGCATCAGGCACTGGGAAGACTACCATGGCCTTCCATGTTGCCAGCATGATTGGTGCGCCCGTGGTGATGATCCATGGCGACGAGGAATTCAGTACCTCCGACCTTGTGGGCGGTGAATATGGTTACCGGTCGAGGAAGGTGATCGACAATTTTATCCATTCGGTACTCAAGACTGAAGAGGATATGAGCCAAAAATGGGTCGATAACCGCCTTACCGTAGCTTGCAGGTATGGATTTACTCTGATCTATGATGAGTTCACCCGTTCTCGCCCCGAGGCCAATAATGCTCTTCTCTCGGTACTCCAGGAGAAAATGCTGGATATGCCAGCAGCCAGACAGGGGGAAGGCTACCTCAGAGTTCATCCGGATTTCACGGCCATCTTTACCAGTAATCCTGAGGAATATGCCGGAGTATATCGAAGCCAGGATGCTCTTCGTGATCGGATGATTACTATGGATCTGGATCACTTCGATGAGGAGACTGAAATAGCTATTGCCGCAGCAAAATCCGGCCTTGCGACCAGCGAAGCTGGAATGATCGTGCGGGTTGTTCGGGCCTTACGCGATGCCGGTATCTGTGAATTCGCCCCCACCATTCGCGGTTGCGTCATGGTGGCTAAGTCTATGAAAGTAATGAATGCTTCAGTAGATGCCAACGATCCTGTTTTCAGGCAGTTATGCCTGGATATTCTGGCCTCGGAGTCGACACGGGTAGGGAGTAAAGTACAGGCATCCAAGGTGAAGCAATTGATAGGTCAGCTCATTGACCAGTATTGCAGCGGAGGGTTTGAAAATGACCACAGAGAAACGAGGGAACCAGTACAAGTGTAGCAAGTGCGGCAGGGTTTTTACCAACGCAATGCGGCTTGAGCATCACAAGGCCGGTGAGCATGTTCCAATGACATCAAGGGACATTCGCACAACGCGCTATATCCCGCATCGGCCGCGAAGCAGGGCATTGCAGTCGTGTTTACCCATTCGACATTAAGGAAAGCGTTATGAAAAGTATTACCAGCACCAGAGGTCTCGGTGATTTAAGGACAGCTAGCACACACCACATCGCCGCCAAGCCGCGGCGAAATGGCACAAGTTACCTGGAGCTATACACGCTCGACATGGAGAGGCAGCGGCTGGAAACCGATCTATCCTTCCTGGAAAAGCGGCGGGAACGCCTTTGCCAGCGGATAACGGAAATTCAGACGACTTTGGCAGAACTTGAAATAGGGACGAAACAGAAAGTGTCGCCACCATCTCCTGCTCAGGGATCGAACCCGGTCCACGATGTGCCATCGGTTTGCCATCACAAGGAGAGGCGGTGGAAGAAGATACCTATGGAATATTAGTGGGCATGTAACAAGTATAGGTGGATGAGCATGGAGCCCGCAAAACCTTGTATTTAGTGATCGAGGAAAGATATGACAGAGATGATGCCCGATGAGGGAGAGTTTCGCTGTGCATTATGTCGGGGAAAAGGAACGCTCCCCTCGACAGAAACCACATGTGCAGCGTGCGGTGGCAAAGGGATTATCAGGATAAGGCCACCGGCAATGATGTGTGCGTACTGCAATGGGCGTGGTGAAGTTCCTGTGAGATCGGCCTTAAGCTGCACCGTGTGCGGTGGCAAGGGAATCGTTGCGGTTCGGGAGCCCATTGGGACTTGTTCTCACTGCCGAGGAACGGGTGCCGATCCCAGCAACAATCTTCCTTGCCTGGTATGCCGAGGCAAAGGTGTGATCACCACCAAGGATGATAGTGCTACGCACAGAAAAGTGACGAGAGATGGCATGGAATGGGTTGCCGTCCCCAAAAATCACTCGATGGGTACGAATGCTAGAAGGATGAGAAATAGTATAGAGAGAGCCGTAATTCACTCTGTTGCTGATCTGGGGTTACTTTCACTCAAACAAGCCTACTTGCATTCGCGTGATTACGAGGGTGACATGCCCCCGGAACAGGAAGACGATGTCTGGCAGCCAAAATCCAGCAAAGAGATCAGGATGATAAGGCCGTCATCAGTTGGAGGTATTGTCAGGCAACTGATGGCCACAGAACGAGCCCGAATTTTGGGCAGGAAAGGGATTGATCTAGGACGATACATTCAGGATAAAAGAACGCAGCGCTGGCGAGAATCCAGGATGCCTTTAAAATAGCACCAACCTGCGCTATAGATGGGGTGAGTTCATAAAGGATAAAGGTCTGAAATGGCTAGAGTGAATGCGAAGGATACCCAGAGAACCACTATACAATGCGCGTTCTGCCATGGGTCAGGAAAGGATCCCTTCGAGATAATGTCTCCTCTATCGAGCTGTTGCGTATGTAAGGGCGCAGGCACAGTTCTGATGGAATCCCCTTATGTGCACTGCGCTTTTTGCCATGGCAGTGGTGTTTATCCCCGCAGCCGCCAGACCTGCACCGCTTGCAACGGTAAGGGAGTTATCCATGTCCCGGAGCCCCGCAAGACATGCCCGATTTGCCAGGGCATCGGGATTAATCCTGACAGCGGTGCGGGGTTTTACTGCCTGACCTGTCGAGGGGCAGGCGTGGTTAATGACAAATAGCTCAACCAAGAGGTGACCGATGAGTGGCAAATATATTTATGGAATCATCGATAGTAGTGACGATGTTGCTTGGGATATATCCGGTTTGGGTAACCGGAGCCCGGTCCATACGATAGCTGACCGAGGGATTGCTTGCGTACTGAGCGACTACGATGGAGACGACTTCGGTGCTTTATCTAAAGAGCAAGTGGTTCGGTATCTACTGGCACACCAAACGGTATTGGAAAATGTAATATGGAGACACACAGTGCTGCCGGTGAAGTTCGGCACGATCCTTACTACCTCTCAAGAGGTTAACGCGTTGCTCTCTGAAGGTCACTCAATTTTTACTACCGTTATGGCCCTGTATGGGGATAAGTGGGAAATTGAGGTGGTAGCTACATGGAATGTGGGGCGAATACTGCAGGAAATCAGTGTGGAACCTGAGATCATGCAGGCCAAACAGTCCATAGCCAGTCACGGCCTGCATCAAAACGTGGAAGAGCGCATCCGTCTGGGGCAAATGGTCAAAACGCTGATGGATCGGCGCAGGGACAGCTATCGGGAAAGAATGATGGATTTCCTCAAGCCACTGACGGTCGATGTCCAGCCGAACGCCCTGGTCTCTGACGAACTCGTAATGAACGTCGCCTTCCTGGTGGAGAAATCCATGCAGGAGGAGTTTGATAGCCGAGTTAAACAATTGGATGACCTTTTTCAGGATCAAATCAATTTCCGCGTCCTTGGTCCTATGCCGCCCTATAGCTTTGCCACAATCGAGGTCAAGCGGTCAAGCATGGAGGAGGTTGAGGA
This sequence comes from Chloroflexota bacterium, assembly GCA_013203045.1. Lineage (GTDB taxonomy): Bacteria > Chloroflexota > Dehalococcoidia > SZUA-161 > SpSt-899 > JABMQN01. The sequence continues at coordinate 4,324 of JABMQN010000201.1, forward strand.
AGCCAAACAACTCCTCGAACTGGACACCCCCTTTACAGAACCCGAGGTCAGAAAAGCCTATCGACGTCTGGCCGCTCAATCGCACCCCGACCACCATCCGGGGGATGATGGGGCGAAGTTGATGTTTGCCAACCTCCGCCATGCATCTGATGTGCTCATTACTCACTGCCGAGGACAAGCAACATCCGGCAGCAGCTTGCTGATAAACATAAAACGATTCAGGGATGATGAAGTCCGGCATGTACATTTCTCCGAAGCTGAGAATCGTGTTGGAGTGGCAAGTGGCTGAATCAGGCAAATACCTTTACTGTATCATTCGTAGCCCTGAGAACCGAACCTTCGGAGCATCTCAGGTAGGGAACGGCAACGGAGATGTACACACTGTCTCCCACGACGGTCTCGCCGTTGTGGTCAGCGGTTCACCGGTAAAGCAGTTTGAGAATACGCGTACGAACATGATGGCACATCAGAAAGTTCAGGAGACGGTGATGAGAGAATTTACTCTTTTGCCGGTGAGATTCGGAACCGTTGCCAATTCTGAATCTCCTATGGAGGATATCCGCAAACTCCTCTCCCTGAGGTCGGTGGAATTTTGCCATTTGCTGGAGGATATGGAAGGCAAGGTAGAGCTGGGCATCAAGGCATTCTGGCGTGATGAGAAGGCCATCTTTTCCGAGATCGTGGAGAAGAATCCCGAGATAAGAAAGCTCAGGAACTCGCTTGCGGGGAAACCACCGGCAGCTACTCATTTTGAGAGAGCACACCTTGGAGAGATGGTGAAGGATGCTCTTGGTCGTAACAGAGCCAAAGAGGCGGCGGGAATAATCCAACCACTTAGTCGCATTGCCTGCGATGTGCGAGAGAATGAAGTGCTGGCTGATCGGGTGATTACGAATACATCATTTCTGGTGGACAAAGAACGGGAGCCGGAGTTCGACCGCACGGTAAAAGAACTGGATGACCGATTTGGCGACCGGATTGCATTGAAATACGTCGGGACAATACCTCCTTACAACTTCGTGAATATCGTTATCAACTGGGATGAAATAAGGTAGGGGAGGATAACATGGGGCTTCTTTTCAATCTGCTGACTCTCCCTGTGTCAGGTCCGGTAAAGAGTGTTACGTGGATAGCAGAAAAACTTATTGAGCAGGCAGAGAGCGAGGAACTTGATGAAGATCGGATTAAAGGTGAACTGCTGGAACTTCAGGTGCATTTTGAGTTGGACGAGATTTCCCAAGAGGAATATGATCAGCAGGAAGCGGTTCTGTTAGAACAGCTCAGCGCTATTCGTGAGGCCAAGGAGGAGGACCTTTGATGGCATGGTCTATCGGGGTAACACTCGATGATGGCGTGTCATCGCTGGCCAAACGTAAGGAGGATTGATTATGAAAGTGGGTAAACTTGTTGAATCGGCCAAAAGTCAATTAGCGGATCTCACGGGACTGAAACCCGTAACCGTTACCGGAGCATTCCAGGACGGGCAAGGATGGCATATCGAATTGGACATGCTGGAGATGACTCGAATTCCAACTTCCACTGACGTCCTGGGTGATTACGAGGTGCTATTGGATGACGATGGCAACATGGTTAAATTTGATCGCAAGAGGACTCGGCTTCGTGGTGATCGTACTGAGACAGAAGAATAGGCACGGCAACAATAATGCAACATTGCAGGAATTCCCTCCAAAAAAGCGATTCTCAATCGGTAGGAAGGTGAGCTGTGTTGGAAGAGGGTCAGTACATCTACTGCATCATTGAAGCCAGCGAGGCCCGGAACTTCGGTTCCATCGGTATCGGCGACCGTGGTGACCCGGTCACGACTATCGGATTCGGATATGGAGGTCTCGCTGCCGTGGTGAGCAGCACCCCGATCTCAAAGTGTACCGTCAGCAAGGAGACCATGCTGGCCCACGAGGAGGTGGTCGAAAGAGTGATGTGGGATTATACCGTATTGCCGGTGAGATTCTGTACGGTAGCGCCGAGCGCCGAAGATATCCGCAACCTTTTGAGACGACGCTACCCTGAGTTTAAGAAGTTAATGAGAGAGTTTGACAATAAGATTGAATTGGGGCTGAAAGCCCTGTGGAAAGATATGGATGCTGTTTTCAGTGAAATACGGGAAAGTGAAATCACGGCAATTGGAGCAAAGGAAGCAATACCATCGTTTGAGAGAGGGGCCCTCGGGGTCCAAGTGGAAGCTGACCGGTTAAAGCATGCGCTGCAGGAGAGAAAAGTTATGGAGCAAGAAATCCTGCTCCGGCCATTAAGGCAGATATCCATGAACTGTTGTCTCAACAATACCTACGGCGATGATATGATCGTAAATGCTGCATTTCTAGTTGATAGAACATGGGAGATGGTGTTTGATGGGCGGGTAGACAATCTTATCTCCGAATATGGTGAGAGAATTGAGTTCAAATACGTTGGACCTGCGCCACCGTACAGTTTTGTCAATATAGTCATTGGTGACTAGTGCTCGGTGGCAGATAAGGGGGATTGACCGGATGGATTCCTGCTTATGCGGGAATGATGCGAAGGGGAGAGGACTTAAACGATGGGGAACACAGGCTTTCTAACTAATCCTGATCTCAAGCTGATACTGTTCGGCGGCAAAGGCGGCAGCGGAAAGACAACCTCGGCCGCAGCTACCGCTTTGCATTTGAGCAAACTCCACCCCAAAAAGCGCATACTGGTTGTATCGACCGACCCTGCTCATTCCCTGGGAGATAGCTTCGATATCAGTATCGGCAACAACGTCACTCCCATAGCGGAGAATATCCATGCCCTGGAGATAGATGCCAAAGAACTGTACGATCATTATCTGAAGAAGAATGGAGAGGTGATAAAGGAGATAGCCGACCGGGGAACCCTCTTCGACAAAGAAGATATAGAGAGTTTCTTCATTCAAAGCCTGCCTGGCCTGGATGAAATGATGGCCATAATTCGCATCGCCGATCTCTTGAAGGCGGCTGAATTTGACCTGATCATCCTGGATACCGCCCCTACCGGACATACGATGGTGCTTCTCTCTTTGCCGGAACAGATGGAGAAGCTCACCGACATCATGGGTATGATGATGGAGAAATATCACTACATGCTTAAAGCCCTGACTCGCAGGGACAAAAAGGATGAATGCGATGAGTTCATCGCTGCTCAGAGGAAGGATGTACGGGCTGTGAGGGCGCTCCTGAGCAACAGGGCAACAACTGAATTTGTCCCAGTGACCATTCCCGAGCCGATGAGCATCGCTGAGATTGAAAAGGCTGTTCAGACACTGAAAGGACATCACATTCCGGTCAACAGTATCATCATCAACCGTGTTACCGAGGAGAAGAGCGAATGTCCATTTTGCTCAACCAGAAACAGGGAGAATGAGAAGTACATGCGGGAGGTCGAGGAGAAGTTTGCCCGATATAACCTGGCCAAGATGCCCCTGTTCAGCCATGAGGTCAGAGGGATTGATGATCTGACCGAATACGCACGGATCCTCTTTGGAGGGGCATATCAACCCACCCCGTCCGTCGGGGTCAAATTTGAGCCCAGGGCAAGCTCTCTTCCCAAGGGAGACCTCTCCGACCTTCTGGGAAGAGATGAACTCGATTTCCTTATCTTTGGAGGCAAGGGAGGAGTGGGAAAGACATCGATCGCTGCAGCATCCGCCATCTATTTCGCCAGGCATAATCCGGAAAAAAAAGTCCTCCTTTTCTCAACCGATCCTGCCCATTCACTTTCCGATAGCTTCGATCAGCAAATAGGGAATAAGATCACCGCTGCTCAGGGCATTCCCAATCTCTATGCCCTGGAAACAGATGGGATTCAGTTGCTTGAAGATTTCAAGCGGGACTATCGTGATGACATAGGAGATGTCTTTGAGCAGTTCCTTGGCAAGGGGATGGATATTGTCTTTGATCGCGAAATCATGGAGAAAATCATCGATGTTATTCCCCCTGGGGTAGACGAGCTCATGGCGTTGCAGAAAATAATGGATCTGCGCAAGGAGGGTGAATACGATATCTACGTCATGGATTCAGCCGCGTCAGGTCATCTGATCCGTTTTCTCCAGCTTCCCCACCTCCTCAGGGACTGGTTAAAGGTCATTTTCAGGATGCTCATGAAGTACCGGGGATCGACGGGAGCGAAATTGAACAGGCCAACGGAACGCCTGCTGGAGTTGTCTCGGGATACAAGAAGTATCCTCGATACCCTGTCCGATTCCCGTAAAACAGAGTTTGTGATAATCTCCATCCCGGAGAAAATGGGAGTAGCTGAGATGGAAGACCTATCCGCTTCCATCAGTGATCTTAAAATCTCTTCTTCATATGCGATTATCAATATGATAATCCCACCCACCGATTGCAGCTTTTGTGCCGCCAAACGAGAGAATCAACAGCGGTATATAGAGGAAATTGAGGCTCGGTTCACGGGCCAAACCATCGTCCCGATCTCATTGTTTCCCCACGATATCACGGGGATGGAGTATCTGGATCAATTAGGCCAGACCTTGTTCGAGGGCGAAGAGCAACGCCTTCTTTCGATAGTCTAATGCTACTAAAGGGGGATATCCATGGCAGTAAAACCACAGAAAAATACTGAAGGTACCCTGGCTGATGCCATCGACAGGATACTGGATAAGGGGCTAGTGATCAATGCTGATATTGCCGTTAGCCTGGCAGGAGTTGAACTCCTCGGTATCAAGATAAGGGCGGCCATGGCTTCGTTTGAGACCGCGGCTAAATATGGGCTGGCCTTCCCTACCGGAACAATGATGGAAACACCGGCCTGGCAAGAGGCACTGGTGACGAGGGAAAGTTGTCCCCAATGCGATAAACGCGTGCAGATGGAAGATCTGCTGAGCGATGGCTGTCCCTGGTGTGGGTGGATAAGTGCGAAGGCAAAGCGGGCTGGGGAACTCAATTCCGGCAACGGTCACAGGCCGGTGGAGATCCCCAATGCGGCATCAGTCTGATAGGAGGCGATCATGAAAGAGGATAAGGAACCCGAAGTATCGAATATCATTGGCGGCAAGCTCAATGTCCTTGGTCTCAATATCGACCTATCCAAGCTTCTTTCCTCTCCGGAGGATGTGCGAGACCAGATAGAAGGTCTCAGGGAAAAGCTCAAGAAAGCCGGTGGGAAAGAGGTGCTGAGTGACGAGGAGTGGAAGGGTGGTGGAGCAAGCATCAGCGGAAACATCAAGACAAGCGGTGTCCTTGGAGACAGGGAATACCACATCGGCACTGCCGGACCATCCCGGGCAACAACCGCATCCGGGAAACAAGCGAAGGTAGCTGAGCCGCCCCAAATCATTGAGCCACCGGTTGACGTTTTCCACGAGGAAAAAGAGATCGTGGTCATAGCCGAGGTCCCCGGCGTGGACGAGGCGGAACTGGAACTCAATGTTGACGGTGAGATGCTCTCCCTTTCCACTAAACCTGAGGCCCGAAGACGATATGAGAAAAAGATTGAACTGGGTTCTCCTGTGGACCCCGACAGTTTGAGAGCGAATTGCCGTAATGGCGTCCTGGAAGTTCACCTGCAAAAGAAAACGTCTTAGAAAGGTTTGAGTGTAACATGGTAGTCGATATCGATGAAAAGAGTCTGAAACATGGTGTTCTAGGGTTGGTAATTGCCCTAGTTGAGATCATCAAGGATGCTCTCAATCTTCAGGCGATGAAGCGAATGGAGGGTGGAAGCCTCACTGAGGAAGAGGTGGAAAGGCTGGGTGAAGCGTTGATGGAGCTTGATTTGGCTATCGAAGAGTTGAAAGAGGAGCAGGGGATCATGGAGTCTGTGAAATCCGTCAGAGACGGCCTTGATGAAATGGTGGACGATGTCCTCGATAGAATAATAAATCCCGGGAGGTGGCCAGAAAGTGAAGATCAAGAGCTTGGAACCGCAATATACCAATGAGGCTGCGATCAATCTGGGAGCTGAAGCTGCGGTGGAAAAGGGACGATATCTCTACTGCGTAGCCGATGCCAGGGAACGGCTGAGCCTTGGAACAATAGGTATTGAGGGAAGTGAAGTCTACACTGTTTCCTGTGGTGATATCTGTGCTGTGGTTCATGAGTGCCCGGCGCAGCCATACGAGTCAACTGACCGGGAAGTGGTAGAGTCATGGGTGATAATTCATCAGAAGGTGGTCGACGTAGCCTGGGAAAGATGGGGAACCGTGCTACCGATGAGCTTTGATACCATAATCAAAGGGGAATCGGGGGAAAGTGCTCAACAAAATGTGAGGGATTGGCTCAAGGAAGAATACACGGTCCTCAAGAGCAGGATGGACAAAATGAGAGGAAAGGCCGAATACGGGGTGCAGGTCTTTTGGGACCCCAAGCTCGTCGCCGAGAACCTCGTGCAGACGAGTCCGGAAATCAAGAAACTTGATGAGGAGATCAGGTCCAAATCCAAGGGCCTGGCATATATGTACCGGCAGAAACTGGAAAATGTCATGAAGCATGAGATGGAAGCCAAAGCGGATGAATGGTTCAAAGACTTTTATGGCCGCATCCGGGAAATCGCTGACGATATTCGAGTGGAGAAGACGAAGAAGGCAGCGCAAGGCTTGCAAATGATGATGAACCTCTCCTGTCTGGTTTGTACGGACAGGTATGCGGAATTGGGGGAGGAATTGGACAAGATCGATCGGACAGAGGGGTTTTCGGTCCGCTTTACCGGACCCTGGCCACCCTACAGCTTTGCAGGCAATGCCTGATAAGTGGACAAATGGAACCAACACGCAATTCCCATGCTACACTGGTCGACCTGCTGGACAGAGTTCTGGATAAGGGGCTCATTATCCATGCCGATCTTATCGTCTCAGTTGCTGGCGTCCCCCTCATAGGGGTGAATCTGAGAGCCGCCCTGGCCGGCATGGAGACCATGCTCCGGTATGGATTAATGAGGGATTGGGATGAAGAGATACGTACCCGGGAGAGTGAGTACCGAAGAGAACAAAAAAGCTCACTGGTATCCGGTGAAGAGATCATCACGGAGATGCTTGGTTCCTATCACTGTAGCGAGGGAATATATGCCGTTTGGAGAACAGGCCGTTTTCTTCTGACCGATAAAAGACTCATTCTATACCATACAAGTTTTGAAGAGGTACTTTTCGAAACCGCGCTGGACGAGATAATGGGACTAGCGCTGGAAAACGAATTACACTTTACCGGAAAACCGAGAGAGAACCTCAATCTCCTTCTTAAGTGTGGGAACATCGTTCGATTGCATGCTCGTGATACCCTTGGATTGAAGGAGGCTCTGGAACAGGGATTGATTTCGTTGGGTGTGTGCTGGGAGGAAATCCCCAACCTGAATCTCCACGATGATAACACAGCCAAGTTCCTCCTTGATGGAGAGGAAGTCATGTACTGCGGCGGGATATGGCATCAAATACCCTCCAGGGGAATTCTGGCTGAAAGCTGGAAGCCCGGTCATTTGTACCTGACCAGCAGAAGATTGTGCTGGTGGTATGACTTTGAGGAGATGATTGGCTTTGAGACCCCATTGAATTGCATCACTGGCTCAATGACTGAAATAAAGGAATTGGGGACTGCTCTTAAAAGGGGAAAGGCCCTTGATGTTGTATACATCGGAGAGCGGGGCAAAGAGGTAGCCTCTTTCTCCGGGGATAACCTTGCCGACTGGGAGAGGGCCCTCAATGAGGCTTCATCGAGACGAGATTGTGCTCTAACCGGAGAGATGGAGACATGTCCCCGGTGCGGCCGAGAAGCTGAATCATCTGGACTGCTGGAGAGGGGCTGCAATTATTGCGCATGGATAAGTCCCAGAACAATGAAGAAGGAACTGGTAACAGGTATCGAGGTGGGCTGAAACATGACTGAAGCAGTTGGAATCGATCTGGGTACTACCAATACTGTGGTGGCTGTCTTCGAGGATGGCTGTCCCAGGGTTGTTCCAAACGCCGAAGGACACCATCTGACACCTTCCGTTGTTGCTTTCACCAATAACGGAACACCAGTAATAGGCCAGATGGCCACCAGACAAGCGGCTGCCAACTCCGAAAGGACGGTCTTCTCAATCAAGCGGTACATGGGTTCGGGCCAGAGAATGAAGATAAACGGCAAAGCGTTCATCCCTCAGGAGATATCCAGCTTGATCCTGCGAAAGGTGAAGTCCGATACGGAAGCCTACCTCGGGTCCAGAGTGGAAAAAGCCGTGATCACCGTACCTGCGTATTTCAACGACCAGCAACGCCAGGCGACCAAGGAGGCAGGTATCATAGCTGGTCTGGATGTATTGCGAATCATCAACGAGCCTACGGCTGCTGCCTTGTCCTATGGTCTTCACCGGCAAGATATTCACACCATCTTAGTCTGGGACTTGGGTGGTGGGACTTTTGACGTGTCCATTCTCGAATGCGAGGGGGACATTTTTCAGGTGATGGCTGTAAGCGGCAATACTCGCCTCGGTGGCGATGACTATGACCAACGATTAATGAACTGTGTGGCGGAACAGTGCACAAAAACATGCGGGGCCGTTTTTCCGGACGATGGCATGACTCGGCAGAGACTCAAGGAAGCCTGCCAGAAGGCCAAGATCGATCTCTCCACAAAGCTATCCACAAGTATCCATCTTTCCCTGGTTGACGGGAATTCAGGGGAACACTATCATTTTGAGTCGAGTCTGACACGCGAGCAATTTCAGGAATGGACAGCCGACCTGCTGGAGAAGATGATCGGACCTACTGAGCAGGCCCTGGCCGATGCGGAGCTGGAGCCCAAAGACATTGATGGAGTGCTCCTGGTGGGGGGAGCTACGCGAATGCCGGCCGTGCAGGAACTGGCGCGGCAACTGACAGGAAAAGAGCCGTATCACGGGATCGATCCTGATGAGGTAGTGGCTCATGGAGCAGCGATTCAAGCCGGAATGCTGCTCGGCTTGATTGATGGTGTAATTCTGCTGGACGTGCTGCCACTCTCATTGGGACTTGAAACTCAGGGGGGGCTTTTTACGCGAGTGATTCATAGAAACACGCCTTTGCCCGCCTCAGAAGCACGGGTCTTTACTACCGCAGCGGATAACCAGTGTTTCGTGGATATCCAGGTGCTGCAAGGTGAGCGGGAACTGGCGGTCGATAACATATCGCTTGGCGACTTTCAGCTTCAGGATGTTCCCTCGCTGCCACGGGGCAAGCCCAAGATCGAGGTTGCCTTCGATGTGGATGTCGATGGGATCGTTCACGTAGCTGCTACCGATCTGTTATCCGAAAACACCAAAAGCATCAAGGTAGTTTCCTCGCGAGGGATCGACCCTGATAGCATCCGACAAATGATTGCTGAGGCTGAAGTCTATACAGAAGCGGACAGAATGAAGCGAGAACAGATCGAGGCAGGCATCCAGGCAGATAGCGTTATAGCTGCTGCTGAGATGGCCATCGAGGAAGCATGGGGCTTCCATAGAGACGATCTGGTAGCGGAAATAGAAAGGGGTGTCATCAAAGTTAAACAGGCCCTGGCTGATGGCTCAAGTGATGAGACAAGACAGCAGATTACAGACCTTCGAGATCTGCTTCGCGTGATCCACAGCGAAATGCTGAATGGTGTCAAACAGCCGGTCTAATCCCGTCCTTTGCTATGCACTCGTTTAGACTTCTCCTGTCCAGTCTCAACTACTTTGCTCATGAGGTTTATTTATGTTGGCCCTCCTCTGGTATTTCGAGTATGATGATAGTACATATGTATTGACATATGTACTATCATATGTTAGACTCACTCAGGTATATTAAGGGGGCCAAGGTTTATGGAAAATAAGGATATCAAGGGATTACGGTTGGAATTTGGATTATCTCAGGAAGGATTCGCCCGCCTTCTTGGCGTTTCTCTTCAAACAGTGAGACGTTGGGAGAACGGTCAGACCAAACCACTGCCAATCATCGAGGGCAAGCTTGAGGAATTGCGGGACCAGGCAAGAGCGGATCAAAGGAAGCAGGGGGGTGTTTCAATGGACGCGAAGAAAACGGGACACGTAACGGGGGTTGATTTCAATATGGGAGGTCTATTCAAAGGACTGGGTGGTCTTTTTGATCTGGTTTCCAAGATGACCGAGCAAGGAGTGGAGGAGCATGCCCAGTCCGGCGAGATCAGCGGTTTGGAAGGTAAACTAAAAGGTGTCTATGGTTTCAGCGTAAAGACCGGTCTGGGCGGAAAGCCGATCATCGAACAGTTCGGAAACATCCAGTCGACGGAAGAGGGTGCCCTTGTCACGGATATCAACGAACCGCTCGTGGATGTGCTTGACGAAGGTGATCACCTGATGGTCATCGCAGAGATTCCCGGTGTGGAGGAGAAAAATATCCACATCGAGATTAATGGGGATATCCTTGATCTGACCGCGGAAGCAAGAGATAGGAAATACATTAAAGAGGTTCTACTTCCCTTCGCGGTTGAAGCTGGCACGCTTCAATCCTCCTACAGGAACGGGATCCTTGAGATAAGGCTCATGAAGAAACAACCGGAGGCCTCAACCGATGGCAAAGAATAAATCTGAAATGACATTGGTAAAAGACAAGTCTTTAACGTTGAGAGTGGCGGAAGCATTACCCAAGGATGCAGGGCGGGCGATGGCCCGGATCGATCCCCAGGATATGCCTGCGATAGGCGTCGAGGTCGGGGATATTATCCAGGTGCGTGGCAAGCGCTCCACCGCAGTCAAGGTTATGCCGGCCTATCCGCAGGACCGGGGCAAAGGCACTATTCAGATAGATGGCATCACTCGGGAGAATGCCCAATCCGGTCTGGGGGAGAAAGTAGAGGTTGAAAAGGTAGCTCACAGAAGTGCTAGCACCGTAGTCCTGGCGCCTCTAGCTACATCAGGAGCTTTCGTCGCGGAGAAAGACAGGAAATACCTGGGCAGGCTACTTGAGGGGTTGGTTGTTGTTAAGGGTGATAAGATAAGAGTTACCTTTCTGGGCAGCCGTTATCAGGAATTCTCAGTGGTCGATTCCAGCCCGGATGGCGTCACCATCATCCATCCAACAACTTCCATAAAGATCAAGGGCGAGCGGGGAGTTGCCAAACAGAAGACAGGTGTTAACTATGAGGATATCGGTGGCCTTCACAAGGAGGTCAACAGGATAAGGGAGATGATCGAACTCCCTTTGAAATATCCGGAAGTCTTCGAGAGACTGGGAATAGAAGCTCCGAAAGGGGTACTCTTGCATGGTCCGCCCGGATGCGGAAAAACCTTAATTGCAAGGGCAGTAGCTAATGAAACGAATGCCAACTTCTTCCACATAACCGGTCCGGAAGTCATTCACAAGTTTTACGGTGAGTCGGAGGCACACATCAGAGCCATTTTTGAAAAAGCCTCCGAACAGGCCCCGTCTATTATCTTCCTGGATGAGATCGATGCCATCGCTTCCAAAAGGGAGGATGTTAGAGGTGATCAGCAGGTGGAGCGAAGGGTTGTAGCTCAGCTCTTGGCCCTGATGGATGGACTGAAATCTAGGGGGCAGGTGATCGTAATCGGGGCTACTAACATCCCCAATGTGCTTGATCCGGCTTTTAGGAGGCCTGGAAGATTTGATCGTGAAATAGCCATCAGTATACCCGACAAGAAGGGAAGGCTGGAAGTACTCGAAATCTACACCAGAGGAATGCCGCTGGCTTCAGATGTGGATTTGGGGAGATTGGCTGAAATTACGCATGGCTTTGTGGGTGCCGATTTGGAGGCACTTTGCCGGGAGTCGGCAATGATAACCCTGAGGAAGATCATGCCCAAGATTGAGTTTGAAGCCGATTACATTCCCTATGAGCTCCTTTTGGAACTGGAAGTCACCATGAATGATTTGATCGAGGCTTTAAAAGAGGTGGAGCCTTCAGCTATCAGGGAAGTCTTCACTGAAATTCCGGATGTCGGATGGGATGATGTGGGGGGACTTGAAGAAGCCAAGCGAGTGCTCATGGAAACCATCGAATGGCCACTAAAGTATTCTGAGTTGTTTAAATATGCGAATACCAGACCTGCCAAGGGTATTCTCCTCACTGGCACCCCGGGCACCGGAAAAACTCTTCTGGCTAAAGCAGTAGCCAGTCAGAGCGAAGTCAATTTCATCTCGATCAAGGGTCCAGCGCTCCTTTCCAAATGGATCGGCGATTCCGAGAAGGGTATCCGGGAAGTCTTCAAGAAAGCAAAACAGGCAAGCCCGTGTATTGTCTTTTTCGATGAGATCGATGCCATTACGCCTGCTCGGGGGTCCAGTGGCGATTCCAATGTCACCGAGCGGGTGATCAGCCAATTCCTGACTGAGTTGGATGGTATAGAGGAACTCAAGGGGGTAGTGATTCTGGCCGCTACCAACAGACCGGATATTATCGACCCTGCCCTACTCCGAGCCGGCAGGTTCGACTTTCAGTTTGAGTTGCCTGTTCCTGATGAGAAGGCGAGAGTGGAGATATTCAGAATTCACACTAAAAGCAAGCCTCTGGCTCCTGATGTTGACCTGGAAAACCTGGCGGGTGCCACGGAGAGTCTGGTGGGCTCGGATATCGAGGCGATATGCCGCCAAGCCTCTATGCTGGCTATTCGGGAGTTTCTGGGGAGGAATTCAGAGCCCGAACTATCGGATTTCACTACTCTTACAATAGGAGTCAATCACTTCGATCAAGCACTTCAAAATATGCGGAACCAGCCGTGAGAAAACTTCTATTTATTCCTATCATTCACAACGAGGCAGACCTCGGAAGCCTGGGGCCTGCCATGCAGAAGAGAAGTGCCGCTCTCTACGGTGAGGATGTATGGACAGTGCATAACGAAACAGTTGCCAAATTCTGGCAGAGTATTGCCGATCATCTCATGTCACTTGATGCGACCAACCTCAAGATATACCAGGATGGACTGCCAGTTGATGGTGATCTTGCCAGGCGAATCATTGAAGGAGCGGCGGAGAAGGGTAGCACCAATCACCAAATCATCTTGCAGCTCAGCAACAAAGGGGCAGAAGTGAGACGGACGGAGGATATTTCCCTCCTCGGAGAGGAACTAAAGCTAGCTCTTGAAGAAGCTTCGAGCGAAAATGTCCCAATTCCCGAGATCGATCTAAGAAGAGAGCAACTCACAGAGGAAAGGGACAGATTCATATCCAAAACCATCGACGAAACGTTGCAGCCGGGGGAAACCGGGCTTCTCTTCATGGGGGCATATCACAATGTGCATAACCATCTCCCCAGAGATATCATCGTTGAACAGATCAAGGATCAGGAACAAGTGAAAGCATACTTTCAGTGCCTGATCTCTGGTAAGGGCGATAGACTGGAACACCTGGCGCAACAAATGACGGCTCCGATAATTACTTCCCGGTAGCGGACCGACGTATCATGCACGTGCGAAATCCTCAAACGCAGTAGCAACTCCACCGCATGTTCTTTTTTTATTGTGCAATGTATGAATACTACGGGCATCCATCGGTCCAACTTTCCAGAATGCGAGGTGGGCACCGGCATGAAGGAAAAAAGGAAACCAGGACACAATCCCCCGGTAAGCCAGGATAAACCACGCAAACATGCAATATCAGTAAAATCCCTACTACCAAACAGACGCTTCCGACATTCACCATCGGTGAGGCGCTATGGCATTCGTTAATTGATGCATGTCCTGACCATGTGGTTGTGCTTGATAAAGCGCTCAATATCCAATATGACCTGCACCCCAAAAACTAGTCCAGTTGAAATGTTAGAACAAGATCATGTTGAGAGTTATTTTAATGGAGTCCTTTAGGAGGGGGTACATTCTGGAGGTTGGCTGTAGCTAGATCAGCGATCCCCATTTAGGAGCAGACTAATCCATATTGACGTTACACACTGTTATTCCCTGATACCCATTGCTTTAGTTTGGCTTTAACGAAGCAAATGCCTTTGCTATGCAGTCGTTTTCCGGGGGGAAATGCTTCGTTGCCCATTCACTCCAGAATCTTACCACCCGATCGATTTCATTATCATGTACGAAGCATCCCCTGATTCGTTTCGGCTTCATAGCGTCCGGAGGGAGATAGAGCATGTCGCCACTGCCCAGGAGCTTTTCCGCATCTATAGTATCCAGAACGGTGAGCGAATCGACTGAAGATACCACGGCAAAGCTTATTCGCGCGGGGAAGTTGGCCTTAACCAGCCCGTCAATGACGTTATTTGAAGGCCGCTGCGTTGCCACTACAAGGTGAATTCCGGTGGTCCGGGAACGTTGCGCCAGGCGGCAAATCAGTGAATCGGCTTCTTTGCCGGAGGTCTTCATCAAATCGGCAAACTCATCTATTACGACCACTATATAGGGCATAGAGCTGGCGCTGTGACCACTGCGATTATAAGTCTCAATGTTGTCCACTGCCACTCTGGAAAATTCCAGATAGCGATTGTCCATCTCTGCGATAAGACGCCTCAGGACTTCGATGGCTTCGTCTATGTCCACTATCACTGGCGTCAGGAGATGGGGAACTCCCGCAAACGTTCCCATTTCAACTCGTTTGGTATCGATCAGAACGAGCCGTACGTCAACCGGAGTGGCCTGGGACAAAAGGCAAGTGACGATGGATTTCAGGCACACCGTCTTGCCGCTGCCAGTTGCTCCGGCCATAAAGAGATGGGGCATCTTGGCCAGATCACCAGCTACAGGTTCTCCGCCAGCGCCCTGTCCTAAAGCCGTCGCCAGCCGCGATTCGGCGGCGAGTTCCTGAAATGCTTTACTTTCGATAACATTTCGGAGTGGAACAATGGCTGTGCTCTTATTGGGGACCTCAATTCCCACCAGTGGCTTCCTTGCCGCAGGATACTCAATCCTGATGTTTGAAACATCCAGAGCCAGGGCCAGATCATCTTCGAACGCCTTGATACGATCTACCTTTACCCTGGTTTTGGAAACTTCTTCCATATGGAACTTCGGATTGCCGTCTTTACCCAGAATGTGCTTTCCGTTTTGATCCTTATCAATGATCTTCTTATGTTTGCGAACCCAGCCAGGTTCAACACCAAATTGTGTGACTGAAGGTCCCGGGTTTATCTGCTGTACTCTAACCTCAACTCCATAGCTTCCCAAAGCATCTTCTATTAGTATGGCCCGCTCGTCGTCATTTGATTGAGCAAAGCTGCGCTCGGGAGACTCATCGAAAAATTCAATGGTTGGTAATTCACTCTGCATGCTGCAATCCTCCTTCAGGAGATGGATTTGTTGTCAGCATTATACGCCTTTCGAAGAAGCCCTGCAAATTAATCAATACTTCACCGGGATCGTCCGTTGCACAACTGGAACCAGACATATGCCCCGTTTAGAATTCAGATCATGTTTGATCCGAGCAGTAACGAAGTTCAATTTTGAAGGAGTCATGGCGCACAGAGTTATGAACATGCCTTATTCATAACTGGATTGCTAACCGTTTTAGAAGGAATGGTGGAATTACTATGGTTTCGCATCCACCTTTTCAGTGAAGCAATCTAACTTATCTATAGTATCAATCCATTTACGTTATGGTTCCCATAGAAGAGCTCCCCGACCTCATGGGAATCGCATTTAAACTGTTCCGAATTCGAAAAATGGAAAATAGAAAATGGAAAACTATTCATTGGTGCTGCATTGGTGTCTTTTAAGCTGATAAAACCGGATGTATCGATTGATTATCAACCTGGTTTGTGCCATTTATTGACGTGTTTTGAAGCAAACATATCCCAGTGGGATACATTTGTTTAAGATACGATCAGAAAAAATGGAGGGGATCGGTTGACCAGAACATTATCTGCAACTAAATGAGAATAAGGGAACAAAACAGTACATTTCGGCAACCGATTTTACAAAAAACAACATGATATTACATCATAAAAAGTATCGAAATGCACTATTAATCGATTACTTTGAGTAATAGAGTAGTCCTTACTTGCGGATTAAGCGGTGTTTCTAAGTGGGGATTTGCTTCGGATTTGCATAAAAGGCCATAGTGTGACTCCTAAAACTACCATCCGTGATGAACTAGCACAGGGTAGCTGTTCTGAAATGGTGGAAGTTAAACTGTGTTGTACTACTACAATATCGGGGGCAGAATACCAACCGGTAAATTGAACGTGTTGGACAAATCAATTACATTTGTTTTTGTATTTGTTGAAATTCTTTCTTGTCTACAGCGGCTTTAAACAGTCGGTAGTAACTATGTGATTTGACACCTTCAAACTGTTTTAGTTCAACAACAATAGCCCCGTCTTTAATAAATACATCTTCGGATATACTCTCAGGATAAGGTTCATTATAAATCACCCGTTTAATTCCAGACTGGTAAATCTGT
This sequence comes from Chloroflexota bacterium, assembly GCA_013203045.1. Classification (GTDB taxonomy): domain Bacteria; phylum Chloroflexota; class Dehalococcoidia; order SZUA-161; family SpSt-899; genus JABMQN01. The sequence continues at coordinate 20,606 of JABMQN010000201.1, forward strand.
TTTGCGCATAGTTCACAGGGAAAACTTGTTGTATAGATAGTACCACCCTTTATACCCATTCCTCCTATGATCGCATTTTGTAGAATGGCGTTTTCTTCGGCATGTAATGCACGACAATAGTCTAAACTACAAAACAAATTTTCAAATTTTGGTCAACTAATAATAGATAAATATCGGATTTTTAGTTAGCTATAAGAATTAACACGAAAAACCCGCCTTAAACGCCGATTAACGCCCTCTAAACTACGATTTAATGGGGCTTTTTGAGGTGTTTTTTCAAGACAACCAAACGGTCATGGAGTTAATTTAGCTACAAAATGAGGTAACGTTATTGGGTATTTGGGGTGGTATTCCTGAATTTTCAGAAGCAACGAATCAAAGAGGAAGCTTCAGTACACACGTGGTTGGATTTACATAATACATATGTTGCCATACTGCTACCTAAAGATAAGGTGACAAGTATATGCATAGAAAGCATATTACAAAAGAAGTATCGGGGGTATTTGGAGGACAAAGATATGCCAAATGGCGGAAATGTACATCACATAAAACGTTGCCCCAAGTGCCATAGCTATCGTATTAAGGATATAGATTGGTTTAGCAACAAAAAAGTAGGATGCTTGCTTCTTTTGATTTTCCCCGTAACCTTTCTTTTGCCATCTTATGAATGCGAAAGATGTCATCGTAAATTCCGCTGGCCCATAGAAACAGACGAATATGAACATAAAGTAATTAAACATCACAAATTTCGCAAACCTAGATACAAAAAGAAAAAGGTAGCTAAAGTAAGTATACGTTCAAAGCAGTTAAATGACGGAAATCTTTTTGTTTCAGCAAAGTTCTATGGGGCTGGTAGTATAGGCAAAGTTAATAACTGGCTAGATTTTGATGGTGGGAAGAAACTGCATAACATATGGAATGTAAAGCAAAAAGGAAATGACATAATTACATTCCATATCAGTTCAAAACGCAATTTGCATGAACTTCAAAAGACATTGTTGGGTGCGTATACTGATCCTTATTAGGTAATCCATAAACGTTAGGTGTAACGAGATTAATATTTGAATGATCTTCTCGGCGTTTTTAATAAGTTCTTCTTATGACATGGGTATGCATATATATAAATACTAGGAGGTGCGGGGGTGGGAGGAGACAAAACATTAATTACGATATAGTTACGTACTTTTATATAGGGGAAAATGGGTTTAGAATTGGATAGCTATGGTAATGCTAAGTTGAAACCGATGGAACTTTAGAAGCGGATCGAGGCTTTGGGGCGACTGCCCCCTTGAGTTCCGACAGCATTGAGTTGATGTCGAATAGATGTTAGGCCGCACTCCGTTTTTTCGGAATAGCAAAATAGAATGTAGAACCTTTCCCCGGCTCAGAGTCCACCCATATCTTTCCTCCGTGCCGTTCCACTATTTTGGCAACGATCGCCAGGCCAATTCCACTTCCCGGATACTTGCCAACAGCATGCAACTTCCGGAAGACAGCGAATATCTTATCATGATACTCGTGCAAAATACCGATCCCGTTGTCTTTGACCGAGATCACCCAGCTACCATTATCCTCTGCACCGGAGACATGAATCCGGGGAGTTTCTTCGCTGCGAAACTTGATGGCGTTGCCGATCAGATTCTGAAGCAGTTGCAGCATTTGTGTCTCCTCGGCGAATAGCTCGGGGAGTTCATCGTGGGTGATGAGAGCTCCGCTATCTTCAATCTGCCCACCCAGGTTGGTTACTACTTTACTGAGGACGGAATTGAGATCAACACTCTCGAATTCTCTCCCTTTAGTTCCCACCCGCGAGTATTCCAGAATATCAAGAATCATCTGCTGCATCCGAATGGTTCCGTCAACGGCGAAGTTAATAAAGTCGTTGGCATCCTGATCCAGTTGGTCCTTGTAGCGCTTCTCCAGCAATTGAACATAACTGGCCACCATCCGCAGGGGCTCCTGCAAATCATGGGATACTATATAGGCAAACTGTTCCAGTTCCTTGTTTGAGTGTTCCAAACCTTCCATTGTTTGCCGGAGTTGTTCCTCCGCCTGCTTGTGCTCGATAATTCTTCCCAACCGCTCGGCAACAGCATCAATCAACAGCCTCTCTTCATCAAGGAAAGGATTCTCCCTACGGTCCTGCATCGCTTCCAGGTAAGCGACCTCCAACTTCCCTACTGTGATTCCGTGCACTGTGATATCCGCGGATTGATTCCACTCGCTGTCTCTGAAGTTCTCCGTATGGAACTCCTTATCACCGATAGCGATCTTGGCGCAGGTGATTTCGGGGTACTGCCAGCTTGTCAGAAGCAGTTCCAGCGCTTCCTGGTAGATATCATCTATGGTGATGCCTTCCCTAGCGACTATCTCGGTGATGCCATAGAGGCAACGCAGCTCTTTAAACCGTTCGTTCAGCGCATCCTGCGCCTGCCTGCGCTCGGTGATATCGTTTGTTACCGCGAGCAAATGAGGTTTACCCTCAACCGTAATCATTTCCGCCGAGTATAACCCGATATACCGTCGACCATCTTTGTCCACTATGGTGATTTCTTTGTTTGCAACTCTGCCGGATTTTTCCAGCATCTGGCCAATTTCATCAATATCTTCTGGATTCTCTATAACCAATATCTCCTGGCTTGTCTTCCCGAGAACTTCTTCCGGTGACAATCCAAGGTTCGCCAAGTATGTATTATTTGCATTAACAATCCGGCCATCGGGAATGGTGGTAATTACCGAACTTATGGGAAGAAGTTGGAACGCCGTGTTGAATTTTGCCTCGCTCTCTCGCAGCGCCTCCTCCGTCTGCTTGCGCTCGGTGATATCAATGCCAAAACCCCCTATCAGGGTATGTCCATCTTCGTGTTCAATAGGGAATTTGTAAGTTAACCACTCTGACAAACCCGATTCGAGAGGAATGGTTTCTTCGATCTTCAAAATGCGATTCTCCGATACAACAATGTGATCCTGTTCGACGATCCTAGAATAGAGACTTGGCTTGACGTACTCTTTAAAATCAAGTCTTTGAATTTGCTCTATTGTGAGACCATATACATCCGCAAGAGCTTTATTTGCATACAACGCACACTTGCCGGGATCACTGATGAAAGC
>JABMQN010000012.1 GCA_013203045.1 Chloroflexota bacterium
CTAAAATGTTAACTCGAAAATAATGTAAAAAACAGTAGTTAAACTCCTCATCTGAGCCTATCAAATGAAGATATGAGTTTACATTATGTTCCACTCTTTTTTTTCAGAACATCACCGGTCATACTTCATGGCAGGAGGCAATTATGAAAGAGAAGAAAAGTAATACGAATCTATTTGAGGAGGAATACAGGTCACTATTTTCTCATTTAAAGGAACTAAATTATTCACGAAGAACCCTCAACCGCTACAGAAACTATCATGAGGATGTCATAGCTAGACTGAAGGCCAATGGGAAGGAGAATGAAGAATTTAATGCAGAACTCTGTGAATGGCTAATACAGGATATTATTGGAGAGAGACCTTTCTATACACTGTCTTTGAAAGAAAAGAATGAAATCAACTCACTCCAGGCGATTCTTAGCTATTCGGAAACTGGAAATCTTTCCGTATTTGGCAAGCCGAACAGGGTTTTCAACTTTGATGGGTCTCTGGGATGTGCGATCAATGAATACCTTGATCATGACCGGCAACTCGGGAGAGCGTCGGGAACCATCAAGCTAAAGTGCCTGTATCTAACGTACATAAAGGATTATTTCCTGACAAATATGAAGTTGCAATCCTGGGATGGATTGACCCGAAAAGGCCTGTTTGCTTATGTGGAATCACTGGTTGCCTATTCTCCCTCCATGATTACGCACCTTCTCAGCCTGCTGAGAGGGTTTCTTGGCTATCTTTTCGGGGTCGGGGCAATTCAGGAGAACCTCGCCATCTTTGTCCCCAAAGGCACCTATAGAAGTGATGCCAAACTCCCGACTACATATTCAAATAGTGAGATTGAACTATTACTATCGTCCATCAATCGGGCGAGCCCTGTAGGGAAACGCAACTATGCGATGATCCTTCTCATCACCCATCTCGGGTTACGGGCAGGTGACATTGCCAGGCTGGAGTTCAAGGATCTGGACTGGGATCGTTGTCTGGTTTCCATTCTCCAGCAGAAAACTAAAGAGCCCCTTGTCCTTCCCCTTTCTAATGATCTAGGCGAAGCGATCATCGACTACCTCAAATACGGCAGACCCCAAAGCGATGCGAAAGAAGTGTTCCTGACAGCCTCAGCCCCCTTTCAGCCATTTTTCAACGGTGGTGGCGTTTGCAGCATTGTACGGAAATGCTTTACGAGAAGTGGGATTAAGCCGGACGGGAGGAAACGGGGTTCGCATTCACTTCGTTTCAGCTTGGGGAAACGGCTACTCGAGGCGAAAACGCCCTTGCCCATTATTTCGGCAATTTATGGTCATGCCTCATCAGAGACGACCATGAGATACATCGGAATTGACCGGAAAGCCCTTCGGCAGTGTGCATTGGAAGTCCCTCCTTTCAAATTCCAGGAGGTGCTGCCATGATGCCTTACCACAGTATCTACGCACCGATTCTCAATCAGTATATCGCTTTCAAACGCTCGTACGGGTTGAAATTCAAGATGGAATATGCCCTGAAAGAACTGGATGATTTCTTTTTCGTTACCGGTGCGTCAACTATAGGTGTGACAAGAGAGCAGGCAGAGCTCTGGGGCAAGCAACGTCCGAACGAGGCGGATTCAAATCTGTCACAGAGGATCCAGCATCTAAACGGGTTTGCCCGATACCTCAATGACGTGGGGTATCCATCGTTCGTACCCCAACCCATAAAATTCCACTCTACCTTCATCCCCCGTATCCTCACTCATGAGGAAATTGCCAGGCTGTTCAAGGCGAGTGACGACCGCTCCTCCAGAAAAGGAACCGGCATATCCAGCTCCCACATCTTGCTCTTTCCGATCACGATACGCTTGTTATATGCGACTGGGATGCGGGCAGGGGAATTAGTTAGACTGACAGTAGGGGATGTCAATCTACAAGATGGGACTATTCTGATACGAGAGTCAAAAAACGGAAGAGACAGACTTGTTCCCGTCTCGGATTCCATGTTGGCGATTCTGAGAGGGTACTCGGTACGCCACAATGTTGGTGCGAATGCGACCATGCCTTTTTTCCGGAGAAGGGACGGCAAACCTTGCAGTCGCAACTCCTTATATGTGTTGTTTAGGGAATGCATCGAACTGGCAGGAATCCATCATGAGGGACGGGGGAAAGGTCCCAGGATGCACGATGTGCGCCATACTGCAGCAGTGCACAGTATGGCGGCTATGGCCGATGCAGGTCTGGATCTGTACTACGGCCTGCCTCTGCTTTCTAAATACCTGGGTCATTGTTCTCTGAAATCCACAGAAACATATGTCAGGTTGTCGGAGGAGATGTTTCCCGGGGTCCTGACCGAAGCGAATTCCATCGCTCCTTCGGTTTTTCCGGAGGTGAACCATGCCCAATAAACATACCTTACCTATGGATTTCCCTGTATACCTCGATCGCTTTTTGAACAATTACCTCCCCAATACCAGAAACTGCAGCAGTCATACGTTCCAGAGTTACTGCGACACCTTCTCCCAGTTACTCGATTTCATGAGAGATTGGGAGCACATCAACGCTGAACTGATCCAGCTGTCGGATTTCGACCACCGCCTTGTGGAGCGTTTCCTGACCTATATCGAACAGGAGCGGGGGTGTTCAGCGGCAACCAGGAACGTCAGGCTTTCTGCGATTCATTCCTTTTTCCGGTATCTCCAGTACGACCACCCGGAATTTCTCAAGCAATGGGGTGCGATCCTCGGTATACCCTTCAAGAATGCACCGCACAAGATAATGACTTTTCTCACTGTTGAAGGCATGACACTCCTGCTAAGCCTTCCAGATCAAAAGACGGCAATCGGAAGGAGAGATCTTGCCCTGTTAAGTCTGATGTATGCAACCGGCTGCAGAGTTCAGGAAGCCTGCGACCTCACTCCCTCGTGCCTGCGGTTCTCAACCCCATCTACGATCGCAATAACCGGTAAGGGGAACAAGACCAGAATCGTGCCTCTGAGGGACAATCTGGAACCGATACTCCGCTCTTACATGCTGGAATATGCACTTCTTGAGCCCTGTGCCAATCTATACCCGCTTTTTCCCAACAAACAACACAACAAATTGACCCGGCAGGCACTGGGTAAAATCCTCGACAAATATGTCGCTTTGGCAAAGCTGCAAAGACCTGATCTTATCCCAGAAAAATTCTCCTGCCATTGCATTCGGCACAGTTTAGCTATCCACCTGCTTCAGGCTGGAGTTCCTCTTGTGTTCATTAGGGATATCTTGGGTCATGTTTCGATAAAAACAACTGAAATTTATGCCCGAGTACTCAGTAAACAGAAAGTAGAGGCATTGTCGAAGGCAAACCAGCATATTGCCAAAAACCAGGAGATCGAACCGTTCTGGAAACGAACTAAAGGTATTATTGCGTGGCTGGAAAACTTCAAAAGACCACTGAGAACATAATGTAAACCACAATCTGCGTTCTGGGGTGTAGAATGCAGATTATTACACTGTTTTTTACATTATTTTCGAGTTAACATTTTAGACGAGTGTAGATACAATAGAAGAATGCCCTAAGTAGATCTGAATATATCTGAGATTAACACCGGATTCTAACAGATGAGTTGCATAGCAA
>JABMQN010000202.1 GCA_013203045.1 Chloroflexota bacterium
TACGGCTTTTACAAGGACCTTAAACCATGCCCATTCTCCTGTTTGTGGAACGTACCTATCAACACTAACTGTGATACACCTGATCACCTGCAAGTACAGTACTGTGACGCCAAAGACACTCGATACAGTGTGTGCAACGAAAATTGATGTGAAAAATGAAACCCAATTGTAGTTTCATTTGATTTCACTTAAGAGGCGGAACCATTAGTGGCTCTGCCTCACCATTCTCAAACTTGTCCCCGAGAATGATGGCAATGCCAAAAAAGGGAGGAAACAATGGTAACAAAACCAATCATCTTTATCCTGGTTCTGCTGATGGTGATCACAGCTGGTTGTGGTGGTAATACGCTGCCTCAGCCGGGTGTTGGTACTAAATACTATAAGGATTTTGATGGCGACGGGTATGGTAATCCTCTCCAATGGATTAGTAATGCTGGTCAACCATCCGGGTATGTGTTAAATAAGACAGACTGTGATGATGGGGATGCTAGTGTACACCCCGGAGCCACTGAAATATGCAGTAATAGTGTTGATGAAGATTGTAATGGATCATTAGAATGCCGATGGTATCGGGATCGTGACGAAGACGGCTATGGTGACTCTTATAATGACGAATATTCCTATGATCAACCTGAAGGATATATAGCAACTGGTGGCGACTGTGATGATGATGACGACATGAGAAATCCCGGGTTAACTGAAATTTGCAATAACTCTATTGATGATGATTGCGATTACAAAGTAGATCTAGAAGATGACGATTGTGTTCATCTGTGGTATCGGGATGCAGATGGTGACGGGTATGGTGACCCGCTTATTTGGTCAGACGAAGTTAATCAACCCGATGGATATGTTGCTAACGGTGACGACTGTTATGATATGCTTGCAAGTGCACATCCCGGAGCAATTGATTATTGCAACAGTATTGATGAAAATTGCTCCGGAGATGAGTCGGATTGTTTACCATTTCCATTATGGTATCCGGATGCAGACGGAGACGGCTTTGGTGCTAATGACAGGAATCCGGTAGGAACAATCGAACAACCCGAAGGAATGGTTGCCAACTGTGACGACTGTCATGATGATGATCCTAACGTTAATCCCAGAGATGGTGTTGAGATTCCTAATAGTGGGGTTGATGAAGACTGTGATGGTGTTAGCGAAGGAACACGGTTTACTATCTTCAATTGGACACGCGGGGGTGGGGATGTCAGAGATAACAATACCGGATTGTTATGGGACAGAAGTCCGAGCACATCACACAAAACCTGGAATTATTGGGGCATGGACTACTGCAAATTTGGTGATTCATGTGTCAGCTGGCGATTCCCAAGCGTAGATGAATTGAAAGGGGTGATGGATACGAGGTATTCAAATCCGGCAGTGTGCAATATGGCCGGCACCGGTCCCTGGACCCAGGGCAATCCATGGTTGATTAACCTTGACGTATCTGGTCCATACTGGAACCACTTTACCAACGTAAATTGTTGGGAAGCGGGAATCCACCCCGAGTGGTGTCAAAGTCATCATGTTGCGGTGGATCTTTATAATGGTATTTCTGTGCGTATACCCGCAAATTATGAGGCCCATATGTGGGAGGTTCAGAATCCCCCATATGTACCGTGAACACTTTTGGGTTGGTGATTATTACTGGCACTATAAGGGTTGATACTGAGCAATTTGTTTATCCCTGAACGTGTCCATTGTAACCACTTTAGAACGTATTGTTCAATGGTATATTCGGCAACGTAAACTGAAGCGGACGAGCTAAATCTGGAAGTTATCATTCCTGCTACGCAGGAAATAGAAAAAGCTAAATTTGCAGTCGATACCTGCCCACGAATGTGTCAGGGCACCTATGGAGGTATTGGCTTGTCAATAGGGTACACGACACCCCTTTGACCGAACCGTTGGTTGGGTCAACTTCTACATTGATAAGAAGATCTCTCCCGCACCCCAGCACGAACCACCGTCCGTGCAGTATGCAATTAAATTAATTGTACGTGCAAAGCTGATTCGTAGGTGGAGAAAAACCACTTTTGCCGCTCCGTTACTAGAATCACCGTTCCAGCCTGAACTTAATGGCAGACTGGAGCGGTGACGTTAAATGAGATTGGGTGCTCTAATTATATAAGGCTGTGTACCTATGGTTCATTCGATTCTTTTGATTTGTCTGATCTTAAAGCTTTTACCCAGCTTTCCAGAACATCTCGAGCAACTTCACGCCCTCCCATACCAAAAGCAACCGCAACCGCTACGGCGATAGCACCCAACATGAGTCCAAAAGCTAACAAGATGATTTCGTTGGCAAAACCCATCGTATAAAGACCCATAGCTGAGACGAGCACAATAATAAAGACTTGTACCAATGTAGCAAGGGCTGGTGGCTGTTTGGCTGCTCTCATAAGACCAGCTACAAACTTTGCCATGAAAACACCAATCGCGAGGACAACTACCCCTAGGAGTACTTGAGCGAAGAACTCAGTGAAGTCTGCGACCAGATTGTTGGCGGTCGGGAATTCCAGTATGTCTGCTGCCATCATGACGGCGAACAGCATGATGAGTGCGAGTACAATGTAAGCCACGATGTTCGCTGGTGCCCAATTACCTTCTGACTGTGTTTTGGTTAGACCGAGTTTAACTGGGACTTCATTGAAACGGACAGTAGTGAGGAAGTTCCTGATCCATCCAACCAGAAGGCGACCTATCACCCAGGAAATAATCAGTATTACTGCGGCAGCAACAACGTCCGGAAGTCGATCAAATATTTTCTCAAATGTTAACCGGATCGGCTCCATCATCCCCTCTACACCGAGGGTCTCAAGGATAGCCAGGAAGAAAAATATCCAGACAATCCACCATGCTGCCTGGCCACTACGTTGAGCGATGTCACCCCCTTTGCCGACTCTTTCCTCAATCTTGGATGTTGCTATTGCTTTCCGTACGACTTTCCGTACAACTTTGGCTAGAATCCAAGCAATCACCACCAAGATTAGCGCACCGACTATTTGGGGTAGGTAGTCGAACAAATTATCGATAGCATGTTCAAACGGTTCAGTTATCGTATCCCAGTGAAGTTTTCCATCATCTTCCATAACTTATTTCCCCTCCTTACTTTTTGTTATATTCCAAAGAGCACCCACTCTCGTTGGACTACCTGATAATCATATGACCTTATTTCAGTCATATTGCCTAGATTTCATGATATGTTCACAAAGGGTATCCACATCAGCACATAGAATCAAGAGCATTCATTGCTTTCTCATGACGATATCAGTAGTACCAAACCCAGCCTCCAAGGGGCAGAACAAGTATATTTGAAGGAGTATCTCAAAGTTACAAAAATATGCAAAAAATAATTACAAAATCATTACAATTAAAGTGGTCGTTTGTGTTTGATGTCCGCTATCATCAACATCCTCTTCTCACTAGATTAATCAATGAATCAAAAGATAGCTCACAGAGGATCATCGAAATCTCTCTTGAAGTGTAAAGCCAGTTTCTGAATGTAAACAAGCAGCGCATTTGGTTTATTTTCTTCTTCAGATGAGTCAGGATCAAAATTATCTTTCACTACTCCTTCGTCTCTGTTACGAGAATTCTCTCGATCATCCTGCATTCTTTTTCTCCCTGCTTATGCGACACCCAATTACGTCTATTTGATGAGATCACTTACCACGAGTCGAGTCCTGTGAGTGGTATTCCCGGTATTTTTCGATGAATTCCCGTACTTTTGATTGAATTGCTTCATCCCACTGATCTCGGGTTAGTTTAGGATCATTCGATATTTCATCAAATGCTTTGCGTAACTCGTTTGTACATTTCATTAGTCTATCTCCAATTGCATATACACTACCAACCACAGATCCACTTCTTATGTGACTAATATCACATTGATTGATTGATTTGGAGAAAGAGTTCTGGTCATTAATCCCTGTAAGAGTGGAATGTATTTACATGAACTACGAGACGTCACAGGCTGTATATGCACCAACAGAATATTCAACTGCGAAGAGTATTTTTCTTGACTACCTCCAAACGGTTAGGTAGGATAGTGGAAACCAATTTAAGGTGCAATACACATCATATATTAATCTTTGGTGGTCAAATTGGTAGTCAGAGATGTATAAATGCTATAAAGACAAGATTGTTCCTGGGACCGAGTCGTTTTCTTTGTTACCGATTGCAGGAGAGAACCTACTCTATTTGACTATGTGGGTACTGGCAGGATATCTCCTATGGCCAGTATGGACACCATTGGGTCTCCCATTGCTAACCATCATATGGGGAGTCTTGGTAGTGGTAGTCCAGATTCTATTGAAAAAACACAATTGCAGTGGTTGTTACTACTACGATAAGCTGTGTCATCTGGGCTGGGGAAAGATCTCATCAGCCATGTTCAAACAAAACAGTGGTGATCCAAATGTGGGGATGAAACTTAGCCTTTTCTATATCGTACCTCCACCGGCGATTCTTTTGACAGCACTTGTTTTTGCTATTATTGAAGATCCTGTTTGGATTTATTGGTCCGTTTTGGTATTGTTCATAACCTTGAATGTAGCTTCATTCCCTATTAGGAAGAAAGGTTGCGGCTTGTGTGCCATGAGAGAAACTTGTCCAGGGAGTGCAGCAAAAAGCAAAGGAACTACCTAACAAATCCTCACCCCTGGCACGAATCACTGTCCGTGCAGAATGGGATTGAACAATATAATTCTATATTGCATCAAGTGGCCAAAACGCGACAAGAAATCCCCGTATTTCTACAGGTTGATTTATCTCATCCCTTGGGTATAACCTTAATCGCCTACTTTTTTGGTGGAGTGTGGGACCATGGAAATTGCGGTTGATGAAGTCGCTTTAGAGGAAGCCACAAAATGCACGAAGGATTTTGCTTGTCTGGTTAATCCGAAGGATACCTGCTGTGACATTGTACGGGTTGTCCATGACCTGGTGTACTATGTCGCAAACACACACGATGAGCGTTGCCCATACGAGACTCTTTTAGGCAGAATTTCTTCCTGCTCCTGCCCTGTAAGGCAAGAGATTTATCGTCGATACAACATGTAGCGTTCGCCCTTCGAAATCCTGAAAATATAGGCGGGCACTCTCCCTACTGTATGGGGGCCATTCTGCCCAAAGGTATATACCCCCTAGATGGACACGGAACAAAGTACCACAGAGACTCGTCTTTAGAGTGGTCTGGATACTCTCCACACAGGGGGTATATTATGGTCTATCGGGACAGAAATGGAATGGAAAAGATACACCGGCACAAGTGGGCGACAATCCTGGTGTGTTCGCGTGGTACTTTGACACAGAGATGCGAATGTAAGGCTGTGCCGCAATGTCAGGCGGTCAGGCAGATAGACCCAGATGGGCGTAACATCAACTCAAGGGTAGGGCCTTCAACGAGAGGTCGTAAACGTCAACTTTTAATGAATCGGTGACGTCCTCAGGGGGTTGGCGAAGGACCAGGAGTGCAGGAGAGGCTGTTCTCTAGGGTCGGTGTTCATGCTGTTGCTAAGTGCCTATATGCTCATTCCATTTCAATAACAAGCTTTTGAATTTCTTTCAGCACTTCAGCATTTGAAAGTTTACGATGGTCGCCTTGAGCATAGCCCAGTCCATTCTCATAATATCCGATTGCATTTAGTCGATTCTCAATGCGGCAGTTTTTCTCTTTGATGACCTTACCGGGAGTACCTGCTACTATGGAGTTATCAGGAATAACTGTACCTTCTTTTAGAAACGTATGCCCTGCAATAATGCAATTGTCGCCTATAACGCAACCTTCCATAATCGTTGAATTTATACTGATAAGACAGTTATCACCAATCCTGCATCCATGTAGGGTGCAATGGTGAGTAATAGAGCAGTGATTACCAATATAGGTTCCGTGGGATACACCGATATGTATCATAACGAAATCTTGAATGTTTGTTTTCTCCAATATTTCAACTTCATGAGCCTCTGAACGTATTACAACATAAGGCCATATGGAGACACCTTCTGATATTTTTACATTTCCATATATCTGAGCTGTAGGATGAACAAAAGCAGGATTTTCCAGTTTAACGCCTTCTCCATACATCATTAATTCCTCCATAATCTCGTATACAGAACAATTACTATCGCTTTTGCGGCATTATACCACGGATTGTGTGATCCAAGTCACTTACAAAGGTAGACCAGCGCTCTAAGATGAAATCGAATGTGGATATGTCTTTGTTAATGAGTGGTACAGAGGCGACTAATGGATTTCTTTACAATAGTTAGTGTTGTCATCTTGGGTGTGATGGTGTTGGTCTATGCTGCAATGGTACTGTGGATTGAATTAGATAAACCCAAGAAGAGATCAGTACGATCCATGGCGTTCGCAGCAAGGTATCACAGAATTCATTGAAACTAAATATCATATACAGATAATCCGATAAAGAGAAAAAACATCTCACGATACAATGACTGGATTACACTCAATCACCACGTGGATGAATGGATTTAAGCAAGCAAAACGGTAGAAGTGTACAAAGGGATTAGGTACCAACCCCCAACTTGAATAGCTGACTACAATTATTTTTTATTTTTTGCGTGCTTCCTCATTCATAACACTTATACATATAGGATTAATAGTAACTATATACTCCTCTCAGAACCTCTCTAAGAATAATACTTAGATAACTATATCCGTACAGTTAGGCTGAGAATATACATAGTTTACTCTTAAAACACTCTTAGAATACTATTAACCTAGTACATTAAGCCGTACACCTCTTTAAATCTGAAGCTAGCGTTACGAGTGAAGTATTGTTTGATAAAAAACACCCCCCCAATGGATATCCTCCCAGTTGCTATATAGCTATAAATAACCATTATCATTATATGATGTAGACGTTTCCGTGACGCGTTTTCCGTGACAAGACAACGGCTGCTAATTGTGCTAGCATGGGGCGGATACGCTTTTCCGTATTGTTTACCCACCGTTTTGCCTACTCAATCGTACTTTGAAGGGGGAACCATGAAGCGATTGGCCATAATCCTCAGCATAATGCTACTACTCACTGTTGCTTGTGATGAAGGTGATAATCCCACCGATCAGGAAACCTGCATCGACACAGAGAACGGTGCCCAGATGACCATCGAGGAAGCCCTCCAGATCGCCCAGGATAGTGAATGTGGGAAGGATGGTACTATCAAGAGCACTTACATGTGCAATCCGGATACGGGCACTTGGTGGATTGATCTGGAGATAGAAAAAGAGGGGTGTAACCCGGCTTGTGTTGTGGAAATTGATGACAGAACTGCTGAGATCAATTGGAGATGTACAGGGGTTATACCGGAGTAATAAATAGAAAGAGGTGCACCAATGACCGCTTATTGCATGAAGTGTCGAACCAAGAAGGAAATGAAGGATCCCAAAAAGATCACTATGAAGAATGGTAAACCTGCGACTGAAGGTATTTGCCCTAAGTGTGGAACTAGGATGTTCAAGATTGGGAAGGGGTAGAATCGGTTCAATATATATATCCCTGAAACCGAACGGCGGGTGATTTCGTTTCTACCCTCTATTCGCTTCACTCAGGAACTTCTGAACGTTACCACTCGTCTAGGAAGTAAATAGCCTTTGTTTAAAGGGAGGTATTGTTATGGAAGCTTATTGCAATAAGTGCCGTAAGAAAGTGGAGATCAAGAATCCCAAGAAGGTCACCATGAAGAACGGGAAGCCTGCAACCAAGGGTGTTTGTGGGAAGTGCGGAACCAACGTGTTTAGAACCGGTAAGAGCTAGAGTTTGCAATTCATTAAAGACAGAACATCAGCCAAGAATGGTTGACCTCTTTTTCATCATATAGATAAGCTTACCCGCTTCCCGTTCTGTTTAA
>JABMQN010000203.1 GCA_013203045.1 Chloroflexota bacterium
GCGCGCCTGGAGAGCGCGTGTACCCTCGGGTACCGTGGGTTCGAATCCCACCCTCTCCGTTTTTTTATGTCTGATAACATGAAAATGCATAGTGAATAGGTGTAATACGCAAACCCAACAGGGTTGACGAAAAGAGGTATTCGGATGTCAGTAGTTGCAATTATCGGGGGACAATGGGGAGACGAGGGTAAAGGTAAGATCGTTGACCTTTTGGGAGAAAAAGCCGATATTGTAGCACGCTATTCCGGTGGAAGCAATGCCGGACATACTGTTGTCAATGCACAAGGCGAATTCAAACTCCACCTTGTACCCTCCGGTATTTTTCATCCTGCGACAGATTGTCTAATCGGTAATGGCGTGGTAATCAATCCCAAGATCCTCATCAGCGAAATAGAGTCCCTTCAGCAGCGAGGGATTAGCATAGACCGGCTTTACATTAGTGATCGAGCTCATCTAATCATGCCTTATCATCCCTACCTCGATGAACTTGAAGAGACCGCCCGTGGTGATAGTGCCATAGGCACCACCAAACAAGGTATCGGTCCAGCTTATATGGACAAGGCTGCACGAAGAGGACTTCGCATGGGAGAGTTGATCGATAGAGATCTGTTCCAGAAGCGCCTTCGCGGATTTTTGGGATTCAAGAACCAGATTATAACCAAGGTGTTCGGAGCCAGTCCTCTCTCATTCGACGAAGTTTTCGAGGAATACTGTGGTTATGCCGATCGACTGAAACCCTTCGTACGAGAGACCAGCCTTATGATAAACGAGGCGATAGATAGTGGCTCCTCTGTCCTCCTGGAAGGAGCCCAGGGTACCATGCTGGATATCGATTTCGGTACCTATCCCTACGTTACTTCTTCCCCTCCAACATCATGGGGAGCATGCCTGGGAATGGGATTAAGTCCAATGAAAATCAACAAGTTGATAGGTATATTCAAGGCCTACACTACCCGGGTTGGGGGCGGTCCTTTTCCGACAGAACTGACAGACGCCACAGGTGAGGGAATCAGAGAAAGGGGAAAGGAGTATGGGACCACAACCGGCAGGCCACGACGCTGTGGCTGGTTCGATGGTGTAGCAGCGCAATTCAGTGCCAGGCTGAATGGTTTCTCTGGGATAGTTGTAACCAAGTTCGATATCCTCGATACATGTCAAACGGTAAAGATATGTACCGGCTACGATGTCGACGGCACCATCCTCAAAGCTCCACCGGTTAATATTGACACTCTTGAAAAATGTCAGCCTGTGTATGAAGAGATGCCCGGCTGGCAGACAACCACAAGTGGCATTCGTGATTTTACCGATCTTCCCAAAACAGCTCAGCAATACGTAAGGAGAATAGAGGAAATCGTAGGGTGTCCGGTCGACCTGGTCTCGGTGGGAGCAAACCGGGAGCAATCAATCATCATCAATCAAATTCTTTAAAATTGACCGATTTTCGGCGCAGTTATTTGTTCCCACATAATTTCTCTAAGGTCGAATACAGGGCCATTTTGGCATACCATCTTCATTCCTTGATGTGTCGGTATGGCACAACCGCGGCAAGCCCCAACTCCACACCCCATCACTTGCTCCAGAAGAATCTGAACCGATTTACCCTCAATTTCGGTACCCATTGCTGCCATCGTACGATACATCGAGATTGGACCGCAGGCAAAGAGCTGATCAGCCCATCCGGCAATGGATGGTAAAAGATCGGTAACCATTCCTTTCTCTCCCAGTGAACCATCCTCAGTCACGCGGATAATTTCCACTCCGTCGACCTCAGAATAGTGCTGCGTAGCGGTTGCTGTGCCAAGGATCAGTTTCACCGAGATACCGTCGTCCACAGCCTTTTCAGCCAGGCATACCAAAGGTGCAATACCTATTCCTCCGGCAACCAACAAAATATTATGAGTATTTTGTTGTACTTTAAAACCATTACCCAGAGGCCCCAGAATATCCAGGGATTCTCCCTGTTTTCGATTGGCAAGCCAAGCAGTTCCCTGACCCACAACAGCGAATAACAAAGCAAGCTGTCCCTCTTCTATTCGATGAATACTCAAAGGCCGCCTTAGTAATACATCATCGCCGCAACAAGCGGTAATAAACTGCCCTGGTCGAGCTTCAGCAGCAACCTGAGGAGCTTCAATCCGAATGAGGTGAACGTCCGGTATGATCTCAGAGTTGGAAACTATGGGAGCAAGGATTTGTTTCATCAGCTACATTATAGGGGAACAGATATGGAGAGTAAACATTCATGATGATCGGTTAATTTTATAATAAAAAAGAGGGCCCCTTTTCGGAGACCCTCGTTACGGTTACTAGCTTCTGAACCCAACCCTTCCCGGAGTTTACTCCCGGAGTGGGGGTTGCTCTCCTGACCTTCGCTCCCCAACTATCTCTGCGGGCTTGGTTCAGGTCCGCTCGCCCTGCTCACTTGGCAGGGCTTCATGAAGTGACTTGCCATACTCCATATAGCTTGTGAAGTGTCATTTGAGCCACCTCCTCTGTCGATGCTCTCGACCTTCAACTCTATATAAAGTATAGCACAAAAATGCCTCGCTAGTCAATCCGACGAATTGACCCACTACCCTGAGTGAACAAAGGTTGACAACACGAGCCTACACGTTTAATATTTGTAGCACATGTTATGAAAATACAGCAGAATAATTACGCATTCATTGATGGTCAGAATGTATACAAGTCTGCACTAGAAATAGGCTGGAAACTAGACACTCGTAAATTTCGTAAATATCTTAGTGATAAATATGGCGTTACAGTTGCTTATTATTTCATTGGATACATGGAAGAAAACACAGCATTATATGACATGCTGAAAGAACACGGTTATGAACTTATTTACAAGCCTACATATAGAATAGGAGGTACTGTTAAGGGCAATGTTGATGCAGAATTAGTGCTGCAAGCTATGATAGACTATGAAGTTTACGATAAGGCTGTTATCGTAACTAGTGATGGTGATATTGCTTGCCTTGCTAAATATCTACTTAGTCAATCAAAACTTCTTTGTGTTTTAGGTTCCAGTAAAAAAGGTTGTTCGCATTTACTTGAACAGGCAGCAACTGGATATATCTCATACATGGATGAATTACAAACGAAGGTGCAGTTTATCCCCTAAAATGCGAAAAAGGACCCCGTAAGGACCAACCCTTACAGCATCCTCTTTCATACCGATACAGTTGCATGTTACCACAAAAGGTTGATGTTGTCAACCTTATCTACACTCAAATCATTCACAGCCTCTATTGAAAAACCATAGTTCTCGTTTTTGAAATAAACGGGCATTGAGCATCAAATCTTTTATTTCTATTTAATTTCAAATTGACCCACTACCAATTGAATCGGTAACTGTCAACATTTGGTGGGAAGAATCTCGAATAGTCATTGCTAGACTATAATCCCGGTTGAGTGAGCTATTGCATCCAGAACTTGAGCCCAAAGACGATTGCAGTGCGGGCCTGATAGAGCAGGGAGTTCTCCTTCAAGCCAGGCTGCGTGATTCTGTTTGCCATATTTATCAACTGTCAGATCGATGTTTGGTTTAGCTTTCCGAGATCGACTGACTGTTTGTTGTGATCGATAATTGACCCGGGAATGAAGCTTCCCTTGATTCCTTAAATTTATCAACCGAGCCATCCGGTTCCCGCCACGTTTGGTCCAACTCATGCCTCGCTTCTTCATCTGCGTTGCCACCAGTTGCGGCAGTTCGGCCTGCACTAGGGCGGCTCCCAGTGTTCCCTCGGTCGCTATAAAGACATGGCACTCCAGTCAGCGCAGCCCGAAACCGATGGAGAGGACATTCGCCATCGCAGGGTCCTGGTCTATGACCGAGAATTTGATGTTATCTCGTGAGATGGCTATCGACATCGGTATCACACAATTGACTTCGGCGCGGGACTGAAGAGGGCCAGAGGAGATAAGCCCTCTTCAGTCACATCGCCGGAGACATTATGGGGTTGCCTTTTAATAGTCCGAAAAATCGCCATGCGTTTATACTGTTTTTATTATTTGGCCCTTTTTGTCTATTTTTCTATTAATAATTCTAGTGCCATTGCAACACAAATGTCGGGACTTGTCTATCAACAATACGATGATTTTGTGTCGCGGTTTCGCGACGCGGATTGTTTACAAAGTACAATGTATAATCGAGTAATGTGACTAATGTGCGATTGAGAAAATCCTGTTAAGGATATATAAAGGGAAATTATTGGCGGTGGATGAATGGCGAATTATTACCAAAAATGGCTTGTCGTTACTGGTTCAATGTTCAAAGTTGATGGTTCGAGGTTCTATGTTCACTACTATTTATCCTGCAATCCTGTTATCCTGGCAAAAACCCCCAGAAATGGTGGTGAAACCCACCCTACGATCTCTGCTGGTCCCTGCCCCCTGGCAATAAACATACCCCACTTGATGTTCCATTTTGAGGTCGCTTGCCGGGGCAAAGAAATCCCCTCTTCCCTGCCAAGGAAAGGGGGGAGGTGTGATCAGATGTGCTGAGGATATGCGGTTTATTCTGCGAAGCCGGGAGTGTTAGTGAAATGGTTGTTGATGGCATACACTACAGCTTCACTCCTGTTCTTGAGACGGAGCTTTTCCATGATCCGATGGATGTAAGTTCTAATGGTGCTTTCGCTAATATAAAGCTGTTGAGCCATCTCTTCATTGCTCAGCCCTTCACCCAGCATTTGCAGTACCTGCATTTCCCTTTTACTGATGGAGGGCTCCTCACGGACATCGCGGAGTTCGGCAGCCAGCTTGGATACAAGCGGTGGGGAAATCATAGTTATACCCTCGTTGACTCTTCTTACCGCATCAACGATCTCATTGATGGCAGCATCCTTGGAGAGATATCCCTGGGCTCCAAACCTTAAAGCCTGGAACAGATGATCCTCGCGCTCCGAGATGGTGAGCATGATTATTTTGGTGTTAGGTAATCGTTGCTTGATTTCCTTTCCGGCTGTCAGACCGTCCATTCGGGGCATCAGGACATCCATAATGATGATATCCGGTTTCAGTTTAGTAGCCTTTTTAATGGCGTCCTGACCGTCGACAGCTTCACCCACCACAGAGATATCGGGCTCAGACTGAAGTACACCGGCTAATCCTGCGCGGGATATTGCGTGATCATCGGTTACCAGCACTTTTATCATGCCGTTTTTTCGAGATACTTTAGGATCTCTCCGTTTTGAAGTCCGTTTCATATCAATGCTACGGCTAATTATAGCAGTGTTGAAGTGGTTTGTCTTTGTCATAAGACACCACCTTTTATTAGCTGAGAACTGTCGAAGCAACCCTTCACCAGCCACACAACTGTCCCTGTGTCCCGTATTATATCATTAAATCCCTGATGTTCAGGTTAAAACGAAGTGGAAATCGGTAAATAATCGGTAATATTTTGGTATAATTTTGATTCTGGTGATTGTTGTTATCAGGTTGATGGTTGACGGTTCAACGTTTTATGTTCGAAGTTGATGGTTCGAGGTTCTATGTTCACTACTACTTATCCTGCAATCCTGTCTAAAACAAAAACCACCCCGCCTGGATTCCGGATCCCAACTTCGCTTTATGGCTCCGGCGAGCAGACGAGCTCAGAATGACCTGTGAAAGATTTGCACCGATCCCTGATCCCTGGTCCCTTGATAACTGACTAGGATGAGCGACTTTTTCTGCGCGCTGTTGAAGAACCTCTTTTGCGGGTTCTCTGGGGTGTCTCCTGTTCGCTTCGATCTGACGAAGCATATCTGGGAATCGTAAATATAAAAGAACTTCCCTTTCCCAGTTTTGATTTAACATGGACTGATCCACCCAGTCTGCTGGCTGCTTTTTTGACAACGGCAAGGCCGATACCTGTACCCTGGTACTCTTCCTTGTGGTGAAGCTGCTTGAATATTTCGAATATATCTTCATGGTGACTGGGATCGATACCGATGCCGTGATCGCGTACAGTGAACTCATAGCCTTGATCGTCTGCAGCTTTCCAGCTGAGTTCGATGCGCCCTGCGGGATCACTTCTGAACTTGACTGCATTATCAATCAAATTGCGGAAGATCTGCCCGATCAGTGTAGGGTCAGTATCGATCGTGGGCCACTTCTTCTTCATCACAATTCCCACATCCTCTGATAATCCGGATGAGACGATCATTTTTTCGAGTAACTTGCCTACATCGACCTTTTCCATGCGAATCTCGTTCTGGCTAAGATGTGAGAGTTTCAGCAGGTTTTTCGCCAGGTCTTCACCTTCGTGTACTGCGGTGTCTATCGTATCGAGATAGCTCTGGTGTTTCTTAATGGAAATGCTCTTCGAATCTTTGCGCAAAAGGTGCGTGTAGTAGCGAATGGCTCGCAGCGGTGTGCAGATATCGTGGGAAGCCACCTCAGCGTATCGTGCCAGTTCCTCGTTTACATCTTGCAGTTCGGCGGAGTACTGTTTCAATTTTGATTCACTTCGTTTGCGCTCGGTGATGTCATATGAAATAGTCTGAACACCGGTAGTATTACCGTTAGAGTCCCTGACTGGCTGTAGATTTGACCAGAACCACTTTTGACCTGCAGGCAGTTCAAACATATCCTCATATGAAGCAGACGTTCTGGATTCGATGACCTGACGATTTCTTTCCATAATCATGGAGGCTCTTTCAGGGGAGTATTCAGTCATTGATCTCCCAATAAAATCTTCAGGTTTTCTACCGAGAGACTTTGCCGCTGCGGAATTCGCCACTTGCACTATGCCCTCACGGTCAAAAACCCATATCGGATGGTCGAAATCTTCAATCAGTTTTCGGTATTTCTCTTCCGATTCCCGCAGTGCCTCCTCTGCGGTTTTCAGCTCCGTTATGTTTCGGCAGATCCCCTCGATCAGAACGCAGTTGCCCCCGTCATCGAATACACCGCGTTGCGTCTGCATGATCCATCTCTCATTACCATCGGTGTCCACAATCTTGTATTCGTATGGCTCTCCTATCTTACCCTGAAGTACTTCATTGTACTTGTCTTCGAAATACTGCAGGAAATCGGGGTGGATGATATGCGTGATGAACATCGAGGTGGACATGAAAGCCTCAGCGCTGTGCCCGAAAACTTTCTGTGCCGCTGGACTTATATACTCACAGATCACCTCGGGCATGGATAGTCTGAATACCGCCTCATCCAGACCATCGAGAAGCGTCTTGTACGTCTCTTCAGATTCTCGCAATGCTTCCTCCGCCTGTTTGCGTTGGGTGACATCACGGTAATTACAGACGATGGCACGCAATATGGGATTATCCAGAGAGTTCTTTCCGGTTCCCGCTACCCATCGCCATTCTCCGTCTTTGCGTTTAAGTCGCAATTCAATCGATTCTGTTGCCCCGGGAGTACTCAGAATCTTGGTGAAGTTCTCCGTGACACCGGGCATATCATCGGGGTGGATAAGCTCCCAGAACGGATTGTTTTCTCTTTCATTGGCTGCATATCCCGTGATGCGTTCGATGGAAGGACTTGCATAAAGTGTTTTTCCTTCGGCGCTTACCAGGACAATTACATCGTGAGAGTTTTCAATAATGGAGCGGAATCGTTCCTCGCTTTCTCTCAACGCTTCCTGGGCTTGCTTGCGCTCAGTGATATCTTGTGAG
This sequence comes from Chloroflexota bacterium, assembly GCA_013203045.1. Classification (GTDB taxonomy): domain Bacteria; phylum Chloroflexota; class Dehalococcoidia; order SZUA-161; family SpSt-899; genus JABMQN01. Next base: position 7,620 of record JABMQN010000203.1, read on the forward strand.
ACTGCCTGGATAGCGAAGATTTTACCGCTCGCATCGGTCATAGGCTGCAGGTTTGAAAAGAACCAACGGTTACCAATGGGAAGATGCACCTGAGTTTCGTGGTCATACCCAATGCCGGACTCAACGATGCGGCGTATTCTGCTGGTTATTACGTCTGCTTCTTCGGGGAACAGTTCAATTATGGATTTTCCTATAAAATCGTCAGATGTCCCGCCAAGATTTCTGGCTCCGACCTCATTGACGAACATGATCTGCCCATCGATACTGTAGTACGTTATAGGAGTTGCGCTGTTGTCCACCAGCATGCGATACTTCGTTTCACTTTCGCGCAAGGCTTGTTCAGCCCGTACGCGTTCTGCGACTTCCTGCATCAGTTGTACGTTGGTTTCGGCCAGTTCAGCGGTTCGCTCCTTAACGCGCTGTTCTACTTCGTCATATACCTTCTGTAAAGCCCTTTCGGCATTTTTGCGTGCCAGCGCATTTGCCAGGATTTGTCCCATCATTTGCAACAGTTTAATACCTTCATCAGACCAGACACGTCTGGTTCGCACGGAATCAAAGCCGACTGCTCCCAGCGATGATCCGCCACATTTCATAGGAACCATGATGAGCGACTGGATATCCTGTGCTTCGAGAAGCTCTTTTTCCAGGGCTGCCTCGGGCGGGAGATCGGCAACACATGGAATGTAAAATACGTTGCTTTGATCGAGAGTATCCATCATCCATGATGCTTCTTCGACTGATAATTCCTGCAGATTATTGATCTGGGGTTCGATCCCTTCGGCACACCACTCATGGGTATTTGAGATGGTCGTACCGTCTTCCGAGTATTTAAAAACGTAACTTCGATCAACTTCAGCGAATTCTCCAATTAGTTTTAGTGCCCCTGTTATTTCAGAATCAATTTCCCCCGGCGAAAGATTGATAAATCGGGTTGAGATTGTAGTGATCAAACTCTCAAATGCAGACCTGAATTTGAGGGCATCTTCAGCCTCTCTGCGCTCGGTGATATCACGGAAATTGGTAACGATGCCGCCAACAGCCGGATTATCAATCAGATTACGACCGGTGATTTCGAGAACTCGCCATGAGTCATCAATGTGCCGACCGCGCACTTCAGCACGTACGATCTCTCCCGGTTTTCGCAGCAGTTCGGTGAGTACATCGCTGGCGTTAGCGATGTCATCCGGATGAATGAGGTCCAGGACGTTCTTGCCGAGGCGTTCTTGTGATTTCACTCCCAACATTTGTTCTACCGACGGTCCGAAATAGTTTACTTTCGCGTCGCCACCAACGATCACAATACCATCTTCCGCGTTTTCTATGAGGGATCGGAAGTATTCTTCTTTTCGTTTCAGCTCATCTTCCGACCATATGCGTTCTGTGATATCTCTTATGATAACTAGACTGCGTTTTGCTCCATTCTCAAGCTGAAGTATCTGATTGCTCACTTCGATGAAAACCGGGGTGCCGTCTTTTCGTTTGACTTTCAAGGTGGTCAGGTCTTGATTTGGGGTATCAAAGCCCCTTCTGAACATGCCACTGACATCTTCAATACTCTCCAATTCAAGAAAGGGGAGTTCAGTGAAATTCTTTCCAATTACATCACCCGGCTTCCATCCAAAGATATCTTCTACCTTTCTGTTTACTTCAATAATGGTACCGGATTCATCCAGATAGACAATCTCATCGTTGGCGTTTTCAAAGATGGTTCTGAACTTGGTTTCGCTTTCAATTAATGCGTTTTCTATCTGTTTTCGTTCGGAGATGTCTACTATAAATCCCCTTACTCCAATTGGTTTCTCTTCCTCAGTAATCGGGGCTCCGTAGACTATTACCGGGAATGTACTTCCGTCTTTGCGAACAGCCGTCAAATCCAGTTCAGGGATTCTCTCCCCATTCAGTAAGCGTGCAATGGTCTCTTTGGCGCGATTTGTATCTTCCGGGATGAACATCCGGAGTGCATACAGGCCTTGATCAAGCTCTTCATGGGTATATCCAAAGGCATCGAAAGCCTGCTGGTTTGCATGGGTTACTTTACCTTCGATATCTATTTCGAAGGCGATTTGAGGTAGTAATTCTGCCCAATCTTGAAAGGTTTCTCTGGTATTCATGTTGGCACAATTATAATTGGCCCGTCGGGGACAAAGCAATAGCCTATATCGGTTGCGATGGATGCCAACGAGGATGAAAATGCCATTCCCGTAGCGCGACCCTTCAGGGTCGCTTTAGGCGAGGCTAAAGCCTCGCGCTACGTCATATTCTCTCTGCTAGGGGAGGGGATGGGAGAACTGACAGCTGACGGCTGACAGCTATTTTCGTATTGATCAAACCAATTCAGCCAGCCGATTTTTCAGAACTTGTGCTACTTCCTCACATCTGTCTGAATGCTGTGCAGCGGGAAAGCCTGATAGAAGTTCTTTGATTAGGGCGACTGACACGGAGATCGGTGCACCATGTCCCGGTATTATCACGTCAGAACTCGCAACGATGGCAGCTACACTTTTCCATGTCTGGATGATTTCTGCTTGCGAGTATCTGTTTGGCCAGAAGTATTGCCAGGCCCGGAGCCACTCTTCATTCAGGATGGCATCACCTGCTATACACATGGTGTCCCCGGAAGATGAGTGGAAAATCAATGACTTCAAATCAGCACTGTGTCCCGGATAGAAAGAAGTGCGGATTTCGGATGACCATATGTCATCGCTGGGATTAAACCGTCGGAAAGCCGGTTTGAGGATGCCTTTAGGGAACCTGATAATGTGGTCGTTATGTTGGTGAGTGATAAAAACGTAGCCGATTTCGGCGAAGGTCACTCCGAGTTCACTTAAGACCTCCATTGAATGTTGATACCCTTCGGCTGTCAAACAGGGATCGGTGAGAATAGTGTTTTCGATTGAGGGAGAATGACCTTCAGGCCATAGAACGACCGAAGTGCTGCGATGTTCTGCAAATGGGATTAGTCTCCCATTTGGCTTTGCCTTGATGCTTCCGGGTTGAAGGATAGCGTAATTGAATCGACTCATGGTCCTGAAGTCCATGCATTTCGATGGCCTGACTATACCATAAACCAATGGCGATTTGAAGTAGGGGCACGATGCATCGTGCCCTTGCGAGGAACCTTTGAATCTTCTTTTGTGTAGTGTAAGCTATACTTCAGGTGAATTTGGTGAAATCGGGAAGTGAATTTTGAACTGGGTCGATTCCGCTGTGCTTGCCGCTGCAATGCTGGCTGCCGTCAATGTAATCGATAGCCACTTAATTACCAAGAGACTGCCGAGCCTCAGAGCATTTCTTCTTCCGGTTGCGGTTATTGCCATTGTTTTTGGAGTGATTGTTCTGGTGGCAATTCCCATACCTGGAGGTGCCGGAAACGCGCCTATTCTTGTAGCTGTGTGTTCGGGAATCATTCGGGCAGTTGGAATACTGCTGTTCTTGTACGTCATGCGGACGGAGGAGGTCTCTCGTGTGATTCCCGTGGTGAACATACACCCGGTGCTGGTAGCTATCATGGCTGTACCGTTGCTGGATGAGACACTGGCCGTGCTGGAATGGTTGGCAATCTTTTTAACGGTATCTGGTGCCATCCTCATTTCCAGAAGACGAGTTTCGTACAGTTCGGGAAAGAGGTTCAAATGGCTTCTGGTGTTGCCATTTATTGCCGCTTTTTGTCTGGCTACTGCCAACCTCACCAGTAAATATGCACTGGATGATTTTATCCTGGTTACCAAGGACGTCTCATTCATCTCGAGTGATATGTGCGCTGCCTTGAATATGTATGCTATTGGCTCGCTTACTCTGGGGACTTGTTTTCTGATGGTGGCCCTTCGTCCAGCCGTGCTTCAGCAGCTTGGCAGTTTGAAGCGACCGCGGTCAACAATGACGCTTCTTACATTTAATGAAATCATGGCGCCTGTTGCGGCGATCCTGCTATTCTGGTCTATTGCGAGGGGGCCGGTGTCACTGGTTTCAGCTATTGCCGGGGCCCAACCTGTCTTTGTATTTGTGTATGCTGTTATTTTGAGTCGGATATCTTCCGGAGCATTGCTGGAGAAGCAACTGGGAAAACGGACGATGGCACTCCGGTTTATGGCCATTGCGATGATCGTTGGCGGGATGACGATCATTCATCTGGTAGGTGATTGACGATACGAGTGCATGTTGGTTAAGGGGGCTATAAATGAAGATTGCGGTTGCACAACTGGATTGTTCTTTAGGTGATATTGACCTGAACTGTTCCAAAATTACCTCATTTGCGGAGCGCGCAAAAAAGGAAGGCTGTGATCTGATCGTTTTTTCGGAGATGATGGATACCGGTTATGAGATGCACACGATACAAGAGACCGCTTCATCATGGTCAGAACAGCCGTTTATAACGGCAAAACGTGCTGCTGCAAATCAAGGGATTTATCTGATATGCGGGTTCTCTGAACGTGAGGAGAGCAGGATATATAATTCGGTTGCTGTATTCAACCCATCGGGTGAATTGATCGGGAAATATCGGAAAATACACCTGCTCTCATTAGATCCGGTGAACGAGAATCAGTACATCGTGGCCGGTGATTCGCCAGAGATAGTGCAGATTGGTGATATGAAATGCGGCTTGCTGATTTGCTATGACATCAGGTTCCCTGAGTTGAGCCGATATCTTGTGAATCAAGGTGCAATGGTGCTCATCGTATGTTCTGCCTGGCCGTTATCAAGGCAGAATCATTGGAAAACATTGACCACAGCTCGAGCGATAGAGAATCAATCCTATATTGTTGCAGCTAATCGCGTTGGAACAGACGAGAATCTAACATTTTGTGGGTCGAGTTGCATAGTTGATCCGTATGGAATTTCGGTGGTTGAGGGTTCGGACGATCGCGAAGAACTCTTGATCGGTGAAGTCACTTTGGAAGCTGTAAACTCCGTTCGCGCCAACATGCCTGTTTTTGAAGACAGGAGAGAGGATTTGTACAAGGCGTGGCAATTGGGCTAGCTCGTGAAAATACTTGAGTTTTATAGCAGTTTTCGGTATACTACCTTTCACTACGTCCGGAGGATGACTTGATGCAGGTATCATGCACACAGGAAAATTTAAGTAGAGGATTGGGGATAGTTGGAAGGGCGGTTGCTACGCGGACAACTCTTCCGATTACCAACCATGTTCTTATTAGCACGGACAATTCGCGTCTCAGGCTATCTGCTACAAATCTTGAAATAGCTATCAATTGCTGGATCGGGACCCAAGTGGAAGAGGAAGGAGCTATTGCTATCCCATCGGGATTGTTGACCGATTTTGTGAATTCATTGCCCAGCGAAAATATAGATATAAAAGTCGCTCCTCAAACTCAGACCATGGAAATCAAGTGCGCCAAATCTGAGGCGCGCATCAGTGGACAAAAGGCCGATGAGTTTCCGCCGATCCCTCGGATTGGAGAGGGAATCACTGCAAAAGTTGACCCTCGTGCGCTGAGGAACGCCATCAGCCAGATGGTCTTTGCTGCTGCAGTCGATGACTCCAGGCCAGTGCTCACAGGTGGCTACGCGCAATTCTCCGGCGATAAGCTGATTTTAGCTGCTGCCGATGGATTCCGGTTGGCAGTTCATAATTTGGGCCTTGTTGCGCCCGCTGGTGAAGAAGCAGGGGTCATCATTCCGGCACGTTCTTTAAGAGAACTCGATCGACTTCTCAGGGATCAGGCGGATCCTGTTGAGATAACCATTAATCCGCAGAGAAGCCAGATTCTATTCCGCCTTAAGGATGTCGAGATAGTCTCGCAGTTGATTCAAGGCAATTTCCCGGATTACAATCAACTTATTCCACAGAGCCATACCACTCGGGCGGTGATCAATGTTGCAGAGTTCCTCAGGGCTATCAAGAGTGCCTCAGTTTTTGCCCGAGATGGTAGCGGTATCTTGAAACTGATGATAACACCAGGCGAAGGAATTCAGATTTCAGCTCGAGCCGAGGAAGTCGGTGATAATGAAGGAACCATCGATGCTGAGATAGAAGGTCAAGAGGCCAAAATTGCTTTCAATAGTAAGTACTTAATGGATATTTTTACCATTCTTGAAGATGAGAAAGTGGCGCTTGAGGTCACCACACCATCAAGTCCCGGAGTCTTTCGTCCCATTGGAGATGATGACTGGGTGCAAGTGGTTATGCCCATGTTTGTGCAGTGGTAAGGCGGTCTTAAAAGGTGGGATTAAAAGAAGAGACCATCAGCGCTGCAAGGAAAGATGGCCGGACAACCTTGACAGAAATCGAATCTAAACGGATAATCAGTGAGGAGGATATCGAAGTTGTCGAAACCGAGTTAGCCCGGACGAAAAGAGAGGCAATTCAAATTGCCAGGGAAATGGGCTTCCCGGTGGCACTTAAGATAGTATCTCCAGAAATCATTCATAAAAGCGATTGTGACGGAGTAAAACTGGGCCTTGAGAATGTCGCTCAGGTAGGTAAAGCCTATGCGGAGATCATGGCCTCCTTAAAAGATAAAGTCCCCGAGGCCAAAGTGCACGGGGTATCTATACAGAGAATGGCACGCCCTGGGACCGAAGTGATTATGGGCATGTCCAAAGATGCACAATTTGGACCGGTACTCATGTTTGGTCTTGGCGGTGTTTTTGTTGAGGTGTTACGTGACGTCTCTTTCCGTATTATTCCAATAGTGCGAAGGGACGCCAAGCAAATGATTGAGGAAATCAAGGCATATCCGGTGCTCCAGGGATATCGGGGGCAGGAGGCGGTGAACGTTTCTGTATTGGAGAATACATTACTGAAACTATCCAAACTTATCGAACGGACACCGGAGATCAAGGAATTAGATCTTAACCCTGTACTCGCCAATGCCGACGGAGTGGTGGCGGTGGATGCCAGGATTATATTAGAGCCCCCGGGCGACTAGAGAAAGGATACTGAGGAACAAATGGTTAGACTTCGACTTCAAAGAACAGGTAGGAAAAAAAGGCCAAGCTATCGAATAGTGGCAGCGGATTCACGAGCGCCGCGCGATGGGGCTTTTCTTGAGATCATTGGGCATTATGATACTCTTACAGAGCCACCGACAGTGGTGATAGACGAAGCCAAGGCTTTGAAATGGCTCAAAGAAGGGGCCAAATCATCTCCAACGGTCAATAGCCTGCTACAAAAGCAAGGCGTTTTGGACAAATTCGAGTCGGAGAAGAATTAATGAAAGAACTCGTCGAGTACATTGCCAGGGCCATAGTGGACAATCCGGATGAAGTGAGGATTACTGAAGAACCTACGGATGACGGGGTAGTTCTCAAACTTGAGGTTGCTCAAGAAGACAAAGGTAAGGTGATTGGCAAGCAGGGGCAAACGGCTAAAGCGATTCGCACGCTACTCAGAATTGCGGCAGTGCAACGGAATGTCCGAGCCTCCTTAGAGATTGTCTAGAACGAGGGCGATTGAATCCCTAAAACCTACGCAAGCAGTGCCAAAGAGCGAATCAGAAGAAAGGGCCCACAACTTGGATTACATAGTTGTGGGCCATGTTGTAAGTCTGTTGGGCACTAAAGGGGAAATCAAGATTGAGGTCTTGACCGATTTCCCCGATCGATTCGCGCCAGGGAACCGAGTATATATAGATGGTCGTCCCCTGACCATTGAAAAGAGCCGTCCCCATAAAGATCGTCTTGTACTTAAAGTAGAGGGAATCAACGATATCGAGACAGCTTCCCAGCTACGGGGGCGTGATCTTGAGATACCTACAAATCAGATTCACGATCTACCGCAAGGTGAGTATTATCGTTTCCAAATGCTAGGGCTTGAGGTATTGGATATGCAAGGAGAACCGGTGGGAAAGATAGAAGATATCCTACCCACCGGTAGCAATGATGTCTACGTAGTGCGCGGCTCTAGAGGAGAAGTCCTCATACCGGCTATTGACGATGTCGTAAAATCCATCGATCTCGATAAAAACCAGATGGTAATTCAGGTCATCGATGGCTTGATATAATCTGGTTGATTTACTTAATCTCGACAGATGCGCCTGCTGCTTCCAGTTTTCCTTTCACTATAGCAGCTTCCTCTTTGGATACCCCTTCCTTGACTGCCTTAGGTGCACTTTCGACTAATTCCTTAGCCTCTTTTAGTCCAAGACCTGCAACCTCACGAACTGCCTTAATAACGTTGATCTTGCTCTCACCAAAGCTGGTAAGCATGACGTTGAACTCTGTTTGTTCTTCTCCTGCAGCTTCCTCTGCTCCAGGGGCAGCTCCGACGGCAGCAACGGCAACCGGGGCGGCGGCACTTACACCGAACTCTTCTTCAAGTGCTTTGACCAAATCGGCTAATTCCATTACGGTCATCTGCTTGATAGCGTCGATGAGATCGTCTTTACTCATTCCCCCTGATTTCTTCGCTGACGAACTACTGGCTTTCTTCTTTGCGGGCTTTTCTTCTGCTTGTTTTTCCTCTGCGGGCTTTTCCTCTGCTTGCGCTTCTTCTGCTTGCGTTTCGGCGGTTTCAGTTACGGTAGCCTCTTCTTGTTCAACGCTTTGTTCGTCTGTCATCTTATCCTCCTTGTTCCATTTGATTTACTCGGGCTTGCAATACTCCTACAAGACCTCGCAGATTGCCACTTAATACGTTTACCAGTCCATATAGCGGTGACTGAACTAGTCCTACAACCTTGCCAATTAATTCTTCCTTCGGAGGGAGCTTGGCTAAGGCGATGATTTCCTCTGGTGTAAGCGGTTTCTCGCCTAACAACCCGCCTTTTATACTGAGAGTCGTTTCTGAAGTACGCAGAAATTCCTGGAATACTTTGGCTGGCTGGACGACGTCGTCATATCCGAAAGCTATGGCTGTCGGCCCTTCCAAGTACTCAGAAAGACCAGGCTTTGCGGCTGCTTTTGCAGCGAATCCGGCCAAGGTATTTTTAACAACGTGATATTCAATTCCTTGCTCGCGAAGCTTGCGTCTCAACCCGGTCATGTCAGCCACGGTCAGTCCTCTATAATCCGTGACAATCACGATTTCAGCCCGACTAAGCTTCTCGCTTACCCAATCGACGATTTCAGGTTTCTTCTCTTTTCTTACCATGTTCACTTCCCCTTTGAGTAGAGTGCTCTTTTATGTTTATTACAAAAAAGAGTCCTTGAGCTTTTGCGCAAGGACTCCCAATACATCTTTGTCAATTTGACCCCAACTTTTACGTGGGGATCGGGATGAATTAGGATTACCTCGGCAGGCACAAGTTTAAGCTTTTCAGCACCTACTGTCTCAGGTATTACCTGTTGTCTACTCTTTTATCTTTGTGAGACTTGCCTCCGAAATGATGGTCTAATTACCCTGCTATTGAGCGAATATCCAGTCTGATGCCGGGTCCCATTGATGTTGCGATTGCCACGCTTCGAATGTACTGACCTTTGGCACCGCTAGGTTTCGCAGTAATAACCGATTCGATTACTGAGGAGAGATTCTCTACGAGATTCTCGGCTGGGAAACTAATTTTTCCGATGGGAAGATGGATAATAGCTGTTCTATCCAGCTTGAACTCAATTCGTCCCTGTCGAACCTCATTGATAACCTTGGGTAAATCCTCAGCATTGGCAATAGTTCCTGATTTTGGGTTGGGCATGAGTCCACGGCGGCCCAATATTTTCCCCAGCTTGCCAATTTTGGGCATTATGTCTGGTGTAGCGACAGCCACATCAAATTCTATCCATCCGCTTTCTATCTGTTTGACGAGATCTTCGGCACCAACATAGTCAGCTCCAGCTTCTTTAGCAATTCGTTCGCCATCTCCCTGGGCGAAAACTAGCACTCGTATTGGCTTTCCCAGGCCGTGTGGCAAAGGAGCTACTCCACGTACTTGCTGATCTGCATGTCGGGGATTTACACCTAGACGGAAGTGAAGTTCCACTGATTCATCGAATTTGGTGTATGTGGTTTTCTTGGCTAGCTCAACAGCTTCCTGGGGGGTATAAAGTCTGTCCTTATCCACCAATTTGGCTGCTTCCTGATACTTCTTTCCATGTATTGCCATTGTTCTTTTCCCTACCCTACCTACTCGGTTACCTCAATTCCCATACTTCTAGCAGTGCCTTCTACTATACGCATTGCGCCTTCAATATCAACGGCATTGAGATCCTTCATTTTTGTCTCAGCAATTTCTTTGACTTTGCCTCTTTCTATCTTACCCGCCATTTTTAACTTGGCAGTCTCACTTCCTTTTTCAATTCCCATGGCTTTCTTGATCATATCAGCCACTGGAGGAGTTTTGGTAATGAACGTGAAGGAGCGATCTTGATAAACAGTAATCTCAGCCGGGATGATCTGGCCGGTCATAGAAGCGGTACGTTCATTATACTCTTTACAGAAACCCATGATGTTGACGCCGTGCTGGCCCAGCGATGGTCCTACGGGCGGGGCAGGCGTCGCGTTTCCTGCGGGAAGTTGGATTTTGAGAACCGTCATAACTTTTTTCTTTGCCATAGTATTATATTCTTTCCACCTGTGAGAGATCGAGATCAATAGGAGTTTCCCGACCGAAGAACGAAACCATTAACCTTACCTTACCCTTTTCGAGGTTGATTTCATCCACAGTCCCGATGAACTCAGCGAATGGACCATCAAGGATCCGGACGTTTTCACCTTCAGCAAAGCCGAGTCTCACTTTCGGCGTAGCGGACTTCATCCGATTCAGCATGCCTTCGACCTCTTCCTCTTCAAGAGGAATAGGCCGATTTCCCGATGCTACAAAACCGGTAACACCTGGTGTATTACGAACTACATACCAGCTTTGTTCATCCAGGTTCATTTGAATCAGGATATAGCCCGGGAGCGTCTTACGGGATACCGTTCGTCTCTCACCACCCTTAATTTCAATTTCGTCTTCCGTTGGAACAACCACCTGGAAAATCTTATCTCCCACATCCATTGATTCAATGCGGTGATCCAGATTACTCTTGGTGCGTTCCTCGTAACCCGAGTAGGTATGAACCACGTACCAATTCTTGCCGTTGTTCTCTTCCATGGCTACCTAATCGATCAGGACAAGATTCGCCAACTCGGTGAAGGCTGTATCAAATCCCCAGAGTATGAGCGCTATTACCAGTGTTACCGCTAGCACTATCGCTGTCAAGCGGATGGCATCTTCTCTTGAAGGCCATGCCACCTTACGTAGCTCACCAACAATACTGTTGATAGCCCGGTATATACGTCCTACTCCCCTTGCCTCGGCTAATCGGTTCACAAGTAGCTAGCTCCCTTATTTAACCTCGCGGTGCTGAACATGTGTACGGCAACGGGGGCAGTACTTGTTGAGCTCTATCCGGCTAGGATCGTTCCTTTTATTCTTACTTGTGGTATACGTTCTCTCCTTACACTCCGTGCAAGCAAGATGAATCGTTATGCGGGCCTCACCCTTTTTCTTTGCCATTTTTATTCAAAAATTTCTATGTTATTGTTGTTCTAATCAGCGACCTTTGTGATCACGCCGGAACCTACAGTTCTACCGCCTTCTCTGATTGCAAATCGCAGACCTTCCTCCAATGCAACTGGTGTGATCAGTTTTATCTTCATGTTTACATTGTCACCGGGTAGAGCCATTTCGACACCGGGCGGCATATTTAACTCGCCAGTAATATCCATCGTTCTGATGTAGAGCTGGGGCTTGTATCCACTGAAGAACGGAGTGTGCCGACCACCCTCTTCCTTGCTTAGAATGTATACTTCACCCTCGAAATCGGTGTGAGGCTTGATGGACCCAGGCTTTGCAAGAACCATTCCCCGCTCGACATCGTCTCTTTCCACCCCGCGTAGGAGAGTTCCCACCGCATCACCAGGCAGACCTTCATCGAGCATCTTGTGGAACATCTCAATACCGGTTACAACGGTCTTTCTGGTCTCTCCCAGTCCTACTATCTCTATTTCTCCTCCGACTTTAACCGTACCTCTTTCTATTCTGCCGGTTACAACCGTGCCACGACCTTTGATGCTGAATACGTCTTCTACTGGCATCAGGAAAGGTTTATCTGCCGGTCTTTCTGGGAGCGGGATATAGTCATCGACCGTATCCATTAATTGCAGGACTGGGCCACACCATTCACATTCCCGCTTGCCGCATCCACATTCCAATGCCTTGAGTGCGCTGAGCCGGATGATTGGAGTGTCCGAAGAGAATTCATACTTGGGCAATATGTCTTCTCTCAGCTCCATCTCGGTTACTTCAAGCAGTTCGGGATCATCAACCATGTCGATTTTGTTAAGTACGCAAATGATCGATGGAACTTCCACCTGGCGTGCAAGGAGGAGATGTTCCCGCGTTTGAGGCATGGCGCCGTCTTCCGCGGCAATTACCAATATGGCTCCATCCATCTGAGCTGCACCGGTAATCATGTTCTTGATATAGTCTGCGTGACCGGGGCAATCCACATGAGCATAGTGACGCTTTTCTGTTTCATACTCAATGTGGGCAATCGCGATGGTTAGACCTCTGGCTTTCTCCTCCGGAGCATTGTCAATGCTGTCATATGCCCTAAAGGAAATCTTCGGGTTGTTGGCAGCCAATACCTTTGTAATTGCAGCAGTGAGTGTTGTTTTGCCATGATCAACATGCCCAATAGTGCCGACGTTGACATGTGGTTTATTACGCTCAAAGGTTTCCTTCGCCATATTTGGTGCCTCCTTTGGTTATTTATTATTTAATTGTATTCTAATTGGAGCCCACAGCCAGGATTGAACTGGCGACCCCGTTCTTACCAAGAACGTGCTCTACCACTGAGCTATGTGGGCGTCTTTTCAATTGCAACTGTCGGCGCAACTGTCGGATAGCTGACGCAACTTAACTATTTTAAGGGAGGCAAGATGAAAAGTCAACTTCTAGATTGCATTCTTTTGGATAACGGGGGCCCAATGACCAGTATCACGTCTCTGGTCGACGGCCACATGCTCGATATCTTAGGCTGCTACTATAACATAGTCTTGTGGGGGAAAGAAGCTGGGGCGTGACTGGGTGGTCTTGACCTTGGACTACAAATGGAAGAGGAAGGAGACATAAATGACAGACAACAAGAACCACAGACTGATTCTGCATCCCCATCGTGGTGGCGGGGGCAGGATTCGAACCTACGTAGCC
>JABMQN010000204.1 GCA_013203045.1 Chloroflexota bacterium
GCGGGGTATCAATTCGGAATTTTGTATTTATCGCGGCAAGCCGCGGGGAATTTACCCGGCGATCGATTAAACAGACTTCGTGACACGTGATAAATACCATCTACAGAGGCCGAAAATGAAAAGGTTCGGAATCTTGTTGTTGTTGTTTGTACTGCCTATTGCTTTTGTAGCAATGGCTTGTGGAAATACATAACAAGACAATACAGCGGAACCCAAACTGCCAGCTTTGCGTCCGCTGATCTGGGCATTGGATTGCCAATATAAAGTCGCCGTTTTTGGAGCGCAGTTGACTTTTACTCGCCTATCTGGTTAAGTCCAATTTGGAAACCACGCATTCCCAATATTCTCAAAATGGAGCCTGAAAATGATAATTGCTGTAAAAGCCCTGAGCGTTTTCCTCATCTGTTGCCTGGTGACGATCAGTTTCGGCGTTGCCGGGTGTGGAGGTGGTGGCAGTAAATCCCCCAAAATTTCCCTCGCCGAGAACCTGAAAGGCAAGACTGTTGAGGAATTCCAACCGGTCACCCTGTCAGCGAACGCTACCGATGAAAAAGATGGCACATTAAAAGCTGACTCGCTTGTCTGGACGTCTGATATTGATGGAGAGTTGGGAACCGGCGAGACGGTCATGCTAGATGATCTCTCCGCCGGAACCCATACTATCACCGTAACTGCCACCGATTCCGACGGCAATGCCCAGATGGAGAGCTTTACCCTCACCGTCGACCTAGCCACAGGCCTCATTCCGAGAGAGGGTGATTACTTGGGCAGTAGTTTTTTCCGTGCCGAACTATTCTGGGCAGCCGTCACCGTACGGGACAACGCCGGCAACGACATCACCGGACTCGAACTTGATGACTTTACAATCAGAGAATCGCTTGTATCGATGACCGGTGAGCCTGTTACCGAGCCACGAATCGTGAATATCGCCACTCAAATCGAAGAGGATTGGCAGGAAGGCTGGTTCTGGGAAGAATCCCTGAGTGACGAAAAGGTTGATCTCGTATTCCTCATCGAAATCCGGGGCACGATGAACGATGCGATGCCCGGCATCAAGGCACAGGCAGAGGCACTTGTCGATCGATTAGTTGCCAGCCATATCGACTTCCGGGTTGGAGGTGTAGGGATCGACACGACCCCGGAAATTGGCGGTTCCCACCAGTTCGACTTCCATGGAGCAGGTGAACTGGACAAGTTGCAGGAGGGTATGGACTTGCTCTTTCGAACCGGCGGTACATGGTGGAACCCGGTCGCGTCATACGACTCCATATTGTGGACTCCATGGCTTGGGTTCCGGAAAGATGCTAGGAAGATACTCATAGCCATCACCGATATTCCATCCCAGACGATCTACGGCACGTACTGGTACCCCGTCAACTGTACGGCAGCCACTCGATCCGCCGTTGAACTGTTTTTGGAGAACAACCCGGATATCGAACTCTACTACTGCCTGAATCCCGATGATGACGTGGACTACCACCAATACACCAAAGACGATATCAACCCCATGGCGCGAAACAACCTCAACAGGGACGGTCTGGGAAGCGGATGGGGCGCACTCGAAAGCCGTGGCTATGCCACAGGTCTTCGCCTAACCCCGGCCTCGGAACCGTGGCCCTTCGACCAGAGCCTTATCTCCATTGCGGAAACTGTGGCTAAAGATACGAAATACTACTTCATTTTGGAGCCCGATTTCTCATGGGATGATTGGGATGACTACGGAGATTATCCTGATGATTACCTGGTGCGTACAGCAATTGAACTAACCATTCCAGGCACAGGTGAAACATATAGCACGACCATCGATCACCCCATCACCAGGGGAAAGTCCATCCTCACGATGAACTTCCACGATGAACTGGGTAACGTGTTGTACGACTCGGTTTGGTCCTTCCTCGACTATCCAATCGGCAGCCGCTTCATAAAGTACAAGACTCAACTTTATTCCCGGGACAGCCCGGTTATTGAAGAAGTGTTTCCGGGCACGTACCACCTACTTACCCTCGATGGAGGTAGTCAGAGCTTTGACTACCAGAGCATCCGCGCCGTTGACCGCCGAACCTTTGAAGTCCCTACGGAAAGTACAACCATAAACGTCACAGTCCCCATGGCCGAACGGGAGATGTTCCTCACTATGGCCCGAGGCATACTTAAAGACCTGAGGGACAACTGGCGGCAGCCCGGAGGCCCGTTCAGAGAGTTCGTTAGCGAAGCCGAGGCCTGGCTCGATGAGCTGGATCGGGAGGGGATCGATTACGCCAATATGGTACGGTTGATGCGTTTCACCGTGGCTCTTTCAGGGTACGCCAATATCATGGAGTATTCCCAACAGGAGATCGAGAAGTCGGTCCAGAACGTGGAAGACATCATCGACGACATTGCATCCATCATCGCTGAAGTCGAAGCTATCCAGGAGACGACTGAGTTCGACTGGGAATCAGGTCTGGGTATTCTGCTGGAGATCGCATACGATATCGTCACCAAAGGCGAATTTACGATAAAGAAAATCGCCGTCGAAGAGGGCCTTGAAGCGCTCCTCAAGTACGCCGGCGGAGAGTTGCTCGAAGAACTGAAAGTACTGGTTTGCAGTGAACTGGCCGACAAGGACTATCAGGATTTGCTCTGCACCCTGGTGGATGTAGCCTCCAAGCTCCCCACAGCTGCGGAGGACGGCGACTGGTCAGTCATCCTCGAACCACTGCAGAAGCTGGCCTTCAACATCGCTCTCGATCAGGTTAGAGGGCTCATCACCGATAACTTCGTCGAGATCATCTTCAGTGACCTCGATCTGAGCAACCAGCTTCAAAATGACCTCAAGGGATTCGTCAAGGACATCCTCACCGCAATGACCAGCGAATCCGGCTTCGATAACTTTGACGGGGTGATCGAGTCATTCATCGAGAACGTGATTCAACATGCGGGAGAGCAGTTTTTCGCTGACAACCGGGATGATGTCATAGCCGCCATAAAAGGCATTTTCGAGAGCCTCCATGACGCCGTCGATGCAGAGCTAGGAAACACGGCAGCAGCCTCGTTTGTGAGCGGTTTTCTACTGGGCATGGCTGAGGACATGGCGCTTTCGGCACTACCCAGAGTGAATGAGAATGGTAGCATTAATTACAAACCGAATGGAGATGCGCTCGTCAGTGTACTCATCAAGCACACATTGTATCACCTCTTCCTTAAGGACTTCTTCGTCGATGAGGCAATCGCCGGGCTCCACCTGGCACTGGAAAATGCGATGACCTTCGACCCAGCCGGGGATGGACCTTACGACTGGGGAAGGGAGTTGAACAGGGACTTCCATGACTATCGAAGCATCATGAGTGACCTTCAGGATACGGCATGGAACGCGCTTGAGACTCAGGACGCCATCAACAGCTGGGCAACTGCTTTGCAGGGGCTGGTTGGAATACTGGAACCACTTGGTGTGGCGCTCGACTTCATGGGTGCGATCTACCCGCCAATGAAGGACACAGCCGAAAGGGTACACGCTTTTATTGCGGTCCTCGATGGGATTCAGATCGTCTCCACCGCCATCGAGTTCGGGCTCAGAGTGGACTCGTTGGACACCTTTGGGGACATAGCCGACGAACTTTCGCTGACTGCCTTTGGGTTGCACGAGGAATAAGGAGATAGCACGGATGAACGAGTTATGATTTCAACATCCTCGCCTTTTTCGAGGAGCATGATGACGGTCTCGGTTCGACCGGAAGCGGCTGCCCAGGATAACAGTGTCAATGAGGTACAATTACCTCTGATGACGAAAGGCGTTGAGCACTCGAATGAGGAGGCGATATAAATGGAAATCACGACTGTACCAGGGAGGTGGAAAACAGTCTTGCTGAACGATGGTTCCTGGGAAATACAAGGCCCTTATAGTACCAAGTTGGCTACCGTCGAAAAAGATTTGTACGCTGAATCCTACGCACGGTTGTTTGCCACTAGCTCTTATGCATCAGATGCACTCGCTCTACTTCTGATTGTAATAGGGGATGAGTATCTACCTGACAATGGGCATTATAGCGAAGAAGATAGAACCAGCATAAAAGATATGGCGCTTACTGCTGTTAAAGCTGCTATGGGGAATGACCAATGGAACTGGAGATTTGGTCTTTGGCTCGAGGAGTTATCTGCCAGGTGATTACTATTCAGACTTATTGTTTATCAGGTGGACAATGTAATTCTGGGCCTCCTTGTCAACGACACACCTATACTCCAAAACCGGGATGCTAGTTTCAGCTTCGCCAATGAACCAAAATGTGCCCCCTCCAAAACCACTTGATTAAGGAACTTCTTCAATCCAACTTTGGTTGGATAATTGGACACCATTCACAACATAAACTTCATATTTAAGATTAGAGTCTAAAATATCCACTTTGACAAAGAAAGTATGGAATGATAGACTAGGGCACTACTTTACCAACTCAAGCTATTCACGCCGACATTCTGAGGGGATAAACCGTCGAGAAGGGGGCGGAAATGAAGAGGCAGGCAATTCTGTTGGTGCCATTTTTAGGTTCAGGAATTATACTGAACTCAATAGATTGTGAGAGTGGCGGTGAGGAAGCAACTTTAGCCCCTTTGGTACAAACCATCAATTACCATTACCTCAGAACCTCAAGTAATACTGGAGCCAGTGACTATTACCATAGGTAACCACTGGCAATTCGGGAGGTGAACGTCATGAACGCACAAACAACAAGGAATATTTCAAAAACACTATTGGGATGCTTATCGTTGATATTGATTGTCACTATAATGATTACCGGATGTGGCGAAGGTGATGATGATAATGGAACGGTTGAGCCTACTAAACAGCCGACAGTTGAGCCAACTGGCGAACCAACCTCTGAACCAGCGGAAGATGTAGTCATTACGATTGGAAGTCTCACAGATCTCACAGGAGCGTCAGCAGGTGCTCTAGAACCGATAGAGAATGCGCTTGATGATATGGTTAAATACTACAATGAGGAAAATCTTATTCCCGGAGTAGAATTGAAGGCTATCAGGTACGATACGTCATATGATCCATCTAAGTATATCAGCGGTTACCAGTGGCTCAAAGAAAGGGATACTGACGTATTCTTCGCGCCATCGCCGGGAGTCGCGGAGATAATCAGGCCTCGTATTGAGGAGGACGGGATGGTGCTGTTTTCGCTTTCTGCCACCAGAGAAGACCTGATGCCCCCTGGGAGAGTTTTTTTGCCGGCTACTATTCCCGAGGATAATGCCTTTACTCTGCTCAATTGGTTAGCCGAAAATGATCAAGACTTCCCTGAAGACGGACCTGCCAAGATTGGTGCAGTTGGATGGTCTACCCCTTATAATATGGCACTTCACGATGCGATGGAGGAATATGTTGAAGCTCATACCGATCAATTCGAATGGATGGGTAAGTATCACACCGAACGTAGTTTCACTTGGGGTCCAGAGGTGCGTGCACTCAAGGACTGTGATTATGTGATGGTACCCGTCGTTTTGACCAATTTCGTAAAAGAATATCGATCTGAAGGTCATACTGCTAAATTCATCGGTACTGCTGCTCAGGCAGGTTTTATTGGTCTGGTACATGATGCTAACTTATGGGAACAGATTGATGGCATGGTATTCTTTGGTTTGGTTGCATGGTGGGGCGATGGCACTGAAGAAGCTGATTTTATGGAAGAGATTCTGTACAGATATCGTGCTGACAGAGCCGAAGATATCATGCGCCAGGGCAGTGGATACGGGGCAGTTGATGGAATACAACAAGTGATCGAGATAATAGCAAACGCTGTAGAAGCAGTCGGGCCTGAAAATTATAATTCTGATGCGCTGTATGAAGCTGCCATTTCATATTCGCAAATCACGAGTAGCGGTGAACTGCGGGCTTCTTTCAGCGAAACGAAAAGATCTTCCCTCGATCGGCTTAGGATATACGAGGCCGATGGCACTGCGAAGGATTTGTTCCTGATGAGTGATGAATTTTTCCCGGTAGTGCATGAGCCGTAAGATATCATCATGTTTGCTCCAAAGAAAAGGGAAGTGTTCACACTTCCCTTTTCTGTTTTATTCTTAATTGAGATATCATCTTTTCCCTGAACGTATCTAGTCTTCAGTGAATGTATTTTCCTCTTCTCCCACCAGTACGTGCTTCATAACCTTACCCACAGCATTACGAGGCAGAGGCATGTCACGTACTTCCCAGTATGTTGGCACTTTGAAGGGAGCAAGTGTTTCAGCAACCCAATTAGTTAGTTCTTGTATATCAACTGCCATATCAGGCAATGGTACAACAATGGCTTTGACTTCCTGTCCCAGCTCCTCATGATCAACACCGACAACCGCAACTTCCGTTACACTGGAATGAGCTGCAATTCTAAGCTCAATCTCTATAGGATAGATATTTTCGGAACCCCTTAGAATAAGATCGCGGGCTCGGGAATTGATGATAAGATGACCGTTTTCATCGATTCGGCCGATATCGCCTGTATTTAGCCATCGACCTTCTAATATTGTTTTTGCTGTTGCTTCAGGATTTTGCCAGTATTCGAGCATTACTAGTGGACTGCGAATGTGAATTTCGCCATCAACATCCTTTCCTACAGGTTCTCCGGAACCATCTCTAATTTCAATTTGGACAGTTGGTAATGGACGTCCTGAAGATAGGGGGTTTTGTTTGAATTCATCACCAAAATTCATCGTAGCCAGAGCCGTACATTCGGTTAATCCATAGCCAATGGCGGCACTGTCACTTGCATTTGGGAAAACTTCCCGAATACGGTCCTGAAGTTCTTTTGCCATTGGCGCGCCACCGGAACCGATACTTGTTACACTGGAAAGATCATATTTCCCCACGTCCGGATGGTTTACAAAACGATATGCCACTGTTCCCATAGGGCCCCAATTGGTAATCCTCTCATCCTGAATGAGTTTCATGGCTTTAACAGGATCAAAACGGCCAGACATCCACACCGACTTGATACCCGTAGCCATCACAATAATAGCTCCTGCATACAGACCAGATGCATGAAACAGGGGATTAGTCACAAGATTGGTGGGTGATTCTGCTGGCTGTTGACCATAAATTTGCATTAGTCTCAGTCCATGAAAAATCTGTATACCCATCAGAGCAACAATATTTCGATGTGTGTTTACAACCCCTTTTGGTCGTCCAGTAGTACCGCTGGTATACAGAATACAAGCAGGATCGTCTTCGTCAATCGGTTCGTTACTTAAGGCT
This sequence comes from Chloroflexota bacterium, assembly GCA_013203045.1. Lineage (GTDB taxonomy): Bacteria > Chloroflexota > Dehalococcoidia > SZUA-161 > SpSt-899 > JABMQN01. The sequence continues at coordinate 7,226 of JABMQN010000204.1, forward strand.
GCATCAGAAGAATAATGATACAACTGATTAAAGTCTGTTTCCATATTAACGATGGGTATTGAAATATCTATCCCATCAAGACGTGCCAAACGTTTCTGATCACCCACCAACACTTTGGGATCGCAATCTTTCAGGCCATAAAGGATTTCATCAGCAACCCACCATCCATTCAATCCCACAGCAATGGCTCCAAGACTAATTGTTGCCCAAAACGTTATTATCCACTCAGGATTATTGGCAGCAAGGATGGCAACCCTGTCGCCTTTTTTAACTCCGTATTTCTCCTGCAAAACTTTGGCAATCGATGCAACCGCTTTAAGGTGCTCACGATAAGTAATTCTACGATCTTCAAAAATGATATATTCTTTTTCTCCAAAACCTGATGATATTTCAAGAAGCGCACGAAGAGATTGTGTTCGATTTTTAAAGACTTGCATACGCTCTCCGAGAACATCAGCTTCTTCAAGTTCAAAATAACCGCCAGGGCTGCAAAAAGATTTTTCAACTTCAATAACTTTATTTTGATTATTCATAACTCTTATACTTGCCTTTGGTACTGAATTTTTTCAATTAAACTTCGACGAATAATTTATAAAAAGACTGGTGCTCTAAATGGGTATCTCACGAAATGCAATCCTCTTCACTCGGAGATGAGTGTTTTATTTTTCCCTCCAGTATTTCTTCACTCTCTATTTTCATGGCAAAGTCTAGGATACTTACTGTGCTGTCAGACCACCATCGATTGTAATCATAGATCCAGTGATGAAAGATGACCTGCCCCCAGTTATTGTACCACCCCCAATGTTAGAGATGGGATGAAATCTGGCTGGATAGTCTCAGGGGCAGGAGGCCGATATCCAAGCGAACTATGAGGCCTCACCTGATTGTATTCCTTCCTCCAGCATTTGTCGTTGTCCAGGGAAAATGTCAGGGTTTAGTGTTCAGCGATTTTGTCAGTAGAGTTATGGATATACCATTACGAGTCCCTCCTTTGATATAGGTGATTAGGGCAGAGAATACTGGCGATCATCATTATCCGTTTCCTTGTTCTGTGAACCCCAATTCGCATCGAGCAGCCGCTTGAGAGTGGCGTATCCAATGTTCAGTTCCCTGGCAGCGTGTCGCCGGGAGATACCATCCTCACCGA
>JABMQN010000205.1 GCA_013203045.1 Chloroflexota bacterium
AGATCGTTTTCTGCGTTCAAATCGCCTCCTTCTTCTGCCATGGTCTGAACACCACCAGCACCACTCCACCCAAAATAGCTGCCACCGAGTAGGGATGAGTGATTCTTTCCCTAACTCTTTCAAGCTCTACCTTCCCCTGATCCAGAGGTGCTTTCGGCAACCGTGACGTATCCATCGTTATCTCCCTGTCTGGGCCGTATGTTTCCATCAAATATGCCATGAATGCTCTATTGCCATCTATATCCATGCTGTTAATAAATATACTCGGATCCGCAAGGAGTATCACCGTACCAGAACCTACCGGTACGGCAGATGCTACCGCATAAGCTCTTTTCGGCTCATCTTCATCGTGTGTTTCATCTTCATCCTCATCAATGTAGCTCTCCGCAGATGACCGGGCAAGAACCTGTTGCGATTCCACATTCAACAGTGCAGTTCCGTGATTTAATACAATGGCTTCGATCCCTGCCTCCGTTAGCTCGCTATCAAAGTCGGTTACTCTGGGTAACTTCTGGTTCTTATGACAAAACAACGGGTCAAGCAATGGCTGTCCACTGAATCTTACCGCAAGTTCCAGCTTCTCGGCCACTCTGTTTCCATATCCATAGTCATCCGTCAATATCAATGCACCGCCACCAAGTACGAATTCTTCAATGCGATCCAGGTCATTTTCGCTATACTCAGCATACGATATCTCAACCAGTATGGTATTCTCCGGATCATCGGTTGCCTCTGAAAGCGATTCTGTGCTCGATACATCCATCTCCCCGGTAAAATCGCTCAGTCCATTCCAAAAAGGATTATTCCCCATATACTCCTGGATTGAGGGCCAGAACCATATGGTCAGCATGGATGTTATCACCACGATAGCTAATGCTGTTACCCCTACACTACGGACGTTCATGTGTTTTTACCAATACAAGAAATTTTAATACGGTTCCCAGACTTCTTATTCATGTCATTCCGGACTTGATCCGGAATCCACCATCCCTACCACCCCTCTGGATTCTGACTTCCATCAGAATGATACAGTCATATTCTTTTATCTGTTATGCGGTTGGCCTTCTGAACCTGCAACCGCTCCTTCGATCATTTGGTTTAGTTCGCGCCCTTCATCCACATCAGACGATTCTATGGAATGTTTCGAATACAGCAACCTCTCAACCAGCCGGGTAAATCGGTCCAGATAGCTATACGCTGGTCCAAGCGCTGTAGCAGATTGTCGAGTGAACTCCCTCAAGGATGTCTGCGGCTTGATCGCCGTTCCCGTAAGTCCCTGTATCAGTTTGAGAACCTTGGTATACAGGGTTAGAATGATTCGTTTATCATCGTTTTCTTCCTGTTCCACAAGTTCATCAATTCTATGACTTCCAACATCATCACTTCCAGCAAGCCCCACCGTTCCCATAGTTGGCTTCGGTACCAATACCCCTGGTTGAATACCACGCTTTCTTCGACTGGCCATGATCCGTCTTACCGAAATCACCAGAATAAATACCAGAACCACCAGCACCAGGCCAATCAGGATCGGATTCAACGTGACCAGTTTCCAGGTATTACTGTTCCTCGAAACCCAGGGACTCTCCGAATAGGCTTCGACCTCCAGTTTTTTAGATCCTACCAGACTGATATCCAGCGATGCGGTTGCCATTTTCATGGAAAATGACCCATCTTCGGATGTGACGGCTGTTTCCTCATGACCACTGAATCTGGCCAGTATAGTTATACCCCCGAGTGGCTCATCCCCTGAATGTACGCGGCCGGATACTTGCATAGCGAATGGCATGATAGCCATACTTGGGGGGGAGAGGTCGATCATCGGCACGATCTTCACCACTTCCAGAAAAGTCTCTGCCATTACCGGGGCATATCTTTCATTGGCCGGTGCAATCGCCATTAAACGATGTTCCCCTATTACCATATCCGGATCGATAGCAACAGTTATCTTAAAGCTCTCGTCAGCATGTATCCGGGTTATCAGCGTTCCATCCAAATACACTTCAATATTGCGTTTCTCCAGTATCGGATTTTCACCGTAATCGAAGCGCCCTGCGATTACTGTATCCAGCCCCGGATATGCCTTACCTTCAACCTCCAATTCGAGCGACGCGCTATAAAAAAGCGCTTCTACTTCAATCAATTCACTTTTCGATGCCAGGTATACATCAATATCATCATCGCGCGGATAATACAGGGCCTGCAAGGTAATCTGGTGAACATACTCATACGGTATTTCCACCGCTCCTTTGTAAATGCCATCCAAACCCGTTTCCATCTCCGAGTAAGGAATCCCATCGAGTAATATCACAATTTGCCGATTTGCCAATTCAATCCCTTCTGACTCCAGACTCCCTGTCACCTGAATGCGTTCCCCTACAAAAACTGTTAAAGGTTCCACTTCCAGGCTGATTTCCGTGGGATGCAATGACGCCATTATCTCTTCAAGGGTCATACCAGGCGTACCAGGCGTACCAGGCGTACCAGGCGCCGTACTCATAAGCTCTTGCAGTAGTTTCAATAGACTTCGCAGGGCATCGATCTTACCCTCTAGTTCGCTATACGCTCTTTTTGATGACGCACTACTACCCTCTAAAGGAACTTCCAGTTGATATCCAGCCACACCTGCAGAGTTTTCTATCACCAGTAATTTTCCATAGGCTTGAATCAGTTTTTGTCGTACTTCATCAGCCAATACCAGTAGCTCCTCGAACCTCGACTGGATCGCCAGCTCGTTCATCTCATCCAGACTGGTTTCTATTCCCACAATAAGTGTAGATATCTCTATGCTAGCTTCCCCGAAATCCCCAAGAGAATCTCTGAGACCATCCGGTACGTTGGCAAATGGACCCTTCTCATGTAACGCTTCAACTTCCTCAGGAGCCCTCTTTAAAACATGATCCACCAGTTGCGTATAGTAGCCCAATATGGCGACCCCATCATAGTAGACCTCGGCATCATCCGGGTTTTCATGAGGAGTTGAATCTTCCTCAGCAGCTACAACCATACCACCAGGCATGCACAGCGCTGAGATTAACACCATAGTTAACAGGATCAATAACTGCTTGCTATACATTACGTTCCAGTGAGGACATCTCTGGCTCTTAATACCACGATCACCAGAAATCCAATAAAGAAGGCGAAGGTGAGGGCGTTCAGTGTTTTCCTTACTTTCGGGCTGAAGTAGGCAAATAGCAGGGTAACCACCAAAGAGGCGATCACCAGTACGGTAAAGTGAGCATCGAGGCTGCTCCCTCCCCCGATAGCCATGATGACATTTATCACGGAGAAAAGCACGGCAAGAACCAGTATGTACCGGTTATAAATCCTCAGGAGAGCACCTCCAGCTCAATCAATGCTTTCTTCTTTTGATACTCATCCCGAGCGATTACCACTGGCTTATCAAACGCTTCACTCACCACCGTGGCAGCAATTGAGGCTACCGGACTCCCCAGCGACCTGAAGTACCAGACGTTCTCGTATGCCAGCTTTGGTTTGGAGACCTCCACGTTAACCCTGTTCCCATTTGCCGTAACGGTCACGGACCCTGCGATATCCAGCATGCCAACAAGAATAGTGGATAGAGCAGATTCAATTTCTGTAGACGATGGACCAGGCATTACTTCTAATCCATCGAGGCATATCGAACCGGGGGTTGCCACAGCGATACCCACATCTTGGGGATCTTTCCCGTGTCTGACGATTAACCTGCCCGGAATACTTTCACGAATGTTGATGTCTGAATAATCCTGGCGTATGGGGACCAGAGCTTGTGATCGCCCATCCCGCAGTGATCTGGGAAGATAGATAGCTTTTCCGGTCAGTCCAAGCTCCTCCAATAACGCAGCGATATTCTCCATACCCGCCTCAAGCATCATCTGGCTGGCCTCCGGAGATATGGCCGGCCGGGTATTTGCCAGAGCCACACACACAAGACCGAGCATGATAAGGGATATCGCTACTGCCGTAAGTGGCTCCGAATCAACAATGAAAAAGAAGATCGGTACAAGTCCTGCCCCGGCAACGGTCAGCCCCAAACCAAGCCCGGTATATGGGTCTTTTATGTTGTTTTTACCAAAGATTCCATTTAGCATAGCTGTGTTTTTTACCTGTTATCCATAAACGGGTTTTGGGTGTCATTGCGAGGAGGCCTTGATGGCCGACGCAGCAATCTCCTCTCTAGAGATTGTATTACCGTTTTCGGAAAGGGTCCATTAGTATTTATAGTGGTACCTCTTCAACATCTATCCAAAGATGTACGTCACTGTAAGGGACGGTCCCGCTTTTAAACAGTAAGAACTCTACTTTCTGGCCCGTCCCTGACCTGACCGGAGCAAAGCTTACATTCTGTTCCCACATTTCTTTGTGCTCTAGGAAAATAGAATTTATCTTTTTCACTTCCTCACCATCAATGGTAACTTCAATTCTATAATCCATAGGATCGTGCTCCCGATTGACTACTCCCACAATCACCGAACCTTCCTGTCCTACCATCAGATTCCGAGGATAGTTGGCTGCTTTTCCCTCAGGTCCTAGAATATAAAATTCGGTAAAGTCCTCTCCCTTGGGGGACGTCTGGGTGACATAGACCGTTACCCCAATCGCTCCTACGATCGCAACTAACAAAACTACTGTCAGCAATTTGTCCCACGGTCCACCGGTACGCCAGCCGAGAGTCAACTGAGCAAGCTTCTCCTTTAACTCCGGGTTGAATCTTTCTTCGATCGGTAACTGCCATCTTCGCCAGGCAGCTATGGCTGCAAGGACCACGATCACACTAAATACCGAAACATGGATCGGTACAGACTTGATTCCCCATGTGTAATTCAAAACCAATCCTATGAGCGGTATAAGGGCAATACTTAAGCCAAACCCGAGGGCTACACGTTCTATTCCATCAATCACTCCCTTCCGGGGAAACAATGCCGAAACCAGGCAGTAGCCGGAAAAGAAAAGAACAAATGGTACTCCCAGGGCCACCCTTAGGGGTCCATCGACCCACATGGCTACAGGTGCCAATAAAACAGAAAGTGTTACTATTATAAGGAGATCTATCATAAAAGTCTGCACTCCTCACTCCATCAATCCCCACATTCATAGGTCAGCTGGAGTATACAATCAAGATATTTCAAATATATTTGACTTGATGGTTTCACTCATTTTAGTTGGAATAATATAATACAGTCAAGCCCAAGCTAATTCACAAATGAATACAATTGCGATATTTCAACATGAGGGTAGCATGGGTTACAGTACCCGGTGACATTGGCCGCCGTTTCTATGGCAAAAAATAGAGTTACTCTCCGGCCGCCCAACACGTTACCATACGTTTTGGCACTTCCTTATATTTGTATAGTAACTGATTGACATTGTGAAACTATACAAACTGTATTATTCTAAATGTTGCATAAGTTAATAATAGCTTATTACCTTAGCTCACCGTGCCTTGGTCCCCATTAACTCGTCACGGGTAATGGTAGTAGTTGAAGCGCATGCATACAACAGACGATGGAATGCCTCTCGTTCCCAAAATCTACGATTGAAACGATAGCAAACCTCCGAGAGATACCTTTGGAGATGCTTGTCAGACACGCCTCTGTGAGGGCCAGCGAGTACAGTTTTGGCGTTTGCAATCAGTCTGTGGGTCCATACAACTTCATAGAATCCTTCGGATCGCGAAGAACTGCCCTATGATGAACTATATTCAACCCTTTGGATACAGTCTGATAACTTCTCCAACCATCTGAACGGATGGCTGTGATTAAAGGGGACATCTCTTCCATTGAAACACCGAGTCGTTTCAGGATGTTTGTTCATAGAATAGAATGTGGGGTGAGCTAAGTCAATAAGCTATTTAATAATATTGCCCAGAGAGCTGTGCGGCCCTATCTAAGGATTCCCCTACCGGCAGATATTAACGATTGTCGTTAATAATACTTGACATTAATAACGCATCTTGTTATTATTTCTGTACTACATTCGGAAGATTGTCTACAATGATACAGTCCTTCAACGATAAGGAAACCGAAAAGATATTCAACCGAGAAATATCAAGGAAACTGCCATCAGATATCCAGAGAGTAGCCCTAAGAAAACTTCTATGGATACATGGAGCAAGAGTATTAAAAGAACTTAATGTTCCCCCGTCAAACAGACTGGAGAAATTGAAGGGTGATAGGAAAGGGCAGCACAGCATCCGTATTAATGATCAGTGGCGCATCTGTTTTAGGTGGGATAATGGGAATGTTTTTAATGTCGAAATAACTGACTACCATTAGTTTTTACTGCTAGAAGAGGAGGATAAATGGTCAAGAAGATGAACCCGATTCACCCCGGAGAGATACTTCGTGAGGAGTTTTTGATACCAATGGGTTTAACCTCTTATCGTATTGCCAAGGATATCGGTGTGCCGCCCCCCAGAATTAATGATATCGTGAATGAGAAGAGGGGTATCTCAGCCGACACAGCTTTACGTTTAGGAAAATATTTTGGCACAACACCTGATATATGGTTGAACTTGCAGGCTCGCTATGACCTGGATATTGCTGAGGATATGCTTGGTGAAAGGCTCAAGACAGAGGTTAAGAAATTACAGTTATCATAAATAAATAGTGGTTATTCAATCCTTCTCCCTCTGGTCAAGTCTTCCTCTTTTCTAGGTTTTCTAAAAACTACTATTTTCAGCCCAATATATTACTATACATTTCAGCTTTTTCTTATGTTTGTATAGTAACTAATTGACATTGTGAAACTATACAATCTGTATTATTTTAAATGTTGCATAATTTAAGGGTAATGTCCTAGTTTAGCCACCATATTCATATTTGTTTTCAAGTAAATGTAAAATAGACTTAATTTGGTCTTTAGCTTCTAAGCTTCTATGATTATACCGCCAAGCATACTCAGCAATATAGAGGGGTAGCCGTTCCCTTCTGATCCCACCTTTGGCTGCAAGCATCCTCTTCAAATACCCCCAGAATCCCTCAAGTCGACCAATCGGTTATAAGTAAAATAAGTATTACTCCTCATACCTCTCGATTAGCCGTTTTCTCACCCGGTGTCTTTGAGAACCCGTCGTTTTTCGCCGAGCCTTGTCTTTTTTCATGTCTTCACCGGGATACATTTCGTCAATGATATCATAGGTTCCGCCTCGACCAAGCGGAGTTTCTTCCACATTCAATTCTGCTGCCTTTTCCACCAGCGGCGAAGACCGCAAACGCTCGCGCACTTTGTAGCCCAATCGTTTTCGCAGTTCTTTCCCCAACTTTGCAGCTTTTCTATTCAATTGGGCAGCTGCTTCCGAAGGGTAATCAGTAGGCGTCTCCACACGTATTGAGAACGCATTGCGGCTTGGCGGTCTGTCGGCGGACTCAAGTGGATTCGAAGGTTCCGGACCCAGATTCAGTAGCGCACTTTCAAGCGATCCATCACGTTGTACTGCATAGAGTCCCAGCTTCTGTGCGTGCCAAGCGATGTGCTGAAGAAAAACTGAATTGGTACTCCGCGTAACCACTCGCATCGTCGGCCAGTCGGCCTCCAATACCATCGGGTAGTCCTCTGGGTCAAATCCTTCAAGGAGACACGCTAGTTGCACGGTCCACTGAGCCAGTCCAAAGCGTTCACCAACTAAACGGCATTCTTCATACCAGTCTCGATATGAAGCGATGGCCATGCCTTCTCTGGAAATCTGTCCCCACTCCTCGGAACTGATGGGCTGCGTTCGCCCCAGGATCGCCAACCCCTCTGACCGAAGCCTTTCCAGGTCCTCAGACAACATGAACGCTTTATAGCGCTCCATCACCTCTTTTTTCCAGCGTTCTTCGGGTGATAGCTTCGTCAACTCCATCCTCCCTGTTAAGCCCGGCTTATTGGGAACCGACCGGTCTCCTCAGTCTGATACCATCAAGGTTGAGGGTAGCACACGGAATCAGTCGGTGCAATGTGCCAGTGTTTACCCTGGTCGAATAGTGAGATGGTCGATAACGACCCGGGAGCCTATCGGCAATTGAGGAACCAGTGGCTAATCAATCAGTAGAATCGGAATTTTCCAGAACACTGCTGCGTTTACGAAAAAAGGTCGGCAAGTCCGCCTATCAGATCGCGCAGTTTTCCGGTATTAATGAGGCCTATCTTTCACGACTGGAACATGGTGAGAAGACCCACCCGAGTCGGAATGTGGTTTTAGCCATTTCCATGGCCCTGGTATCCGGAAACGAAACCATATCCCTGGCTGATATCGACCAGCTCCTGCTGTCAGCCGATCTGGCACCGCTGCAGTGGCGCAACCGCCTGGATCTAAGTTGATTCTATTAGTATCATTACAGCGATCCCCTCCGACCATAGTTACCCTGTTTTTCCTTGTATTGGGATACCTGGTTCCCTTTTCGACCCCTGTTGCCACGGCGTCGCAGTTGCTTCAGCCCCAGCCTGTCCAGGGGTGACAGGTCCTGTCCCAGGATGGCTGCCTGTACCCCGGCAATATGCCGGTAGTACTCAACCATGACCAGCGTGGAATGCCCCAGGTATTGCTTCAGGAGAAAAATATCGCCGCGGGCCAATAAAAACCGGGTGGCATAGGTATGACGCAGTAGGTGAGCATGAAGCCGTCTTACACCCGATTTCCGGGCTATACGGTCCATTACCGAGCTGACACCGGTATTCTTAATGGGATAGCCATCCAGTGTGAGGAAGAAATTATCGATTCGGGGATAGGCCGGTTCCGGGCGGTACTTTTGGGAGTAACGCAAGAGGATACGCTGGCAATCCGCTCCGATGGGTACCAGTCGTTCCTTCCCGCCTTTGCCATAAAATTTGACATAGCGCTGATCCAGATGAACATCGCACTCCTTGATATCCGCCCCCTCGGTCAGCCGGGGACCGGCATCGAGAAACAACGATAGCAGCGCGGCATCCCGGACATCCAGCGCGATATTCAGGTCGAAGACGGCAAAGAGGCGGTCTATCTCCTCGTCGCTGAGGGGTTCAATGGCGATGGTGGGAACCTTGGGCTGCTTGATACTGGCCATCAGGTGCCGGTCGACATATCCTTCCCGTTCCAGCCAGGAAAAGAAGGCCCGCAGGGCCCGTACCCGATTGGCTACCGTGCTCGGTTTGAGGGGATGACCGCGGTACCGACGGTTGCGGGTATACAGGATAAAGGCCCGGATTACCTCTTCATTGAAGCTTTCCAGGGAGGTGGGCCGGCCGTCATTGACCAGCCAGGTTTCGAATATTAACAATGTGTCGTTGTACCACTCTACGGTTCGGGGTGATTTTCCCTCGCTCCAGTTATAGGTTTCGTATATCCGGGCCAGTTCACCGAGCTGCCAATCTGCCTTTTTCATCGTGTACCTCCTCCATTCCAAGCCTACTGCTTTATGGTAAGGCTTGCCTGGCAAGTTGATAATTGTCCCCGGGACAAGTATGGCGCACGAGGCAGGGGGTTCTTGATTTAGGCAGTGGGTTCAACGGCCCTTTTGGCCCTAAAAAGGGGCGCTCTGGGCGGGCGCCCCTTAGCTATAACCTGAAGCTAAATTGGCGTCCCTGCCGAGACTCGAACTCGGAACCTACTGCTTAGAAGGCAGTCGCTCTATCCGTTGAGCTACAGGGACTCAGCTACGAATTATACATGATTTGCCATAATAAAGTCCATTATTGGTGACATTTTGGTGACATACTTTTTAAAAGAGGTTTGCCTTAGCTTCGGGAATGATGTTTCCCAGTGACTTCTCAAAAACAACCGCTGCTTCTTCCTGCATTCCTGGCAGTACATGACTATAAGTATCCATTGTAATATTTACGCTTGCATGCCCTAATCTTTCACTAACAATTTTGGGGTGAACGCCTTGCTTAAGCATAAGAGTAGCATGAGTATGTCTAAGGTCATGAAAGCGAACGTCCGCAAATCCCAATTCCCTTGCTATTCTTATGAAAGCATGAGTAACAGTGTCGGGTCTCATTGGACTCCCATCAGGTCTTAGGAAAATATACGCTGACTCATCCCATTCAAGTTCAATAGCTTCATATTGCTCCATGCGAGTAGCTTTTATACTTTTGAGAAGACCAGCTGCACTCGGTGGTAAGCTCACTTGGCGTCTGGAACTCGATGTTTTTGGGTTGCTTGTAATAACACCATTTCCCCTCACAGTGCATAGAGATTGATTTATTGAGAGGTTTTTGCTCTTCAAATCAACGTCGCACCAGCGAAGTGCTAGCAGTTCCCCTCGGCGGAGTCCAGTGTAAACAGCCAAATGGAAAATATGTCCATAGGTAGAACCAGACGTAGCATTTAAAAGTTTTTGGACATCATTTATGTCAAGTGCTAGCATTTCTTTGCTTTTACCTTTGGGAGAATCGACTAGGTCGCAAACATTTCTAGCTAACATTTCCCATCTTACAGCATGTTTAAGGGAGTGTTTTAGAATTTTATGAGCATATTGGACAGTCCGAGCTGACAATCCCTTTTCGTACATGCTAGCATGAAGTTGCTGAACCATTTGGGGATTTAACTTCTTCAATGGAATGTGTCCAATTACTGGTTTCAGGTAACGTCTAATCATTCCAGAATAATCATAATATGTTTTCGGAGACGTGTTAGTTTTCGCATAAGTATCTAGCCATTGGTCAAGAAACTCTCCCACGGTTTTCTTAGACTCATCAATGGGAATACCTTTGTCCAAGTTGGTCAGTAACTCACGAAGTTTCCTTTGCGCATCTGACTTATTCCCTTTCACAGTAACCGATTTACGCATACGCTTACCATTAGCATCACGACCTAACTCGATCATGAGTCTCCATGAGTTCTTTCCTCGATTCTCTATACTCCCATTCATGTCAAATATCACTTAAAAACGATGGCGCCAGCCTATCAGAATTCTGGCATCAAAGCAAGCCACGTTAAATGAAAACCTAGAGTGTAACTTGCTCCTTCTCGATCCATTCCTCTAGGTCTTTCACTCGTATCCTTATACTACTTCCAATACGCTTTGAAGGAATTTCTCCAGTTTTAATTAGTTCGTACATTTTGGTTTTTCCAATCGACAGCATCTTGGCAGCTTCCATTGGTTTTATTAGTAATTTTTCCATGTTCTTCATCCTTTATAAGTATTAAGACTATTTCACCTCAATATCGAATTTCATATGTTGCTTATAGACATCCTTCATCACTTGCTCGACCACTGATTCATGTTGTTCCTGACAAATAACCGAATCATGAAGTGGTAACCCAACAATCCCCATCTTTGCCAGTGTTTCCAAGACATCTATCATGATGTCACTGTCTTCAACCTGTAAACCAAAACTGTGTTTTCCAGTACAAACATATGGTTTCAGCTTCGGATACAACTTCAGTATTGCGTTATAGATATCCTTTGGTCTGGTATGACCTTTTAAATGATTCCTGTATTCCTTAGAATCTCTACCTAGATATCCATAAAACCCTTGGACTGTATCGATATTGGTCACTATCAAGAAGATATGTTTCATTGCACTCCTGCGCGCTTTCGTTTTGCGTATTCCAAGCTCCTTCAAAACACGAGAGTACATATCTGTCTTAGGTGACTTCACTCCAACTTTATTCAGCAGCATGCATGGATGTAGATTCATGTAATCCAATTCCACAGTTGTCACACCATCTATCAAGAGAAAAGCTCTATCTTCCTTGCGTATGGATTGATAACCATGCATACCCATTTGATACAATCGAGCACCTTGCCTTCTCTCCAAATCCACATCCTGAAACACCTGTCCGCCATTTGAGAGTGACAATTTGACCTTAGAAACTAGCGAAAAATATGTGCTTAATGCCGAAATTGAAGCTAAATTGGTATTACTAAGAGCTCTCTTCTGGCTGGCTAGGCTCCTCTTAGTACTACTACTGCTACTCTTATTACCTTTAGTTAAGGCAGAGGCAGTTACATAGATACTTCTAGGTAATTTCTTGAATGCAAAGGTACTCTCAAAGAGAGCGGTCCGCTCGTAGGTAGTGGTGGTCCCTTTTCCATTGGGATCATTCCAACGGGGTTTGTATGTAACTATGTATCCATCTTTTATTAAGGTTTTTACTGTTTGTTTCACTTTTGGATAACTGACTCCATTGCCAGTAAAGCTGTTTTTATTTAAACTCACAGCTAACCTTTTGTGATACCGGAAATTAACCACCAGCATCAGCATCTCATCAGTTGGTTTTGGGTACAGCTTCCTTACCTTTCTCCTAACATTGGGATACTTGAACAGGTCTACGTCATAAGTAACGAATACATCTCTAATTGCATTCTTAAATCTACTCATGAGTAATCTCCTCTTTTCTTTGTTCCTTTGTTTGGCTGATCGAGCTTCAGTATCGAACATCCGAAGCCCGATCAACCTCACTGTTAGCTAGTCTTATACTGACTAAATCAGACCAGCATCAGATTGCTTCTGGAACTCATTCTGGATTTCTTCTTCCAGAACATCCATAAACGGTTCCTTTTGACCATGAGTTGTCGGGAAATATCTTTTCCCATTCCATCGATGATGGCTGGTGTCGACATGGAATCGATTGTTTGTACGTTCGACGTATATATCATCGAAATATTCGAAATCATCCTCATCGATGATCACCGTGCAACTCACTTGCCAGCTATCATTACCTATAGGCTCTATTTCTATTCCAGTTTCTGTTAAATATGGCATATGGTTTTTCCTCCTAAAAATGTTTTTGTTTGAGCTAGCACAGTGACAAGGTAGACCCAATCAACTGTGCTAGCCCAACTTAGGGTCATTTGCTAATCACTTTGCATCAGTTTTGAGCCATCGAAGGAACTCTTTTAGTATGGTATCCTTCAATTCAGCTGGTAATTGGATTCCACGCCCATCATCTATATAGATGTCTCCGTCAATAGTGCACTTGTTAGCGTCAACAACCCACTTATCTGCGGATTTATTAACGTGGACACCTTTTACCGATACATGCTCACCGTTCCATCTCATATTGAAATCGACTTTAAAACGGGTTTGCTTCTTGGTTCTGGGTGTGAATGTCCATTTGTCTACTCGTAATGTAGTCATAGATTCCCTCCTTTCTAAAATTTTTATTATTAGCTGCTATTACGAACAGCTCTATTCTGCTTTTCGAAAAATAATACTTAAGTCATTTGTTTGCCTCCTTTAATAAGACTTTGAATCGATTCGAGTTTATTGTCCTACGTTTAAAGAAATAAATAACCAATTCAACTTGGGACGTTTCTGGCTAATTATTTCATCCCTTTCTGTCATGAAAATTAGCTAGGTTTTTTGGAAGGTGGACTAGAAATGAAAAAGTAGTTAGTGGATTATCACGTATGATTAGTTCGAATCAGAGGTTGAAACGATGGTGAACAGATTAGGAAAGTCTAATCTTGAAAGTGGGATCATTCGAAGAATTCGAGGGGAGTAGTATGTGGAATTTATATGGGACTCACTTCATTGCGACGTAGCTTCGTCATCACTTTCCGTTTCTCGTCCATGTGACTCAGCGAAAGCAATAGTATCCGTACCTTTGTGGAATAGTCGGTTGTATGATCGGCTCATCCCGTAGTTTTTTAATTGGTAGTAATTTCGGTGCTTGAAGCGATTCTGTAGCCTATGGTTTCTATCATACACACGTTGCTTCTCTCGCAACCTTTCCTTGTGTCTCTTATAGTACCTACGCTTGCGTTCGCGTTCCTTTCTCCTGCTTTCTGAGACAGGTTCTCCCCGCTTGGCAAGTCTTTTCCCCAACTCAAGTTCCCAAAACATTGGTTCTCCAGTATTTGGATTGAATGCAGTACCTGTGAAGGTAAAACCACGATCAGGATGCTTACGCAAACGCTTTAGCAGCTCATCCATGGTGAAATGAAAATAATCATCTTCTTTGGGATCATAACCGAGTGCGAAGGCGTCAAATTTTCCTTTTTCGATGACTGTTCTCACCGCAGCTCTGTATTCAGCAAATTCCGGACTGGTTGAACCTAAAATTGTGTCGAAAAGCTTGTCAGTACCATCACAAAATTCCTGATAAGCAAGATAATCCTTGAGTTTTTTGATGTCAGAGGTTGGCATATGAACATCTTCCGTTGTATACATAGACAACTGTTTGTAAATAACATCAACCGGACCTGCCACGGCTTCGATGTGAGCTTCCACTCCGTTCCGCTGCTCATCTGGTAATTCTCTACCTAGTTCCAGCGCTTCCCGATAATCATTCAGTGCTCTTAAATAGTTTTTCATCAATTGATGACAATGACCACGCCTAACATATGACCGTGCTGAATCTGGAAATACCTCCAAGTATTTATCGATAACGCCAATAGCATCTTCATATTTTTCAGCTTCAAAATACTTTGTGTATAGCAGCTTGACTTCCAACGTAAACACTTGCGCTGCCATCTCTTCAGCAGTGTAAGTAATGTCTGGACATTTATCATTTGAAACACCGGATATCATCTCCTCCGCTTTGGCGTAGCTGACTTTGGCTTCATCCTTGAGATCAAGCATTGACTGACAATGACCGAGCATCGTATAGCAGTCAAAATCTTCAGGAGTAATTTCTAGCAGATCATTGATTATTGATATTACAACTTCATATTCACCCTGTTTCAACGTAGTGATAATTGTTTCCCACAACTCAGATGTTGTTGGAGCTTTTGGTTTTGGTTTACGCTTCATATTTTGACCTTCGATCAGAAAAACTACTCACTGTGTGGATTATCTCCAACTTTTGTGTTTCCCCACTATAACAAATGCATCTTTATTGTCAATTAGTATTAAATGGAATGAATTTCAGGCAAAAGGTAGCGGATAATGTGCAATTTGGTTTGTTAGAAAAAATAAGTGAGAATGATTGAACCATATTTAGTTATTGGTCAGTATTTTTACCGACTGTTAATAGTTTTATAAACAACCCCCGCCCCCTTTGCATAAAAAAAGGGCGGGTACGTTCAGATTGTCGTTGTAGTATTGGGTACAG
>JABMQN010000013.1 GCA_013203045.1 Chloroflexota bacterium
ATTGCCTGATGACCGATTTTTTCTATTGTCATTTTGTCGTTCACAGATAGGGACACAACATGTTGTGTCCCTATCTGTGAACGACAAAATGACAATAGAAAAAATCGGTCATCAGGCAATATCGGCCTCTGCTGGATCGGGCAAGACGTTCCAGCTCGCCCATCGATATATCCGGCTTATGGCCAGTGGTGTGGGTCCGGATCGGATCATCGCCCTAACGTTTTCCCGAAAGGCGGCAGGCGAGATTTTCGATTCAATCGTCAAATATCTGCGCGTAGCTGCGAGTTCTCCACATCAAGCACAGAAAACGGCAGAGATAATCGGAAAACCTCAGTTAAATCAAGTTGACTTTCTTCACCTTCTTCGATCCCTTCTGGATAGCTTGCATCGCTTGCATGTTGGAACACTGGACAGCTTCACCATCGGGGTGATCCGGACCTTTCCCATGGAACTTGGGATATCGTCGTCATTCCAGGTGATGGATAGCGACGGAGCTCAAGCCAAGACCGCTCGTCAAGAGGTGCTGGCACGCATCTTCAACAACCGATATGTAGACCGTTCAGCACAACGCGAATTTCTGGAAGCCTTTAAGCAGGCAACCTATGGACAGGAAGAAAAGAGTCTGGAGCGAAGCCTCGATACATTTATCAGCGAGTACCGGAACTACTACCAGATCCTGCCAGCCCAAGATGTCTGGGGCACTCGGGAATACATCTGGCCAATCGGGTCATCCTGGCTTGCAGACGTTGGGGATGTAAGTCCCATCGCAGACAGACTGCAAGCCCTCCTGACTCAAGACGAATTACCTGAAAACATGATGAACCGCTGGCACACCTTCCTGGATGCTATCCGAACATTTGGCACTAATTCGCTCTGGACAGGAGATATCGAGTATCTCTCCAAGAAGCTGCTTGATGAAGTGGAAGCTCTACATCAGGGAAGTGCCACGATAAAGATCGATAGAGCGAACTGTGAACTATCTCCTGAGGAAAGTAATCTATCCCTGGGACTCCTGATCCATGTTATGAAAACTGAACTCAGTGCTGCCCTGCAGAAAACCCGGGGTATTTACCGGGTCCTCGATCAATATGAACAGTTCTACGAAGATATGGTTCGCCGTCGCGGAAAGCTCACTTTCTCTGATGCTCAGTACTTGCTCACTCCGGCCAACCATGATAGTGACGGATCACTCATCAGTCGACTAATCGATGAAGATTCGCGACTCTACATAGACTATCGACTTGATTGTAAGCTCGATCACTGGCTGCTCGACGAATTTCAAGACACCAGCGACCTGCAATGGGAGGTGCTCAGTAACCTCGCCGATGAGATCCTTCAGGATATTAGCGGACAGCGCAGCTTCTTTTACGTTGGTGATGTGAAGCAGGCCATCTACGGATGGCGGGGTGGTAATGCTCGGTTGTTCAACAAGGTGTTGCAACAATATGGTGACCAGATCGAACAACGCCCAATGAATACGTCCTTCCGCTCTTCTCAGCCAATCATCGATACCGTCAACAACGTCTTTACAGATCCACCATCTGACCTACCTTCAGGCACAATTGCCGAATGGAAACAAGTCTGGCAAGAGCATCAATGTCAAGAGGGCTTTGTACCCCAACATGGCTATGCCGCGCTCTTGGAACCAGTGTGTAACAGTGGCGAAGTCAAACCGACTGATGATGATCGTTACCAAGTAGTAGCGCATCTGTTAAAGGAAATCGATCCGATAAGCCGAGGTTTCTCAGTAGCAATCCTGATGCGGAGTAATGAAAACGGTAAGCGAATTGTCAACCTGTTGCGTCGAGAGTGTCCTGATATGAAGATCGTCCATGAAGGAAGAGCTTCTATCAAGGATAACCCGGTGGTTTCCTTACTCCTCTCATTGGTGAAATTCGCTGCACATCCGGGGGATACCTTCGCGTGGCGGCACCTGGAGATGAGTCCACTTTGGGAATACATCAACAGGAAAAGATTGAATCGAAACAGTCTCTCTCTGGAGCTATTACGAGAAATACAGACAGATGGATTCAAAGCACTAGTGCGCACATGGGGAGCCCGGCTTGACGCAGTGCATGCGCTTGATGACTTCGGCCGGATGAGACTCGAGAATCTAGTCAATGCTGCCGCTGAGTTCGATACCAATGATAGCCATGATTGCGATTCTTTCCTGCATTTCATTGATAACTACCAGATTCACGAGTTGGCCACAGACGATACTGTACGGGTTATGACCATCCATCAATCCAAAGGCCTGGGATTCGATATTGTTATCCTGCCGGACCTGCAAGCCAGAAGCATGATCCATTCCGGTGATCCCGGTTTCATAACCGCACGCGACTCAACTACCAACCATCCTCTCTGGGCTTTGAAAATGCCGCGCAGACTCATCGCGCAGAATGATCCGACTCTCGCATCACAAATGTTGGTGGAAGATGAAACTGCCTGTTTCGATGCCCTCTGTGTACTTTATGTGGCCCTGACTCGTGCCAAACAAGGTCTCTATATGATCACCAGTTTTCCCGGCAAAACCGCCAAAACATTGACTTCAGGCAGTTTTCTCAAGATGCAATTGTGCGGGGAATCGAAACCCAAGGAAGGCCCACCTATCACCATCGACGGGCAAGAATTTACCTGCCTTTACGAAACCGGAGAACGCAATTGGTACATGCAGGGACCTTCGAAGGAACGTGCCATCAAAGACCTCGAAATGTTGGAATTGTCAAAGAGCTTCAACAAACAACCATCGCGCCGATCGCGGCTTGCTCGAATATCCCCATCAGAAGAGGTACAGCGCGAACAGAAAGCCAGCGAGTTGTTTTCAAATACATACTACGAAAGTCTTGAATTTGGCACGGCCATTCACCAACTTTTCCAGAAAGTCACATGGATTGATCAGACAGAGATCGAGGAGTCGATTCAGGACTGGCAGCAAAGATCATTGGCCGAAGAGGATTTCAAACAGAGAGTGACCCAACAGTTCCGCCAGACACTGACCTTTGAAGATGTTCGGCAAGTCCTGTCACGCCCAACTGGAAATATCGAATTGTGGCGCGAGAAGCGTTTTGAGATTGTGATGGATGGTCAATGGGTGACAGGTGCTTTCGATCGCGTGATGATTGAAAGGGACGCGAATGGTAATGCACTAAGCGCAACAATTCTCGATTTCAAGAGTGATGAAGCTGAAGACGATTCCAGTTTGAAACACATCGCAGAACGTTACCGACCTCAAATGCTGCTTTACAGAAAAGCCCTCTCACAGATTTTAAATTTGGATAGAGAAAGGATTTCAATTCAACTCCTGTTCACTCAATCCGGACAAGTCTATGATTTGCCCTCTTGACAGGAATTCTGAGAATCTCTAGTATATTCCTATTCCGTTAGGAGATTTGGTAACAATGCCAGGTATGAGAGCTTTCTTCACCAACGTGTCCTCTCCAATGCCTCTACGTAAGAAGCTATACTTGTTAATTCGCAATAATTTTACTAAATTCAAAAGACGGCAGAATTGCTGTGGGCACGCTGGCGAACCCGGCTGCTGAGAGACAGTCAAATGACCTCCTGGTCAAGGAGGAGAGAACACTATTCCTGGCAACGTCTTAACAAAAACAGCATGGACCTCTCTTGCCAATGCACTGCCTTCCATATTATAGTTGTTGAGGAAACAAAGGGGGCTCAATGAAAAAGGACCTAATGGATATACTCGCTTGTCCAATGTGCAAAGGTGAACTTGAACTAACTATTGAGGAAGAAGACGAGAAGGAAGTAGTCACAGGCTCGCTTTCTTGTGCCAAATGTTCAGAGATTTACCAAATCAAGGACGCTATCCCGAATCTTCTTCCTCCAGACCTCCGCAATCAATCCTGAATTCCCGCATGAAAACTACGCACCGCAGAGATCGCAAATGCCTGAACAACAGGTGAGCAGGGCTGCGGGAGCACGGCTCCCGCACTCCAAAGGGTCTATTTTCAGAACAATGGATTGCTTCGATTAGGGGATATAAGTAGCACAGGACTCGGGCGATTCCCAGACTTCAATACAATATATTGAGACCGGTCCCCCTTCGAACCGGGGGAGGAGTTCTTGATAAACAGTCGCGGCAATGTTCTCCGAAGATGGATTGATCTGATCAAACGGGGAGATATCATTCAAGCAAACATGATCGAATCGCTCTAATATCTCTTTCAACTGCCCCTTGAGCACGGAGAAATCGAAGGCCAAGCCGACATCATCAAGCTCCTGCGTTTCCAGCGCAACTACCACCTCAAACCGATGCCCATGCAGTTGCTCACATTTGCCCTGATAGTTGTTTAGGTAATGAGCAGCATCAAAGTGCTGCCGAACCGATACTCTATACATTTCCCCACTTCCTTACTTGTGTTGAATCATCTCGCTCCGTTAGCAGTTCTTTCATTGTTTTTCTGTCGACCGGATGAATAACTGATGCAGCAATTTCAACCATCGGGGCAAGCACAAAACGCCTTTGGGCCATGCGCGGATGAGGAATGGTCAAATCCTCAGTATCAATCTTTTGATCATTATATAAGAGCAGATCAATATCGATTGGCCGGGGCGCATTGGGAAAACTGGAAACACGTCCCAACTCCGACTCAATTTCTTTGGCAAATGCAAGCAGTCCAAATGGATCCATTTTGGTCTCACCAACACAAACTAGATTCAGAAACCAAGGTTGCTCCAGATAACCTACCGGTTCAGTTTCATAGATCGACGAAACCTGTCCGATAGTCACCTGCTGAGTCAGCAAACCAAGTGCTTTTACAAGGTTGGCTTCTCGATCACCTAAATTCGACCCGAGTCCAAGATATACTGTACTCATTCAAAATCATTGTATCACCGCATTCGAAACTCGCCAAGACTTGATTGGTCCCCCAAGCTCAGCTAGAATAACTCTGAGGTAGAAATATGTTTGAATCTCTAACCGACAAGCTAACGGCGATATTCGACAAGCTCAGCGGCAAGGGAAAGCTATCCGAAAAGGACGTTGACGCAGCGTTACGGGAAGTCCGTGTCGCGCTACTGGAAGCCGATGTCAACTTCAAGGTAGCCAAGAGCTTTATAGCCAAAGTGCGCGAGCGTGCGGTCGGCAAGGAGGTTCTGGAAAGTCTCACCCCGGGACAGCAAATCATCAAAATCGTCAACGATGAACTCATCGCCATGCTTGGCGGTGGGCAGCAGAAACTTGCTAAAGCAGATAGTCCCCCAACTGTGATACTGTTAGTTGGATTGCAGGGTGCAGGTAAAACCACTACTTCATCCAAGCTAGCCTTGAACCTTAGACGAAGCGGGCAGAAGCCACTTCTGGTAGCTGCTGACCCTTATCGTCCCGCCGCTGTTGCTCAGTTAGTAACCCTGGGCAAGCAACTTGATATTCCGGTCTACAGCGACGAATCCACCAAGAAAGTTGATGACATCTGCAAACAGGCCATGAAGCGGGCCAAGGAAATCGATGCCACCACTGTCATACTTGATACCGCAGGACGACTTCACGTCGATGAAGAACTCATGGACGAGCTGGAAGTGGTCAAGAAGGCTATCAATCCCACTGAAGTATTGCTCATTGCCGATGCCATGACTGGTCAGGAAGCCGTCAAAATTGCCGATGAATTCAACACCAAAGTCGGTCTTACCGGGGTCATTCTTACTAAAATGGATGGAGACGCTCGCGGTGGTGCAGCACTCTCGCTCACTTCCGTCACTGGCGTACCCATCAAGTTCGTCGGTGTTGGGGAGAAGTCCGATGCCCTGGAACCGTTCTATCCTGATCGTATGGCTTCACGAATCCTGGGCATGGGCGATATGTTGAGCCTTATCGAAAAAGCTCAGGAACAATATGATGAAACGAAAGCTCTAGAGCTTGAAAAGAAGGTCCGCAAGGCTCAATTCGATCTTGAAGATTTTCTCGATCAGCTGCAGCAGTTGAAAAAAATGGGGTCCATTTCCCAAATCATGGATATGATCCCCGGTATGTCTAAGCTTACCAAACAACTCCCTGCAAACGCTTCTGTGGACGATAACCAACTGAAGAAAATCGAGGCCATCGTTCTTTCCATGACTCCCAAAGAACGCCATAATCCGGATCTAATTGACGGTAGCCGCAGACGGCGTATCGCCAAAGGTAGCGGTACCACTCCTCAAGATGTAAACCAACTCCTCAACCAGTTCCGGCAAATGAAGAAGATGATAAAACAGATGAGTTCCGGGAAAATGCGTGGCCTGAAAATGCCTGGATTGTAGGTATCCCCCTCCTCCCCTTCACCAAAATACCCCCAAATTATTAGTTGACACGTCAACTAATTTAGGCTATACTGTTGCCGAGGAAACCAAATATGGCAACCGAAAACGCTTGGGATATTGTGAAGGACCTGCTCAGAATGGGCAGTGCGCTATACAGGAATGGTGATCGGATTGCCGGGGCATACGAACTCAATCAGCAACAATTCATTGTGCTCAGTGAGATTGTAAACAGTGGGCCAATCAACCAGAAACAACTGATTGGAGAAATGATAATCGAGAAGTCAAGCCTCTCCAAGATCGTTAAAAAATTGAAGTCACTAGGTCTGGTTACATCCACATCATCTCCGGATGATGGTCGGGCCATTTTGCTCAGTGCTACCCAAAAGGGTGCGACCGTCTGGAAAGAGTGTATGGGAAATTTCCATGACTGGCAGGTTGACTGGGCAGGCTCCCTCACCAAAGAAGAAGTCAGACAAACGATTAAAGTACTCGAACGTTTAAAGGAGCTGCCGCTATAAGGCAAGCACCATTCATCAATACTAAATTTAAAGGAGAAAAAAATGGCAGAAAAGTATGATCTGGTAGTGATAGGATCAGGAATGGGTGGACTATCTTCCGCTGCACTGGCAGTAAAAAAGGGTTACAAAACTCTGGTACTGGAGAGCCTGGGACAGGTAGGAGGCCGATACTCCACCTTCGAGGTTGAAGGGTGCAAATGCTTGACTGGTGCATGCGTGATCCACTATTCCGGCTGGGTTCCCAAGGTATTCAAGGAAGTCGGCCTGAAAATGGAACTTCGCGATGCTCAAGAAGTGTTTTACAACGTCGAGGGTGAAGAGTTCCCTGTACCGCTCGAAAACCGGGTGACTGCTCTGTTCGATATCTGCAATCGAGCAGCTGGAGCCTCCGGTAAGGCTAAGAATATCGGAGCTGGACTGGTCAAGGAAGTCGGTTCCAAGAAGCTCTCCGGCATGTTCGGCAAAGCGGTCATGGACCCGAAGGGTCTTGGCGGCCTCACCATCAAAGAATGGTTAATGCAATATACGGATGACCCAGTAGCGCACGGTCTGTTCGATTCATTGTCTGTCGGCTGGGTAGTGGCCCACTCCTATGAAATCCCGGCTTCCGAATACTTCCAGTTCATGGCTACTATGAAAGGGATGAACGATATCGGCCTTTCGCCGCAAGGTAACAAATACAATATGGAAATGCTGGCAGGATACGTTAAAAATGGCAAGAGCGATATATGGC
Source organism: Chloroflexota bacterium (assembly GCA_013203045.1). Taxonomy (GTDB): domain Bacteria; phylum Chloroflexota; class Dehalococcoidia; order SZUA-161; family SpSt-899; genus JABMQN01. Next base: position 7,507 of record JABMQN010000013.1, read on the forward strand.
TAGGCAGCCCGGTCACCAAGATCAACATCAAGAACAAGCAGGCAACCAGCGTGGTTTGCAAGAAAGAGGGCGGGGAGGAAGTCGAGATAGAGTGCAATGCGGTCATCAGCAACTGCGGCCCGACCCTCACTGCGCAACTGGCCGATCAGGTAGACTATTCAGAAGAATACCTCAGAGACATGCGTGTCAAACTTCGTCCTATTCCAACCGTCATGATGCACGTAGCCAGTAACGAGAAACTGGCCATGGCTGGCGGCGAGCACGGTATGGAACTGGTTTCCGGCATGCGCCGAATCATGTGTGCTGTACCGCTAACGAACTCTTGCCCGGAACTGGCACCAAAAGACACCTTTCTCTATCACTTTGTGGGAATGCCTAAATCCACTTTAGTTCCCATGGATCCTGAAGAGGAAATCAGGCAGTGCATGGCTGACCTGCACGATCTCTATCCCAATTTCGATAATGTGGCCAAAGTGGTCAGCATCGAGGCACGTAATTGTGACGATAATCTAAATTACGGTCGAAGCTGGCAGGCCGCTCCTTACCAGATGCCACGTGAAACGCCAATTAAGAATCTCTGGTGCGTGGGCGATGGTAACCAGTCACGCGGTTATGTGGGAACTTCCGGTTGTGCCGAGGGCGCCTTCAAAGCCGTGGATGCATTAAAGAAAACAGTTAAACCCAGCTAGAAAAATTACAAATTACAAATTACAAATTACAAATTACAAATTACAAATGTCAAATTCCAAATAAATAAGACCTAATGCCGAAAAGCAAGTCAATTAACAGTATGTAACATTAGAACTTATTTGAAATTTGCTAATACAATGTTGATAGAAAGAGCTCCCCGCATATTGCTGCGGGGAGTTTTCTTTTTACTATCCTCGTTTGCTATAATAAGCGCAATCATGAAAGTTGTGGCCATCGTAGGAATGAACGGCTCGGGCAAATCGGAGATCGCACGGGTTTTTGAAAAGAAGGGTTTTGCACGTGTAAGGTTTGGAGACATTACTGACAAAGAGATCGAAAAGCGCGGGCTAGCACTGAATGAAGAAAACGAGCGTAAGATTCGCGAGCAACTCAGGGCAGAACATGGCATGGCTGCCTACGCCAAACTGAACCTCCCGGAAATCGATAGTTCCCTCAGACGATCGAATGTCATTGTTGATGGTTTGTATTCCTGGGAAGAATACAAATTACTCAAAGAGAAATACGGGGATGATCTTGTCATAGTAGCAGCCTATTCCTCACCTAGAACAAGACAACAACGCCTCCCGCATAGACAGGTGAGACCTCTCAGCCCAGAAGAGTCCTCGAATCGCGACTATAACGAAATCGAGAAGCTCCATAAAGGTGGTCCGATTGCCGTGGCTGATTTTACCCTGGTGAATGAGGAAATCTCGATGGAAGAACTTCAAAAGGAGACAGAGCAGTTTATTGCCGCCCTCGGGAAATGACTCAAATAGAACGCCCCAACATTGACGAATACTTCCTCAAGATCGCCTCAGTAATAGCTGAGCGCTCAACCTGTCTGCGCCATCATGTTGGCGCGGTGGCCGTTAGGGACAAACATATTCTGGCTACAGGCTATAACGGCGCTGCGGCGGGGCTCAAGGACTGTCTGGAACTGGGATGCTTAAGAGACGAACACGAAATCCCGTCCGGCACTCGCCATGAGATATGCCGAGCCATACATGCAGAGCAAAACGTTATCATCCAGGCTTCATTGCACGGCATAAGCCTTGAAGGGGCTACGATTTACTGTACCCACACACCATGCATCCTCTGCGCCAAAATGCTCACCAATGCCAGAATCAAACGGTTCGTAAGCTTCCGCAAGTACGCAGACGATACCTTCATACAACTCTTTGAAGAAGCTGGGATTCGGGCCGATATCCTCGCAAAGCCATCGACCGAGATTTTACATTTGGATTAGGAGCGAAACACACATAACGATCACGCTCAGAAGAGGTATAAGGTGGCTGAACTACCCGGGAATGATACACGCAGCAAATATCTCCGCGAGGAATATAGAGCCCGTATCAACCGCGTTATCGACTACATCGAGACTAACCTGGGTCAAGACCTTTCGCTCGAAACCCTTGCTGAAATCGCATGTTTCTCCCGATTTCACTTCCACAGACTATTTGGCGCTATCGTTGGCGAGACCCTGAACCATTACATACAAAGACTCCGAGTGGAAAAAGCAGCGTCCAAGCTCATCCACAATCCCAAGAAATCGATCACCGAGATCGCTTTCGAATGCGGATTCTCCAGTTCGGCTACATTCGCCAGAGCATTCAAGGAATCGTTTCACATGAGCGCGAGTGAGTGGCGGTCCGGGGGCCATCTGCAAGACCGCAAGATTCGCAAAACGGATAGCAAACAAGATCAAACGCCCAGCAACATTGGGAAAGACTTCGACGTTTCCTCCGAGTATATTCAAGGTAAAACAATCACTCAACAATGGAGGATAAGAATGAAAGGTAATTCCCAACTGCAAGCGAATGTCGAAGTCAAGGATATGCCGAAACTACACGTGGCATATGTGAGACATATCGGTCCATATGCAGGAGACGCGGAACTCTTCGGAAGGCTCTTTGAAAAACTGATGACGTGGGCGGGTCCGAGAGGGCTTCTTCAATCGCCAGATATGAAAGTACTCTCCATTTATTACGACGATCCAGATATCACCGAAGATGAAAAACTCAGGGTAGATGCCTGCATTACCGTACCGGAGGACACGCCTGTTGAAGGAGAGATCGGAAAGATGACAGTCCCCGGAGGCAGGTACGCTGTAGCCCATTTCGAGATAAATGTGGATCAATATGGAGATGCCTGGAATGCTATCTTTGGGGGATGGCTGCCCGAAAGCGGCTATCAACCTGCTGATGGCCCCTGTTACGAACTTTGCCTCAACCAACCCGAAGAACACCCGGAGGGTAAACACATCGTTGATATTTGTGTACCAGTAAAACCACTGTAAACAATAACAGCCATATTCGGAAAATGAAAAGGCCCAACTCACTGATGAGATGGGCCTTTTTCTGTTAACTAGCTCCTTGTCTACTTCCTTCGATAGTGCATGAACTTGTACTCATCCACTTCAACATAGTTCTGCGGCGGGATAAGCGTGGTTGTCTGTGTGTGCTCGATAATGGCCGGGCCATCGATTCGGTTTCCGGCTTCCAGCAAGTCCTGCTCATATGTTTTGAAGGTCATCCACTCGCCATCGAGGTATGCCTTTCTGTCACCTTTGTAAGCTTCTTTCGGAGGTTCCTTCCCCTGAAGCGGGTAGGACTGAATAATCGGTTTTGGTTTGTCTACCGCCGCCTCGACATATATCTCGGTGATCTGGTAGCCTGCTTCAGGGAAACGCGCTCCGGAAGGGTAAATATTGGTGTAGTTAGTCTCGAAGGCGCCGATGATCTTGTTGAGGTCATCAATTGATTCCACTCTGCCGACTTCCACCGGTACCTCCCAGTTAGAAAGCTGGCCAATATAGCGACATGATATACCGTGTCTGAATGATACCTGATCCCGGGAGAAGCCTTCTGCTTCCAACTCCTGATAGCCGCGTTCTTCCAGTCCGGCCCAGGCCTGGCTCAGCCCTCCACCCATCATGAGTCTGATTTCATCAGGCATGTCCGATGTCAGGAAGAAGGTTACGGCCTGGTCATAGCGGTGGAAGTATTCAGCCGCAGCCACACCGAATGATGAGAATACCGCCGCCCAGGGGACCACAATTACTTCGGCAAAGTTGATTGTCCGGTCCAGCCCCCACAAATGAAGTGGGCCGGCGGCGCCATAAACCAGAAGAGTAAACTCCGCCGGGTTCAGTCCTTTAGAGAGTAGAATACCGTTCATATGATCCGCTACCTTGGCATGCAGCAGATCCAGTATCTTCAGGGATACATCGTAGATATCCTGTCCCAGAGGTTCGGCTACCTGTTTATTCAATTCGGATTTGGCCCGGTCTGTATCGATCTGAATGGTTCCACCAAGGTAATAATCGGGATTAACATATCCCAATGTCAGGTCGATATCACCAATGGTGACTATGTCGGAGGTATACATCGTTCCCAGGTCAGCCCTTACGCTCTCCGGCCCGATGGTAATTCGACCACTGGCGGCATCCGCATGAACCACATGAGAGCAACCGGCGCCGAGGCAATCGATGGCAATCATAGGCATCCTGACCTTGTGACCGGCGAATTCAGGCGACTTGTTTACCGGCATCAGGCCGCCAGCAATGAGTCCGATATCGCAGGTGGTGCAACCGAGGTCCCAGCAAACCATATTCGGCTGCTTAAGGAATTCGGACAGGAACTTACCGCCAAGCAATCCTCCTGTCGGACCCGAAGCTACCGCTTCGGCCAGTTTAGGATAGCGGACCGTTGCCGCTGCTCCGTAACCAAGCAGGGTCATCAATTCACGCTGGTACCCTTCAGCTTTGGCGGAATCCTCTACATGGATCAGAGCCTTTCGAGCTGTTTCCTGAATGTAGCACTGAACCAGCAGGGTTTTGAGCCGCTCAGTTTCGTTGGGTACCGCACACATTTCGCTTGAGGTGACTACCGGAGTTTCCTTTCCGTTTTTAGCTATTACCTCAAGGGCGATTTCCTTCATTCGATTCTCGTGCATCGGATTGGTATACGAGCCAAGGCACATGCAGGCAATAATCTCAACTCCGTTGTCCAGTAATTCCTGAATACCCTGATATGCCTCCGCCTCAACCATCGGGATAATCACCGTGCCGGGGAACGAGTGAGAATTCATATAGTAGCTGCCTATGCCAATCCGCTCGCTCACTCCCCTGATGTTCTTCGGCTGGACCAGCCACGGAGTGTGCTCATGCAATTGCTGGTGCAGGATATCTTCGTAAGTCTGCCCGATCCATGTGAGGCCCCTTTCGATGATGGGCAGGTGTTCAAAACCTCGGGTAATCAGCAAGCCAACATTGGCCCCTCCCTGGGTTACCAGGATGTTGATCATTGAGGTACCGGTATAGGTGCAGGATATGGCCTTCTGGTGGATCTGTTCGGAGGTCATTCCCCAGCGGTCAGCAGCATCCTTCAGCGATCCCATATAGGAAATGCTTTCATCCTCTGGATTAGTCATGAATTTGCCAGTGGAGAAATTTCCTTCGGTATCAACCAGGAAGCAGTCCGTCATGGAACCGCCGGCATCTTCTGCAACGATATATTTAGTATCTTCTGCCATCTTATCCCTCCTTTGCCCATTCGGCAGGTTTGTCCAGGGTCTTATCCTGGAACCAGTCCGGGCTCTCATCCGGCAAGGGCTGGCCCATCCATTCACGGTAGAAGCTGTCCAGATCAGGAATCATCTCGAACACCGGAGGATATCCTGGAGGTACGACTTCCACCCCCAGTAACGCATAACATCCGGGGCAATAGAATTCCCTCATTTCTACCAGTTCGATGTTGTGTCGGGCCTCAGGTATGGTGACAACTTCACCGATCTCCTCACTGGTCTTGCGAACATAAACCTGGCAACCCAGTTTCCAGTTGACGCGGTAGTCACCGAATTCGTGTCCGCAATCGCACTTGGTGATCCTGCCGCCATCCTTGGCAACAATGTACAAGTGGTCAGAAATTCTGAGCAGAATCTTGTCATCCCACGGCACCTTTTCCTGCAAGACCTCCAGGTACTTCCAGAAACGGTCAGAGTCTTTCGGGGAAAGACGTATGGCTTTCTTTACTTCTTCCCAATGGAGCGTGCCTTCCACTAAACGTTTTAGATTTTCTTTGCTGAAACGATCATCTCTTTCCATCTTTCTCCCTCCTACAGAGTGTAGTCCTCCGGTACTTGCCACATGCCATGGAACTGTTTACGGAATTTTTCGTACTTGGAAGCATCGGCAAACATATTGCGGGCATCCTCATGCCAATTCTTGTCCAGTACTACCTGCCTTTCCTGTTTCCACCATTCCTTCGCATCTACCGAGCGTTCTTTCCTTCGATTGCGCATCTGCTCTCTCAAAGCATCACTGGCCTTGGTATCGATTTTCCCATTACCATTGGTCACTGCACCATAGACCGTTTTAGCGCATTCCGGCGAGATCCATCCATATTCCAGGTCCTCTTCAATCAGATCAAAACGCCTCTCCAGCACATCTCCCCAACCGCCACGGGAACCCGCACATGTAACATAGAGGTCACCATCCTGCATCTGGACAGTAGGAGTGGAGCCGTTGTAGATTTCAACACTCTCAGCCGTCAACGTCCCTTCTTTGATCCACTCCTGGACCTCAACAAAATCTGTGGGATAGGGTTTACCTTCCGCCAGCAGTGCCCTCATATTGGTACCATGTACATACATCACCACATTGTTTGATGTGGGATAACCACCCGATCTACCCGTAGCGCAAGCGCCCAATCCATGTGTGTCTCCAAAAGTAGCGATTTGCAAAAATTGCCCGGGCTGGTTCACCATTTGCAAAACACCTATTCCCTGACCTCCCCTGAACTTGCCGTGACCGCAATAATCCTGAATCAGCTTACGTCCAATATTCACTTGAGTGGGCATCAGGAATTCAGTGACTTCCAACTCGCCCATATCTGAGGCCGGATTAGGGGAACAAACCGCAGCCGGAAAACCATCATGGTATGGAGTAGCGCCTTCGGCTACGCATGTCAGCAATCCCATATCCCCGCCTGCCCACTGTAAACCGTCTCCGAGAACGCCGGATATTCCATAGCCAATTCCTGAAGCATCTTGAGGGAATGTCTCTTCCAGATAGCCCCTGGCGAAATAGGCATAGCTAAGAGTATTGGTGAAAATGAATATGTACCCTGCAACAAGCCCCAGGCCCATCACTGTGCCCGCCCAAGGATTTTGCGGATTGAACATTGAACCGGGGGGAATATTCCAGTCTGTCATGTACAGCAAAGACGAGTTTATGGTCTCGGTATAGGCGAACATCGGCCACATACCAAGAGACGTAAGCATTCTCACCGCAGGCTCATAGGCATTACAATGGAACTCGCCCTCGCTGGCAAGACCCTCCAGATCGGTAAGAAGAGTGCCATCGGTACGAATATTCAGTTCGGCGGGTTTATGCAGCATCCAGTTTCGATTGGACGCCGGCCAGAGCCTGCCGAGATTGCCCTTATAGCCTACCCAGTCGAAGTGCAGATAGTTGTACTTCCCAGGCACAGCCAGAGACTTGATCCTATTCACCAGGACCCTTCTCTCACGCTCAATGATCTCTCTTAAACCCCTGCGGTAATAGTCAATTCCGAACTCATCAATGATCTCCTTGATTCGGTCATGGAGAACCACAATTCCGGCGGAACGCATCTTATCATCCAGCACGTTGAACATCTCGGTTCGTGTTCGCCGCTTCCAGTGGAGATCCCACCACTTATGCTGCTTGAAGTTTGCCCCTGTTTTGGTAGGCGGTACGGTGAAACCATCAGTGAACACGCTGGTAGAGATGGTGCCCAGACCACCCGGCTGAATCCCGCCAACATCGACGATATGGTTCAAACCCACTGTCCAACCCACGAGTTCTTCGTCGTAATAAATCGGCAGCCAGGTGTAGTTATCTGCATTATGAGGTGGACCATACATCGGATCATTGCAATGGAAGATATCCCCCTCGTTTATTTCGGGGTCCTCTTCAAATCCCAGATCCGCGATACTCTTTATAATGAACGGCATACACTGAATATGACCCGCCAACCCATAGGAAGCGGAAATAACATCTCCTTCCGGATTCGCCAGCATAAACAGCAGCTCTCCCTGCACCATCGACATGGGATTGGCGGAAATCAATTTCGCCGTTTCCCTGGCATTGATACAGGCAGCCACCAGTCTCATCTGAAACTTCATGAAGGTGGCTGGGTCCTCTTCTACCAAATCAAGCTTCTCCAGTCCATACGCATGGCCCGTTTTGGCAAAAAGCTGCTCTCTCTCATCGACCGTTTCTTTCAGTGTCTTCCCTTGGTAGCATATTCCCATAACAGCCTCCTTCAAGCTATTTGATTTTAATTTGGAGTGCGGCAGTCCAACTGCCGCCTTTATTTGCGGGAGCTTGGCTCCCGCACTCCAAAAGTATTAGATTGCTTGCCTACTCAACCTTCGGCAACTTTGGTGGCCCGGAAACCTGAAGCTCTTTAACCAAGCCGGTAATAGGACACGGCTGTAACATGTCAAGGGCTATCTCCAGAGCATAATGCAGGTCTTTTGCACCAACATAGTAGGTGGGTGGTGGTGGGTCCATGGATACAATAGAATTCATCCATTCCCAGTTCTGGAGTATATAGCTACTACCTGAACCATTCGTCATATATTTAACCAGGTCTTCCTCCTTAGCACCACTACGAATACCCCAGGCAACGGCCTCGTAGGCCATGCGAGAATTGACTACAGCACACATATTATTGGCCAGCTTGAAAACCTGGCCAGTTCCAATCGCGCCGCAGTAGGTAATCTTCCCCATCGTCTCAAGGATTTCACGATACTTCTCGATGGCAGCTTCATCACCGCCAGCGCTGATACCCAGCGTCCCCTTTTCTGCTCCCATTCTGCCACCAACCACCGGGGCATCGATCACATCAACACCTTTGGCTTTAGCATCATCATAGACCCGCTGGCAAAACTTGGGACGGAAAGTACCCATCATCAGGATGCCGGAGCCTTTCTTCATTCCCTCCAGTAGACCATCGGGACCATAGATCACCGCTTCTGCCTGGTTATCGTTCTGAACCATGATAACCACAGCATCTGAAGCTTCGCCGACCTCTCTAGCAGTTTTGACTTCGGTAGCGCCCAGACTCTTCATCTCCTCAATGGGTTCACGTCTGCGATGTCCAACTATCGTGGTGGGATATTTTTCGACTATCCGCTTTGCCATCGGCAAACCGATATCTCCCATCCCAATAAATCCAGCTTTTTCTACCATCTATGTTACACCCCTTTACATTGGAATCTTTGTTAGTATCTGATCGACCATTCAACCAGACACACTTTTGTTTTGAGTGAAATCACATCGGATTATACGCAACAGGTAGCTACAGAGGCAAAACCCCTAACAATGTCTGACATTTCAGAACAAATATCAGATCTGGATACCCCAGAGGTCTCACTTCGACACCACATTTCCATTTTGAGCTGAGGAATTCGGGGGGAAACTCCCGAATTTGTTGGGAAAACTATACCACCTGCCGCGACCCTTGTCAAGCATATGGTCCCAAAGTCCGGTATGCATTTTAGTCAGAAAACACCATAATCGTAGCTAATTAGCAGGGCTTGATATTGACTACGAACGTTGTTTATGCTATTCTATACCCGTCCTTAAGTACCGTTTATATGGGACTTTTGGCCCCTATGCCGAGCTTGGGAAAGGAGGTCAAATGCAGAGTAAATACAAACGCCTACAGGGAGAGATGAAGGATGCCTATTTCCTAATTCAGGATGCAAAAATCCAGGTCCTGGGCAGTTCGGAGTTAGCAAAACTCGGATATGATGAGGATGAACTGGTAGGAAAACCTTTTACTCACATATTCCCCTCGGAAGTACACAAAGAGATATTAGAGATTTATGAGGGCTTGCTGGTGGGGCATACAACATCAGATCGATTGCGCACTGATCTGGTGACTGCCGATGGAACCAGAATTCCCATCGAAGTTTCGGCCTGGCCTACATGGCACCAGGGGAAACCGGCAGTTGCCGGAATTGTGCTTGATATGAGTGGCAGACAAAAAACGGAGCGGGCACTTAGAGAATCGGAAGAGAAGCTGCGGGTAATGCTGGAATCCATCGCGGAGGGTATTGCTGTTATCGATCTGGAATCCCGCATTACAGATATGAATACTGTCATGCTGGGCCTCTACGGTTATGACTCCAAAGAGGAAGTCATCGGCAGGAGCGCGTTTGAGTTTATCACACCCAAAAGTCAACCCAAAGCCATGGAAAATATGAGCCGGGCTCTTAGCATGGGATATAGTGAAAATCTGGAGATTACATTGCAAGACAAGGACGGGAACGAGTATGAGGCCGAGATAAGTGGAGCCCCTTTGAGAGATAAATTCGGTGAGTCGGTGGGATTTATTGCGGTAACCAAGGATATCACGGAGCGCAAGCGTGCTCAGGAAGAAATTCAGTATCGACTCTTGTTCGAGGAACTCATTGCCAATATATCGACAAAGTTCATCAACTATACACCGGAAGAGATTGATGATGGGATCACTAACGCTTTGCAGGCCATCGCAGAATTCAGCGGAGTCGACCGCAGTCATGTGTGCCTGTTGTCTGATGGTGGGAAGATGATAGAGAAAGTGTATGAATGGTGTGCGGAAGGTATCGATTCGCAGATTGTTGATCTTCAGGGAGTGACTGAGGAATCATCTTCTTGGTGGGTTGGTAAACTCAAGAGATTTGAGGATATTCAAGTATCCAGTTCTAATGAGTTACCGGCTTCCGCGATACTGGAACGGGAAAAGCTGGGTCTGCAATCTGTAAAATCCAGTTTGACTGTGCCGATGCATCATGGAGGGATTCTACTCGGATTTCTGGGATTCCATTCGATTAAGAACGAAAAGTTGTGGTCGGATGAAGATATCGGGCTACTCAAAATTGTAGGCGAGACTTTTGTAAATGCGCTGGCTCGCAAACAGGCAGAGGAGGCTTTGAGAGAGGCAGAAGAATTGAATCGTACGCTGGTGGAAACTGCCAGTAAGGCTGGTGAAGGACTGGCTGTTCTTCAAGATACAGAAGAAGAAACGGATGTTTACCTTTTCGTGAATGAGGAATTTGCCAGGATAGTCGGATATTCTCGGGAGGAACTGCAGGGTCAGCCAGTGCCGGAGACCATCCCTCCCCAGATGAGAAAAGTTCAGGGAAGTGATGATGAAAACCAACAGTCTGAAGAGGAGATGCCAAGCCGGTTTGAATTGGAATTAAGCCGGATAGATGGCGAAACGATTCCTGTGGATATCGGAGTTGTCAGTACCACCTACCAGAGCAGACCGGCTACAGTCATCTATGTGACCGACATCACCGAGAGAAAGAAGCAGGAAGAAGTGAATCTTGAACTGCAGGAAACCCTGAAATTCTATTCCAACCAGGTAGTCAAAGCCAGTAAAGAACTTGTACATGCCATCCGGGGTGTTGAAATGGCAAAATCGAATGTCCCCTCGGTGAAGGGGCAGGGATTCCCCCATCGCACATCGAGTGTGGATGAAGTTGAACTGTTGACCCCCCGGGAAATCCAGGCACTTCAACTGGCTGCTCGAGGGATGAGCAACAAAGATATCGGTGCCGAATTAGGGATAACGGTTCGTACTGTGAAGGGGCACCTCATGAACATTTACACCAAAATGAATGTTAAGTCCAGGACAGAGGCTGTATCTTGTGCCTTGAAAGAGGGATGGATTACCCTTGAAGATATGGGGCAGGGAATCGGCTAACTGGGAAAACTTTGGGATAACAAAAAAGGTCCGGGTTCTTCTTTTGAAAAACTCGGACCTTTTTATTCACTATTGAAACAGCCTCAAAAAGAATCCCCTCGCATTTACAGTGAAATGCGAGGGGACTGCAAATTATCTCAATGTCTTTTCAAATACAACTTCAGCTGTGCTTAAGGTTCAAAAACCACGGGGAACCAACCATCATCTACTCTCACTAATCCCTCAGTAGCTGCATCAGCCTGCAACATCCCCATGCTATTCCAACTTTGCCTATCAGTCTCGGAGTAATCCCATACATTGCCATCTATTTCAATAGAGGCTGACTGGAGGTACTCATAGAAGGCATCAGTATTATATGCTGCAAGGCCATTTTCCTCGAGAAATTCCTGAATTAGAAGCATCACACCACGCCACTGAGTAAAACCACCCCGGTAGGCTCCGCCGGACCACATCAATCCCCCTACCTCTGATTCAGAATGGTAATTTTCAAAAACGTAGTTAATGATATCAATAACCTCAGCATCATCGGTGTACCATGTGTACGGGAGGCAGAAATACATTCCATCCATGATATCCCAGCCTGCGCCATCTATTATCATTCCCAGGTAAGCTATGGCTGCATCACTACCCAGGAAAGTCGCTGTGTGGCCAGCTTGCCTGAATTCGGTAATAAAATTCGGAATGGCAAACCCTGTTGTAGGCGGAATGATGTAATCGCAGTCTTTCAGCGCATCGATCTCAGGCGTGAAGGTCATGGTGGTCCAATCGACGACAAATGTGTCCTCCATTTCCCAATTCGCGTTATTCTCACAATACTTATTCAGACCCTCGATCCATCCTGTCACGTAGGGATCCGCTGCTCCCAGCCCACCGAGCTTGGCCGGTCTGTCCGTGGGAAAGTTCGGATCGTTTTCTTCAACCCAATCCAGCAATGTGTACATTATAGCTTCACTGTTAATATTCACTGAAAAGATGTATCCGGGTGGAGTGTACAACGGCGGGGTTGCCATTAACATGAAGAAAACTGTCCCATCTTCGTCAACTCGCGATTTCAACACTTCCCCACTACCCGGTACTGAACTGACTATAATATCTGCGCCTTGTTCTCTGAGATATTCGTATCCCGGTATGAAGTTGGCTTGATTATAGCTAGTGTCGTACTCCATTAATTCAACAGTCAATCCCTCGGGGAAAAGGCCCTGTTCTGTGAAGTATTCAATGTTATCCTTGAGTGCCTGATCAACATTGATTAAAGCCTGTGCTGCCTGGCCGGTTTTGTCTGTCAGCGATCCTATTTTTATCTTTAATTCCTCGACTACCGGCTCCGTCACAGGCGCGGTAGGCTCCGTCACAGGTGCAGTAGGTTCCGCCACAGGCGCGGTGGGCTCCGCCACAGGTGCAGTAGGTTCCGCCACAGGCGCGGTGGGCTCCGCCACAGGTGCAGTTGGTGGCTCTGTAGTTTCATCATCATCACAAGCGGTCATCAGTGGCATAGCCAATAATAACAACGCCAAAAGCATAATCCACAGTTTACTTGAGATTCTCATGGTGTCACCTCCTTGTTTACATTCCGTTTCCCGCACGTCGGGAGAAATACCGCCTCATCCAGCCCATTCCCAAATATACATTTGGGAATATTTATCGGTTAGCACTTGTGCAGCAACACCTCCTTCTCAAGTATTTTTAACAATGCTACAAAAGACGTAATTCCTTTGCTCCAAATTAAAGCTTAATTTTTCTGCAAAGTCAAGTACACATGATATAAAACTATAAAAAAGGGCAGCATGGCTAAAATCGGCCACCCTGCCCTTAGTGCCTGAACTATGGCAATAACTATTCTGCAGGATTTAACACTCGTCCCATGAATAGTATGGTTCCAGTGCCGGTATCTCGGATGAGATAGATAAAAGGTCGATCAATTGTGAGTTCTACATCAACTATCGGTACTGCTTTTAATGATATAATAACGGCCGTTGCTGCTGCCGCTTCCGTTCCTTCTTCATCCACTGCGACGAATGCTTTGTGGAATACATCAGAGATAAACAGGTTTTTGGTGCCATCCATCCCCGAAAAATCAGCATCCATAGAAAACGCTTTAGGCATGCCCATTTCCTTCAGGGTTTTCGCCAAACTGAAATCCGATTCATAAGTGAATTTGGGCAGACTCAGTCGAACCTGCTTGCGCTCCAGGTTCGCGATGATCTCTTCGATCTGGCTAAAACTTAGTCCATTCTCGAAATCGTAGAATTCCCCGGAATCAGGAACAATGATGGTCATAGCTGCCATGTTTCCGACATAAGGTAATTCCACGGCTTGATAATTATCTCCCTGCGCATACTGAAAGCCTGTTAATTGCGACATCATAGACACAGTGACTTCCTCACCATCGAGCAATGCAAATGATCCATCATGAGTACTATTGGGATCGAACGGGTAAAGCCAATCAGCATAGAAGTATATGGCATTGGCCAGCACCAACCGGGTCATAGAATCGATTGCGCCTTGCGGTATCAAATCCTTGATTTTCTCCTCGGTTTGATCGCTAACCCAATCGTTGATAGCGATTCGTGCGGGTTCCGAAGCCGTTACGAAATCTACCAATCGCATCCCTGCCCCGTAGTTTCCTGCCAGCACATCGAGGAACTCCTCAAGAAATTCGTAATCGCGCTGCCCCCAGAGAGAGTTGGCGATTCGTAAAGTGAAATCGGTTTTTTCATCCGATTTGCCCCCTTCCTCTTGAGAGGTCAATTGCAAGTCAATCGCATTGAATGCAGGATGCAACTGATCCTGGGAAAGACTGAAATGAAGAGTATCAGACATTTGTGTTTCCGTCTCACTTCGAGCGCCGGCATAGGTCATGGCCAGAGCTGTAGAGATGCTGTAAGGAGAGAAAAAGAGGTTGCCTTTTTCTGATTGCAATGCCTGGTACAAATCAAAGGCGAAAGCATTGTTTCCGGCCACGAGTTCGTTCATGTCAGCCCGGGGAATATCAGGGGAAGAATCCCTTTCGACATGTGATTTCGCCAGTTTAAACCCAACGTCTGGGGTAGCTGGTTCTTGCGTTGAAATCGGTGACGGTGATGGCTCCGAAGTTGGTGTAACGGTCGCAGTGGGGGTTGGTGTCTGTACCGGAGTCGGCAATGCCGTAGGGCTTGGTTCCAACGGTGTTGGAGTTGCGGAATCTCCGCACCCAACCAGCATTGACATGATAATTACGGTAGCAAGAATGGCAGCCAGGATTCTTGATTTAAAATATTTTCTAAAGATCATTTGTTCCCTCCTTTTATCTCATTGGAGGTGAGCAGCCAGAATGATCTGCCCACCTCACCCCATTTCACTTGCCAGGGATATGCTCCGGGAATGTGGCAGCCAGGCTACCACGGTTTGCAGGAGTACGACTCCCGCACTCCAAAGCTACTCGGTTACTATGATTCCCTCGCTCAAACTTTCGCCACTGATCTCCGGTTTGTAGTAGGAATAGACCTCGGAAGTAGTACCCTTAGCTTTAACTGGATACTGCGCCTGGACATCGAAGCTAAAGGATATCTCATCTCCCGGGAACAGGTTCTCAATGTAGAAGATCACTTTCCGCCCGGCGACTTCATAGCGCTTCATATTTTTATCTCTTTCCACAACCGCTGCAATCATATCAGTCACTGGGACAAATCCAGTGGGGATTGAGATATCAACCACTACCATGCCTGCTTCCATTTCGATGGGAGGATTGAAAGCGACCTCTGCGAAGACGGTGACCATATCGTTCACCTCAACTTCGGTGGCATCGTATTGGACGTCCACTGTCAGCATCGGCTCCACAGTTTCATCAACATCCGGCATATTGTATCGGGTAACTACCTGCCCAATAGCCTCTCCTTTACCCTCCACATCGATAGTAACATCTGCATTCACCGGAACCTCGACTATTTGTAACACATCGAAGTTATCTTGAGTTATGCTAAGTTCATACTCTTCTTCCCCTGCGGTGATACTCACCTTCAGGTTCACATCAGCTCTTGCATCCGACGAGAACTCGGTAAGCGTCTGTAGAGAAACCACCGTATCCTGGGTCGAACCGTAACCGCCATAGGCATTGCGTTGGGATACCAGCCACTTGGCCGACCTCGAAGCATTGAAAGCATCCTCATGCTCGATGAGCGCCAGTGTGGCATAGGCCGTCGTCTCAACCACAGCACTTTGGATCTGGGGCATCCCACGGAAGCCAAAGTCCTCTTCTCCTTCAGGCATTGGCATGATATCGCCGCCCCAGTGAAGGCCATTTTCATCTTCCTCGGCCAGTTCCATCAGTTTGTTATAGGCATCGTTAGCCAGGTTGCTTCCAGCAAGCGCTAATGCGTAGGTAGTAATGGCTACAGTGTATGCATCGTTCATATCATCCAACTGAACTTCGAGAAAGTCAACTGCATCAGCTGCAGCCCCCATTTCTCCGGCTTCCATCAATGCAATAGCCACATAAGCGGTAAGAGCATTCTTACCTTGTAGTCCTCCCAGCATTTCCTGGTGACAGACAAATCCAACAGACTCAAAAGAGCCGTCAGTTTTTTGGTGGGAGATTATCCAGTTTGCTGCCTCGTCGAGGATGGTATCATCGATATACATCAGGTCTTTTGCCTGGGCAAAGCTCTTGAGCACGAAAGCAGTAAGCCACAGACTACCCGATTCGTCGCTTTCGCCAAAAGCAGAGAAGCTGCCGTCACGATGCCGATACGTAAGTTCCCGCTGGTAACCGGTGATCATCAGCTTTTCAGCTTTGGCCATAATTTCCGGTTTGAGCTGTCCACTTTCTTGGAGATATTTGGTGACGAAAACATCCGGTGCAAAGACAATCATATTCTGCTCACCACAGCCAAACGGCATCTGCAGCAGGCCTTCCAAGCCATCGATTGTCTGGGTCAGGAAACTTGAAGTGACTGCCACGTAGGCCCGGCCAAAATCATCGACTGCCATGAACGGGATGGAGGTATTCACCACTTCTGAGGTCCCACCGGAAAGAGTCAGGTTTTCTACATTCTCACGAGCAACACCTTCCGGCTCCACGATAACGGTCTTGATAGCTGCATCCGCAACTTCTGTACTGCGAGCGGTAATCTTCATTTCCTGAATACCTATCTTGCGGGGGCTGATCATAAACTCGACGCCACCAATATCGTTGGGACCGATCTCCACTGATTTCTCAGCATTGTCCAGAAGATCAAACCAGCCTGCATCGTCAATCTCTACGAAGACTTCCTGGGTTTCGTCGAGATAATTATAGATGGCCACTGAAACCGGGAACTCCTCACCTCTAATCGATGAGTACGGCAAATCGATCTTCAGGAAGAACGGCTGGAAGGTTACCAGTTGAGTCTCATCGATTCCAATACCGTGCTCCTGCGAAAGTGCAACAGCCCGGAGCATCCAGGTAGTTATGGTGTCAGGGACTTCTACATTGACAGTAGCCTTCCCACTGGAGTCGGTCAAAACCTCCTGCCACAACCAGGTTTCCGGGAAGTACTGTCTAACCCTTTCCACCTCAGCCAGCCCTTCGCCAGATTCAGCATGGTTCATACCCTGAGGATCTGCTGCAGCCATCGGAAGAGGCATTGCCATGCCATCATCCATAGCCATCTCACCCTTGAACATCATTCCCTCTTCCATTTCCCATCCACGCATCGGATTCTCATACTGCTTTCCTTCAGGTATATCGACGTTGTTGCTCATCACCACCAGGCCGGCATCATCGAACATTTCGTTAGCACCACGGAGAAGTATGTCACCGTAAATAGAAACTTCATGTAACTCGGCCTGTGGCTTCATGTATAGACGCTCCAATTCGGCAAAGACCTGCTGTAGATTTAGTCGATTTTCTGCCAGAATGAATACCGACTTGTCAACAGCCACGATCCCCACTTTAGACTTGCTTTGGGCCTGTATCGCAATTTCAATTTCATCACCCGGTTTGGCCTGTTCAGTGGAAAAGGTCGCTTCGACTTCATGCGGATAACTGGCACTCACGCTGAAAGGAATATAATCAGCAGCAACTTCACTGTTGGGTAAAATCTGGTAGACCAGTAATTTAGCCGAAGGTGCCATCTGAGGACTTGTAGCAAACACGATCTCATTTTCTTTAGTGAAGTCAGTGAAGACTACCTGATCACGCGAGACGATTTCATAATAGAAATTGGCTGCTTCTTTAGTGGAATGAACCTTGAAAACCATTTCCTGCCCTACCTGTGGAATACCTTCACTGATCTGCTCTACATGAATGAAATTCCCCGATGGCGAATAGCCAGCCTCCAGGGCTTTGGAAGCTTGGGCGGGTTGTCTGGATGAAATCGGGGAAAGCTCGAAGACGTCGATTTGAAGAGCGGTAGCATCCTCGGGCGGCGTTACGGAAAGAATGCTCATACCATTTTTAGTATCGACGGTCTCTATCTCTTTCTTTATTTCCTCGTAATCTTTGTCGATGTAGACAATATCCACGGACACTTCAGTGTCTATCGGCTGGTTATCAGGAGTTTCGGTAACGATGAGGAAATCAAAAGGCAATGATGGTTTGAAGACCATACCCTCGGGGATGATCTGAATACTCAGCGGGTTCTCTGAGACGGTAAACATTCGAGTAGTCGTCTCTTCATAACCTGTCGATTCTTCCCTTACCGTTATATCCAGCATTATATTCCCCATACCACGAGCTTCGGGAACGCCGGCAACATACTCCACAGCCGGTATTTCAAACTCAGTTTCGCCATCAATCGATTTGGTCAAAGTGGCATATTCCTCCCACTGTCCTACGTACCGAGTAGCGATGATTTCGAGTTCACCCTCCACTGGTTTCCCAAAGCTATACTCTGCCTTGATAATGCCCTCGATTGGTTCATTGACGAGGTACCATTCCTTGGGTAATTCTACTGATACTTCATACTTGGGAAGTACGTATTCCTCTACCTTTACATCCAGTTGAGTTTCGGATTGGGCAACTGCGGCATTAATCTTCCATACACCTAAATTCGGCTCATTGGAAAGGGGTAGATCAAGTGTGGCCATGCCATATTCATCGGTTTCGACTACCTTGCGATATATCTTGATCCCCTTCGCATCCAGGACTTCAATGGTAGCAGTTTCGTTCAATGGTCGGAGATCAGACTTTAGGGTAATAACACGGATATGTATGGTTTGTCCCGGTTTGTAGATTGGTTTATCAGTTTCCAGAAACACCAGCAGGCTCTTTTCCACCCGCACGGTTGTTTTGTCACTAAAATGAGAGCCTTCTATGCGAAGCTCATAATTCCCTTCCTCAAGATTAGCGGGAATATCAAATTCTACCTGGCCTTTGCCATTGATTTGACTCTTGGCATTGACAATCTCCTTGCCCTCGCTCACTAGATAAACCTCTACTTTGTCCTTGGTGAGTTCACCTTCATCACCCAGTAAAGTGAACGTAACTGCAGCATTCTCTCCGGCGTGCATGGTCTTGGGAGCCACCGCAATATAGCTGGCGACAGAGACATTTGCAATATCAGTGCTGGAACTGGATCCACACCCTGCCGCTGTTGATGCCAGTAACATCAAGATCAGCAATACTGCTATCAGGCTCGTCAATCTCATTATCTCCCTCCTCTAAATATGGGGTCCTGTATTATAGACGGCGCCAAAAAGAAAAATGCTCACCCATTATCCCAAAGCAAGCCCTCAATCGCAAGCATCTGGCTTACCCGGATCATGTAAGTTATTTTGGAGGCTAACCCCCAAGTGAAATACATGATTGCACCGTATCAATTGACCATCAATAATGACAAAGTATGAGACGTTTTAGAGTAATTCGGAATACTCTAAGAGACATAAATACCAAACACTTTAGTAATCAAGAGAATCCGGAGGCAAGAAATGTCGAGTGAAGACACTTCCTGAATAAACCAAACAAAGTATCTGCAAAAGCTAACTATATAAAAAGGAGGAGAACAATGAAAATTTCAATTCTAACGAAACTCTTGGTAGTGATCATGATTCTGGCGATTGTTCCGCTGGCAATTCTGGGTGTTCTGGCAATATCCAACATCTCAGATATGGAAGATACAGCCATTGGTGAAGTGGATAACATGAGTGACGCTGTTTCTAAGGATGTTTCAGCTAACACGGATACCGTTTCTGCCGGCATCGCGGATATTACAGATGCCGTTTCCGAAGGAGTATTGGATGTAACCAATACAGCAGTAGCGGATGCCAAGAGTGCTTTAAATGATCTTGGCGTTGAACTGATTATGCAGCAGTCTATGGACTTGGCGAAACAGGTAGAAACATACCTTAGCCAAAACCCGACCGTAACAATGGCCGAATTGCAGGGTGACACCTATCTGATCTTTGAAACACCTGATGATCAGGCTCCTTTATACGCTGGTGTCCATTACGGTGCTAGTGATTCTGCTGTTCTGAGTTTGGAAGGGCCCCTGGCCATTGCAGAAGGGGGCGTGTGGAACAGGTTTGTCGATGAAGACGGGAACACAGTTGATCTCGCAGGCAAATGGTTAGTGAATGCCTCCGATGGCACGGCAGGATTCATTGAATCAAACACGGCCAGTACTGCCACAGCTACTCCTGCCGGACCTCCAGGGGCAGTCTTCGACTGGGACAGCGGTGATCCCTACTTCTGGGGCATTGCCATCCAACCGGTTGGTGGTGGTGAGGAAGGCGGATATACTGTTCTCTGTGATGGCTCTAAAGGTGTCCCAATATTCCATCCCAGTCCTATCGTAGTCAATTTGCCTGACCATATTGGTCGGCAAATGTATCCTCAAATCTATGCTATTATGGATGAATGTATTGAAAGCAGCGCGCCGTCGCAAGGGTTCTTTGATTTTGCAGCGACTGAGGGCGCAGAGCCAAAAGAGAGATTCTCCGTGTTCTACCCTGTTAAGGATGCGAATGGAGATTATGTTCAGACAGGCGATGGTATGACCTTCATGGTCTCAGTAGCAGCCTTCCTTGATACGTTCAATGCACCAACCATAGCACTGGAAGCGACGCTACTAGACAACGCTGAAACAATTCAAGCAGAACTGACAAATACCACTACGGAGATTGAAGCAAGTCTGACAGAGAGTGCTGCAAAGATTGAAACAGATTTGCAGACCAATAGAGATTCTGTTGCTTCCGAGATATCGGATGCTAAAGACAGTACCCAAACCAGCACGATTATCGTCATCATAGTCATGGTGATAATTGTCGCAGCCGTATCCTTCTTATTTGGTAAGAGTGTAACCAATCCCATCAAGAAGCTCACCGCTGCAGCCGATAAGGTCAGTAAGGGTGATATGAGCGTCACCATTGATGTCAAGTCCAAGGATGAAATCGGTGAACTGGCTGAGAGCTTCGACCGCATGGTGACAGCAGTCAAGTTCTTGTCTGAAGATGAATAAGAGTAGTCACTAAATCACATACAAACTGGTATTTGATACAAGCAGAAAAGGGCTCCGAATGGAGCCCTTTTCTTGCTATCCGTATCCGAGTATGTGATAACAAATACCCTCGTTTTGTCATTCCCGACTTCGCAGACTGTGTCACAATGCCATTGCGAGGAGTCCTTCCGTCCGAGTGCGGAAGGACTCGCAATGACACGGCAAAAT
>JABMQN010000206.1 GCA_013203045.1 Chloroflexota bacterium
CATCCAAGTCATAGATGCTGTTGAGACCTTCCGGGATACCATATCGGGGACCCTTGATATCTACCTCTCCAGCCTGAGCAACAAGATGAACGAGGTGATGAAGGTCTTGACCATTATTGCCACCATTTTTATACCGCTGACATTCATCGCTGGCGTTTACGGGATGAATTTCAAACAGATGCCCGAGCTGGAATGGGAATGGGGCTATCTGACAATCTGGATCGTCATGCTCGTACTCGGATGCCTGATGTTGTTCGGCTTCAAACGCAAGAAGTGGCTGTGACGCGCGAAAAAAATGATTGGAAGAGGGCCCAAGCCAAAAGCGAGCCCAAAGGCAAGGGCTGTGGCTCCGAAGCCAACAACAAAAGCGGCCTCCACGATCTCTTCTCCAATACCCAGATGGATCAGGGCAACCGATGCTGAGAAAAAAATCACCGCATAAAGCGCTGCCTTTGCAAGACCTTCAGCAGAAACCTCGTACTCTTTTGCTTGGGTCCTCTCTTGTTGCGGGTCTATAGACATTACACCTATGCATTGAGTGTACCATATCAATCAAAATATCTTTCACCATGCAATAATTTACCTTGATAAGGACAATAACAATATTCTATATTTTGCAGTATATCCTGTCAAGCTCACCGACTATATGAGAGGCATTGACACTTCGCAAGTAACTCATTGAAGACTTCGAACATCCAACGCTTACGTCTTAGCCACACATAAAGGAGTGCCACGTATGAGATTTGAAAAATATTCCAGTTTGTCTGCGGACGACAAAGATCCCTATATTCGATTGCTTAACAAGGTGATCCGATGGGGTGTAAAGGTCTTAGCCGTGGTTATGGTAGTTTTAATTTTATGGGGAATATTTGATGTAATTTGGATTTTTGTAAAAAAATTGAGTGAACCCCCCTTCTTTGTGTTGAAAGTAAGTGATATTTTATCATTATTTGGTGCTGTCTTAGTTGTATTGATCGCAATTGAAATATTTTTTAACATCACACTATATCTCAGGGAAGATGTAATTCATGTGAGACTCGTCGTCGCGACAGCGCTTATGGCGATTGCCCGTAAGGTGATTGTTCTTGATTATAAGGAACTGGGACCACATTACATTTACGCAACAGGGGCAGTGGTCCTGGCACTGGGAATCACCTACTGGCTTCTCAGGGAAAAGGACACATAAAAAAGGATCTTCGAAAATTAGCGAAACTGCTTTATGTGGCAGACTTCTGCGAGAAGAAAACGGATTCCCATGGGAAATATGAACCGCCTATGCCGGAGAGGTACATCGGATGAATGGAACCGCCTGCAACGCTTCGGGAAAGAACCCGTTTCCCCAACTCCCCAAAAGAATTGCCGGACTTGGAGAGCTGGCTGAGAACTTGTGGTGGAGCTGGCACCCGTCGGCGAGGATGCTCTTTAAAAGCCTTGATCGACGAACCTGGAAAGAAAGCGGTCATAATCCTGATAAGATGCTAAGGCAAATTCCCATTGAATTGCTCGAATCGGCAGCGACAAATGCCGATTTCATAAGAAACTACGATCTGGTCATGGACCGGTTCCGAGATGAAATGGGGCGGAGAGGATGTGGCATGCTGAGGGACGTCTATCTTCCGGACGACCGGTTGATTGCATATTTTTCCGCCGAGTACGGGCTTCATCATTCCCTGCCATTTTATGCCGGAGGTTTAGGCTTTCTGGCAGGAGATTTTGTAAAGGAGTGCAGTGATCTCAATATTCCTCTCATCGCTGTCGGCTTCATGTACCCACAGGGCTATGTCCACCAGAAAATCCGTGAAGACGGCTGGCAGGAAAGCCATGCCCAGCATTTTGACAGAGGGGCCGCTTCCATCTCTGAAGTCTTTCAACCGGACGGTGAAGAGATGGTTGTCAGGGTTCCGCTAACCGACCCCCCCATATTTGTCAAGGTTTGGAAAGTCGAAGTGGGCCGCATAGCTCTCTACCTGCTGGATACGGATCATGAGCTCAATGAGCCATGGAACCGCGCCATATCAAGTCGGCTTTATGCGGGAGACGTGGAACAGCGGCTTCGGCAGGAGATCGTTCTCGGCATCGGTGGATCCGAAGTGCTTGAAAAGCTCGGCATCAGACATTCCGTGCTGCACCTGAACGAAGGTCATGCCGCCTTTGCCATTCTGGAGCGAATCAGAGATCGCGTTACTGCAGGCGCGGACTTCAAGCAAGCCGCAAAGGAAATCAGGGATACGACCATCTTTACCACCCATACCCCGGTGCCGGCAGGACATGATGTTTTTCCTTTTCACCTGATTGAAAAGTACTTCGGGTCTTACTGGACGGCCCTTGGCTTGGATCGGGACGATTTCTTCGGCCTCGGCCTCCATCCGGAAGATCCCGGAGCCGGTTTCAATATGACCGCCTTGTCGTTGAGGATGTCCGGTTATCGCAATGCCGTCAGCGGAAGGCATTTGGAAGTGACCCGCAGGATGTGGAAAGGTCTCTGGCCGAATGTACCCGAGGACGTAATACCAATCGATCACGTGACCAATGGTGTTCACGTCCCCACATGGATCGAGCCCAAGATCGAACTGCTTTTCAATAAGTATCTGGGGTCTGATTGGCTACTGAAACATGAAGATCCCCAAAGCTGGCATGCTGTTTTCGATATCCCGGATGACGAATTATGGAACACGCATTATTGGTTGAAGACGAAATTGATCAATGCTATCCGCGAACGGGCGCGCAAGCGCTGGGCCGAGGATAAGCCGAATCCTTCCATTGTCCTGTCCGGTGGAACAATGCTGGACCCTTCGGTTCTGACGCTCGGCTTTGCTCGCCGATTTGCAGCATACAAGCGGGCGGACTTGATCTTTTATGATTACGAGCGTCTGAAGAGGCTGGTCAGAGACCCACTGAGACCCGTCCAAATTATTTTTGCCGGCAAGGCACACCCCGCCGACGATCAGGGCAAACGGATACTTCAAAGGGTATATAATGCGGCACGGGATCCTGAACTGGGCGGGCGAATCGCCTTTCTGGAAGATTATGGAGAGCAGTTTGCCCAGTACATGGTACATGGCGTGGACGTCTGGTTGAACAATCCGATTCCGCCGATGGAAGCATGCGGTACCAGTGGAATGAAGGCCGCACTGAACGGGGTGCCGAACCTGAGTATTCTGGACGGATGGTGGGCGGAGGGTTTCAACGGCAAGAACGG
>JABMQN010000014.1 GCA_013203045.1 Chloroflexota bacterium
ACGATCGAAGAATCTCCCCGGTTGACAGTGAGATTCTTCGCTTTGCTCAGTATGACATTTCAAATGTGACATGACACTAGAATAGTAAAATATTTACAGGCCTTTCTTCACCATTAAAGCTGCAAGGTCTCCAACGCGACAGCTATAGCCCCATTCGTTGTCATACCATGAAATCACTTTTACCATTTTCCCTGAAACAACTATTGTGCTCAGGATATCAACAATGGAACTTGCCGGATTTTCCTTGAAATCAACACTCACGAGAGGCTCTTCACAAAACGATAAAAACCCTTTCAACGGACCATTTGCCGCTGAACGCAATGCCTCATTCACCTCTTCAGCAGTGACTTCCCTTTCAAGATCAACTACAAGATCCACCACTGAAACAGTACTGGTTGGTACTCTGAACGCCATCCCATGGATTTTGCCCTGAAGTTCCGGGATTACCTGTCACAGCTTTGGCAGCGCCGGTTGTTGTTGGAATGATGCTCATGGCAGCTGTTCTGGATCTGCGGAGGTCAGCATGAGCCATATCAAGGATTCGCTGATCGTTAGTATAGGCATGAATTGTAGACATTAATCCCGATGCAAAACCAAATCGCTCATGGAGTACTTTCACCACTGGTGCAGTGCAGTTGGTCGTACAAGAGGCATTGGAAACAATACGATGCTTTGACGGATCATACTTATCATGGTTGACGCCAAGAACTACAGTTAGGTCCTCGTTTTTAGCTGGCGCAGAAATGATAACTTTTTTTGCTCCGCCATTTAAGTGGGCGACAGCCTTAGTTGCATCCGTGAACAGTCCGGTTGATTCAACGACTATATCAACCCCGCAATCACTCCATGGGATATTACCAGGGTCACGTTCAGCAAATAGCTTAACAGTCTGTCCATCTACGATGATTGCATTGTCGGTGGCTTCCACCACGCCTGGAAAAATCCCGTAGTTGGAATCGTACTTCAGTAAATGTGCATTCGTTCTGGGATTAGCAAGGTCATTTAGAGCTACTATTTCAAGTTCTTCCCCGTGATAGCGCTTGATTGCTCTCATTACCTGTCGTCCGATCCGCCCAAAGCCATTGATCCCGATTTTAGTCTTCATTATGCTGCTCCTTATGTGAACCTCGGCTCGAATATGATAGCAGATTGTTGCTGAATGTCAAGAAACAGGTAATAATAGTAAAACGATATTTGTTGCTAAGGAACCTCAGAATAAGTGGTGACTTCGGGGTCTGGGGGTGTCCCCCAGCTTCCAAACTGGGGGACAGGGGGTTGATCAGAGGTTCCCTAAATACCTTTCAGAGACGGTTAGATGGAAGAATCATTATCATCAAAAGCACTACAGGCCAATCTGGCCGAAACCAGGCTTCAGGAAATCAACATTCCTCCTGAGCACCAGAGGTTTATAGATATTACTGAGTCTCACCGAGGGATAAATCAACGCACCAAAGAATTCCTGCTCGAATTCCATCACCCTTATTCGAATCACGCTTTTGTTGTTGAGCGTTGGCGAGAGATTATTCTGCGTGACTTTTGGTTCTATAACCTTTTAGATAATGCAGATGAGGCTCTCGATGAACTCTTGAATCTCTCTCGAAAACTCCTTACAAGAGATCTCTCAATTCCATTAAAAGAGACTATCGTACAGACGTTGCTGGAATTCATTGGCACACTAACCCAGGATGAAATAGTGCGAGGTGAAATCATCCGAAAGTGCCTGGATATATTGAAAGAATACCTGGAAGATGATGAGTTAATTGTAATACGCAACGCCAGACAAGTTAAGACATACTTGGCCGAAACTAACAACATTGATCACATTTCAGAGCAATCATTTGAATTTACAATAAATGTTCTTTCAAGGTCAATCGCTTTTTGGGAATCGACTTCGAATATTGGACCTTGGTTCGAAGATAAACAAACGCTGTTTCGGCGTGACTACCAAGAGGCAACTGAATTGTTGGGTAGCGCATATTTTACTGAACTTCGAGATCAGATCGATCAGTCAAATACATGGGATGACTTGAATAAAGTTCCTTCCTTTGATGATATAGCCAATCGTTTTCATCGTACCGTAGATAAATTCGACACAGCCCTTGAGAAAATATACTTCATAGTATACTTACTCGAATTACCGGGAATGAGCCACCTGAAAGATAATCTGCTGTGGGATATCAATCGTTTACTTAAGAATGTGCATACAGAGTTGTCAGAAGAGCAAATGATCTCTTCTTCAGATAATTTAATTGGTTTATTTGATGATTTGAAATCAGATCATATGAGTACCGTTCTAGATTGTCTTTTAACGCTTGGAAAAGAGTTGATCGATTCAAAAAAACCGATGGTGCTGGATTTCTTCCAGAGTAGATTAATTAGGTTTGGCTTCATATCGCCAGGAGATATTCAATTAACTCAAGACTGGCAGGTGAAGGCTAATGCGGATCACCTAAAGAACATACGCGTATGGTTAGAGTTGATAGAACATGATCCCAGTGCAACAAAACGATTACTTTCGGCGTTAGTGGCGAATCTACGATTAGGTGGTGTTTTCATAACAGATACTGACCTGTTTCAAAGGGATATAACCAATCTTTTGAACTCTGACATCGGGCCGGTTTACAAGCAAATACTGGATTTAACCCGATTATTCCCGGTTTATTTTAGTGAAATTGGTGCTGAGGGAGAATTGCGGGATGTCACTACAGCTATCGATGAAATAGGCTATCGGCGTGATAGACTAATCCATTTCCTGCGAAAACAAACCCATACGGAAAGTAACAGTACACATGTGGAACTGACCCGTAGGATCATCCAGTTCTGGTATGATGGCAATATATCCGCTCTCGCAGATATAGTCCCCGCTGATGTTATTCAATCAATTGATACGAATGGCGAATGGTTTCTTTCTGTGCACGAAATTATTCAGAAACTATGCGAACAAAAAGATTGCACCCCTGAACGACTTCTGGATATTGACAACAAAGAGCTGCAAAGCCATCTTTCCCGGATTTCGCAATATGACGCAAGGGAAAAGCAACGAATCGAATACATTCTCAGAATATATGGCCTACTTAAGGAGAAATATTCGTTTGAAACCGGTGACATAATCACAATTCTCAGAAAATACCGTTTCTTTTCTGAAAAGGAACTTGAGGATATAGCAACGGTGCTAGCCAACGATGATAAAGAAGAAGCTATCAGGCAAGTCTATCAATTCATGCGTCACCTCAAACAAGTGATACTGGATCCAACACCAAGCGAGGCCTCGGAGACGATCTATCATAAGCGCCATATAGCAGCTGGAATACCGTCGATGTATGGACAGTATCGCGAGCCCAAGTTAGATGCTCTTGGTCTCACCTTTCGCCTGGAGAATGTCACTTCACGCATCATCGAGCAACTAATCGAAGATATTAACGTAGATTATATAACACATACCACTTTGCGACGTATTTCATCTGTTTTGTCGTTGATTCAAGAAGGCCTTGAAATCGATGGTATTCCCCATCAGGGATTTAATTCCAACTTAACAATGCTCAATTCCAGTTTTGCTTCGGCTAGTTGTTCACTGAATCAGTATGTGAATACATTCGAGTTTTTAGAACAAAACGTAAAGGAAATCATAGACGAGTATTTCCTGACCCCTTATGATCAACCCTTAAGAACCATTGTTCCCAAACTGTTTGAACAAGAGAAATTTATCTTGGATGAAACACAAAAAAAACAATTAATACATATGAAATTTGAAGAGTTCTTTAGAGACATACTCTCTTCAACTTTTCTCATTCAGACCCTTGATAATTTACTATCTAGCACAATGACTGTACTTCGTAATACAACTGATCATCTCCCTGAGGACATGATACGTGATGTAATGACATACGATCCTGATCTGATCATCTGTCCTTTATATGAAGAAACGCCTAGAATGGATAACCAGATATTCTTAGGAGCTAAGGCCTTTTTCCTTAAGAAACTATTTGTATGGGGATTCCATGTACCAGAGGGATTTGTTCTCACTACCGAAGTTTTCCGGCATCAGGAAGCGATTTTTAGACATCCGCAAATTGGTAGGGAGATTACAAGATTCATTCATGATCACATGGCCAGATTGGAGAAAATAACTGGCCATCAGTTTGGTAATCCCAATAATCCCCTGTTACTTTCCGTTCGTGGTGGAACTGCGATATCTATGCCGGGTGCCATGAGTACTTTATTAAATGTTGGAATGAACGATGACATCGCAGAAGGTTTGAGTCAAAAGGGATCTTATGGCCGAACTGCTTGGGATTGTTATCGGAGATTTCTGCAGAGTTGGGGAATGACACATGGAATTGAAAGAGATCACTTTGACGTTATCAATGCTGAGTTTGAATCGCGATACGATATTTCGAGTAATATAGACTTCACGGCAGAACAAATGAGAGAGATAGTACAAGAGTACAAAAACGTATTGAAGGGCCACGAGATTCGTATTGAGGATGAACCATTCGCACAACTGAGACAGGCAATTATTGATGTCATAAATTCATGGTCATCTGATCGAGCAAAGGTTTTTCGTGAACATTTGCAAATTGCAGACGAATGGGGCACCGCTGTCATTGTTCAGAAAATGGTCCTGGGTAACATCGGGAAGAAATCGGGAACAGGAGTTCTGTTCACACATGATCCTTATGAAGGAAAACCTGGTATAAACATATATGGTGACTACGCTCAATGCGGTCAAGGTGAAGATGTGGTTACCGGATGGCTTCCAACATTGCCGGTAACGGAATATCATCGAAAAAAATATCAGTATTTCCAAGACACGTCGCTGGAGTCATCTTTCCCCAAAATATACAAGAAACTACTTGAAATAACCTCTCAGCTTGTAGAAGATCATCAACTAGGACCGCAGGAAATTGAATTCACATTTGAAGGTGAAGACCCCAAAGATCTATATATCCTTCAAACTCGTCGGCAGGATGTGAAAGCACGTGATAAACGATACGTATTTCGAGTTCCCCAGGAGCGAATGGAAATCGTGGGCAGAGGAATCGGTATTGGAGGCGGAGCCCTCAGTGGAATATTAGCTTTTAACCAAGATGATCTTCAGCATTTTACTACGATATTCCCGGACCATGCTCAGATATTAGTTAGACCAGATACTGTCCCAGACGATATCGGAATGATTTTCAATTGTGATGGGCTTCTCACAGGGAAAGGTGGAGCTACTTCACATGCGGCTGTCACAGCGGCGCGGCTTGGAAAGGTGTGCGTTGTTGGGTGCAATGGATTGTTGGTAAATGAATCTGAAAGAACCTGTACTTTCAATGGAACGTTATTTAGGGCTGGAGATAAAATATCAATCGACGGTCATTTAGGTAACGTGTACAGAGGGCACTATCCTACCGAAATTGCTGAAATAACATAGGACAGTGCCAACCTATAAAACAGTTGAAAAATAGTGGGCCTCCAAATATTGAATCTGGATACAACTTGGTGTTATACTACTTACCCCATGAACGAGTTTTTCTATTGAACTCAATCGTAAAAAGCGACACTGAGCTGTATGTATACCTCGATGAACATTTTGTGCCCGCGAGCTTGTAGTAGATGGAGGTGATACGATGCAGGCTGATTTGAGTAATAAGAATCTGCTTGGAATCAACGGACTGGGACGCATTGGAAAACTGACTCTATGGTATCATTTACAGAACCGTCATTTTGATGGTTTTGTAGTGAATGTGGGTCGTGAGGTCGGAAAAAGCCTTGAGGATATATTATTTACGATAACCAGAGATTCCACATACGGACCACTGCATCGCTTTCTTCATGGTTGTTCAAGCAGTACATCAGAAGTTGAAATTATTGATGAAGCTACTGGCACAGTCAAAGTTGATGGTCTTCCATTGAAAATTCTACGCAAACAAAGGAATCCCAGGGATATTGACTGGGCAGCCGAAGGCGTACGATTGGTAATCGATTGCACCGGTAGGTTCCTTGATCCCACTTTACCTTCAGATAATCCCAAAGGAAGCGCGCGTGGGCACCTTGATGCCGGTGCCAAGAAAGTTATTGTAAGTGCCCCATTCAAAATTAAGGATGCAGCACAGAAAACCCCTATCGACAGTGAGATGTTAGTATATGGGATTAATCATATTAGTTATGATCCGGCCAGGCATCATATTATATCGGGAGCCAGTTGTACAACTACCGGATTGGCTCATATGATAAAACCTCTTATAGATACGCAGGAGACCTCTGAAATACTGACTGCTTCAATGTCGACAGTTCATGCAGCAACTAGCACACAAAGCATACTCGATTCCGTACCCACTGCCGGAACGGGGGATCTTCGTAAAAGCCGATCGGTTCTGAATAACATTATTCTAAGCTCTACGGGTGCAGCCAAGGCCCTGGAGAGTATTATTCCTGAAATAAAACAAATTGGGTTCATGGCAGATTCTGTCCGAATTCCGACGAACACTGTTTCTCTGATCACTCTAAATGTGACATTCCATACCCATCTTACGGATACCGGCCAACCGATTATAAACCATCATTTGATAAATGATATTTATAAAAAAGCGGCGGAAAGTTCACAAAAAGGATTATTGAGGTATAGCGGAAAACAAAATGTATCAGCAGACCTGATTGGGGATCAGTCCGCTGTTGTCATTGAAGGGCATGAGACACACTCTCGGACAGGTTTCATACATCTCACAACAGAAATGCTGGAACGCTTTGGAGTAAAAGGCATTCCCGAGATTCAAATACCGGTTACCCATGCAAAAATCTTCGGGTGGTATGACAATGAATTCGGGAGCTATGTAAGCTGTCTTGGGAAGCTCACTGAATATGTAGATAAACGTATGACATAGCCGGAAAGGCGATTATGCCAGGTCCTTACCTACATAGGCTGCCAAGTCTGCAGTTCGAGCACTGTATCCCCACTCATTGTCATACCAGGCCAGAACCTTCAGCAAATTGCCATCTGCTATCATCGTGCTCAGACCATCAATAATCGAACTTGCAGGGTTACCTTTGAAATCACTACTGACCAACGGTTCGTCACAAAACTCCAGAATCCCCTTCAGTGGACCTTCAGCAGCGTTCTTAAGAGCCTGATTGACTTCCTCAACCGTGACATTTCGATCCATTTCAGCCGAGAAATCGGTAAGCGAGACTGTGCTTGTCGGCACTCTGTAGGAAATCCCACTGATTTTCCCCTTAAGTTCTGGTATTACGAGGGCCGTCGCCGGGCCTGCCCCTGTAGAGGTAGGGATTATGTTCAAACCGGCTGATCTCCCTCGACGGGCATCTTTGTGTGAGTTATCCAGGAGTCTTTGATCCGTAGTATAAGCGTGTATAGTAGAAATGAATCCCTTGGCAATCCCGAATGTATCCTGTAGAACTTTGGCAAAAGGCGCTACACAATTAGTAGTGCACGATGCATTCGAGATGATATGGTGATTTTTTGGATTATACTGATCCTCATTTACACCGAAAACAATAGTAATATCTTCGTTCTTCGTTCTCACAGGGGCGGTAATGATAACTTTCTTTGCTCCATGATTCATATGTCCCACAGCTTTATTACGGTCCCTGAAAGGGCCAGCTGATTCTATTACAATATCAACATCGGTAGTGTCCCAGGGAATGTCTTTGGGATCACGTATCGATGTATGCTGAATTCGTTTTCCATCAACAATGAGGGCACCATCTGCAGCCTCTACAGTGCCCGGATACTGTCCGTAGTCAGAGTCATATTTCAGGAGGCGTGCGCAGACTTCACAATCTGCCGGGGTGTTGATTGCTACTACCTCCAAATCATTTTTGTGATATTGTTTAATGGCCCTCAGCACTTGTCTGCCAATACGCCCAAAACCATTGATCCCGATTCTCGAAGACATTAAGCTCCTCTCCTTTCGCTCAAGCTATTCCCATCATAGCAGATCACGATGCGTGGCCTCAAGAAGAGTTCTGGAGCTTGCCATCTAGTGTTGTGTCCCTGAGATAACATCTGTCTTCAGTTACGTTCGTGCTGAGCTTGTCGAAGCATGAACCCGTTCCCCTTCGACTAGGCTCAAGGGCGAACGGGCTAATAAGCCTAGCAAAAAGGCGAGACCAATGTACGACAATACACTATCATTAAAGATGGACATGGAAGGTTTAGAGGGTATTTAAGTATGGGGGTAAGGTTGATATGAACTAATCGTGTTTGGAGCCGTCAGGCATGATAGTATCGTTCAAGTTTGCTCCTACAAGAATGGTGGCATTCAAGTCAGCATATTTCAGGTCAGCTCCGCTAAGATCAGCTCCACTCAAATCGGTATGTCTCAGTAGGGCCCAACTCATATCAGTCTGGCTGAAGTTAGCCTGTCTTGCATGGGTTCCGTTTAGATTGGCTCCACCCAAATCAGCCCCGCTCATGTTGGCTTCGGTAAGATCTGTGCCACGCAAGTCAGTCCCTTTCATATCGGCACCCCTGAGATTCGCCCAACTCATATCAGTATTGTTGAGTTCTGCCCCTTTGAGATTGGCTCCAGCCATGTCAGCCCGGACCAAACTCGTGCCTGACAGATCAGCCCCACTCATATCGACCCCAATGAGGTTTACCTCGCGTAAGCTACTCTCAACCATATATGCTTCGTTCAAGGATGCTTCATAAAGACTAGCCCCATCGAGCCTCGCAAAACGCAGATCAGCCTTGTCAAGAATAGCTTTCTCGAGATAAGATTCTCTCAGGTCTGCATGATACAGGTCAGCCCCGCGCAAATCGGCACGAAATAACTTGATACCCCGCAAGTCCTGACCTCGGAGATCTACACCCTGTAAGTTGGCATCCGCGAGATCAGGTTGGCCCCTTTTCCAAAAACGGGGCCATTTTCTTCGCCTTTGCAATGCAATGAAGTCCATCACATCAGAGGTTTGAATGACATCGCCCACTAGCCTCAGACGCAATTCCCTCACCTGGTCACGCCTCGATTTTCGATTCACCAAAACAACGTTAGTTATTGCGCCAATTAAAGCTCCGACGAAACCAAATGCACCACCAATTAGTACACCTATAAGTATATCTGACATCTAGATCACCTCCCTCTGAGATATCTAGTCACGCCCTCTGCCAGCTTCGGCATCCCTCAGCCAACTAGGTTTCAGTTTCCAATTATCTTCCGTCATAAACTGGCAGCCTGTCTCATCATATTGTATGCAGGTGACCCCTTCCTCGTCTGCTAATTCCAGGGCACCGTCTTCGAATGCTGTAGCTGATACAAGCATAAGTCTATCGAACCAGAATTCCTGTTTCACTGTATGTGCAGCATGAAATACATCGATGGCTCGTTTCACTAAAGTCGATATATCCCTGCGTTTTACTGCTGTGCCATTACTTTTGCACTCAACCCATATTTCAATATCATTCCGAGAACTCTCGCCTTTCATGTGACCCCACACATCAACCTCATATGGTCGTCTGGTGGATAGTCCATTTGCAGGATAGTCGATAGTTGCTGATGCAGCACCAAGATTATTCTCCACCCAATTAGCTACACGTTGTTTATAAACTATTGACGGACTCTTCCTCCTACCCCTCTCTATCTCTACCTCAGCGTCCTTTTCTCCAAAGCTCTTTTTCATTTCATCCAGCCATTGGACTATCCTGTTACGGCCTAACACTTCGGCAACGAGTTCCAGTGCGCCTGCGCCTCGATCAAGCAAACTCTCGAAATAATCAACATCAGATTCTTTTGACTTGCTTGTTTTTCTAACGGTTTTTCGTTTTCCAAACTCTTTTATCGGTAAAGTGGCTTGTTCACCTTCTGAGAATTCAGTCTTTGATTCTTTCTCCTCAGCAGGTGATTCGCTTCCTCCCAGCAAATCACCAAGAATATCCGGCGTTTTCTTTCTAGTTGCCATCGTTCATTATCCTTTGCGTAAGTATTTTGTACCCTTCCGCACCGGGAGAGTTGGGATCATATTCGTAAATAGTCTGCCCAAATCCAGGGGCTTCCGAGAGCTTAACACTGTACCTGATTGGTTCGCATAAAAGGCTCTCATAATGCACTTTTAGCTGTTCCAGTATCTCTTTACTCTTCCTAACCCGCATATCATAGAAAGTAGGCAGAACGTATTTTAAGTGCAGATCCTTATGATATTTCTGAACTCCTGCCAAATTGTGCTGAAAATCTAATACGCCCTGCAATGTTAGTACTTCAGGAGAAACGGGTGTTAATATCTCTTTAGCATAAAAAAGCACATTGACACTTAAAATGTCAAGACTTGGGGCTGTATCCAGAATCACGAAATCAAATTTACCTTCCAGAGGTTCCAGAGATTCCGCCAATGTTTGCTCTCCTCCAAAATTCTTCCTATCGATCTCGCGCTTAGCCCCAGCCAGCGCACGACCCCCAGCCAAAAGCCAAAGCCGATCTCTTGCCAAAATTAATGCTTCTTCAGGAGTTGCTCGCTGGGTAAGTAATTCAGCGAGACCTATCTCCGGCTCAATCCCCAACGATGTCGCAACATGTCCTTGAGTATCCGTATCAACAATGAGAACGTTTGAGCCTGCTACCGCCAGCCCGTGTGCCAGGTTGATAGCAGTAGTGGTTTTGCCCACTCCACCTTTGGAAAGACATACCGCTATTTTCCGCATTGCCCCATTTCTTCCATTGACATAATCCAAAACCATGACTTCTACAGCCCCCTCATGAATTCAGGACGAAGCAGAGATTCGTCCATTTTATCTAATACTTGGTCTAATTGTTTGAGCATTGTATCCTTTTCCTGTGGCAACATCCCTCTGATAGAAAGATAATTGGAAGCATGCATTGAACTGAAGAAGCAGTTTGTTAGCTTCGAGTTTTCGATGATGGTTCTCAACTCTTCGAGCGATTGAAATGGCGAAATCAGTTCGAATTTACCTTCACGTTCATCTTCATAGAGAGGCGTTCCGGGAACAAGTGTTAACGTCAGTGCACCGGCATATTCAGGGTCAATTTCGGTGAGCAATCGTGCTGTTTCTAAAGCATGTTTCTTACTTCCACTAATACCACCAAGTCCCAAAAGTATGGTCAGTGAAAGAGCAATTCCAGCACTTTTTGCCTTAAGTGTAGCCTCAACAATCTCATCACGTGTAACCCCTTTGTTCACTCGCTTAAGCACATCATCATCACCACTTTCAGGGCCCACATAGACGATATCCAGCTTTAGATCACGCAGAGTTTTTAACTCATCCACAGACCGGCGCAAGAGATCTTGCGGAGTAGAATAAGCAGCGATCCTTTCCAACCCTGGAAACTTGCCGTTCAGATACTCCAATGCATTGACCAACTTGTCATAAGGATATACCAGTGCATCCCCATCTTGAAGGAATACCCGTTTGGAGGACATGTATGGGGCGATCTCATAGACGATAGGGTGAATATCCGGAAGGCGAACGCCACCTTTCAAATAAATGTCCAGAGCATCGATCTCGGCCTTGACTTCATCAACATCACGTATTTGAAGCTGAGAGTTGTTATAACGGCAAAAAGTACAGGAGTTGTTGGAACATCCCCTGGTCAGAGGAAGAAAATAACTTCGTGCCTCACTTGGTGGCCGAAATATCTGAGGCCTCTGGAAACTCATGTCATCCCCCACTTGACGTTTCCACTATTATACCTTAAATGGAATTGTAAACGGTTATGCCGTTTTTGTCGACCCTTTGCACCTTGCTTTCCATAACGAGAGTTTTCAGATATGCCAATGTCTTTGTTACCAACCCAGACTGGACCAGTGGAGGCAAATCATCCCATCTGAAGGGATTCTCAGACCAATCGATATTTGAAGCAATGCTATATGCTGTCATGGGTTGACTGGTAACAGTGTCATTTATCTGGCCCAGAATACGCTCATGATAGGCAAGTAATTGGTCGATTCTTTCTGAAAGCCCATTAAACGAATTTTCATGGCCGGGTAAGACCATATCGACATCCAATTGACTTATCGACTTCAGCGAGTTGACATAATCAGTCAATTGGTTGTGATCTCCATCTGTGTGCATACCTATATGAGTTATTGTATCAGGCAATATGTGATCGCCTGAAAACAGAATCAGATTGACAGGTTCGTAAAAACAAACATGGTCACGATCATGCCCGGGAGTCCAAATGACGGTAAGATTGAAAATGCCTGTTGAGATAACATCTCCATTTGAAAAAAGATGATCCGGAAGAACAGGTTCAACATGGTTGATATAGTCACTAGACAGATCAACAACGGCATCAAAGTGTTCTCTGGTTCCGCCATTCTGTATATGCCATTCACCTAATTCCTGGATGAATAGTTCTCTGCCAAAATATCTGTAGTTGATGGAATCTTCACCGTATTGATGAACTGCTAGCTTAATACCGTATTGTTGCTTCAATCTTCCGGCTAAACCATAGTGGTCCGGATGAATATGGGTATAGATCACCCTCTCTATGTCATTGAAAGTTAGGCCGATGCCGTTTAGTTGCTTATGTAAATTATCAAGCAACTCCGGATCGTTCCACCCGCTATCAATCAACAACCAACCATCATTATCTTTCAACAGATAGGTATTGACATAACCAGCAGGATTATTAGTCAAGGGGAGTTTGAACTGATGTATTCCCGGGATGATTTCCAATGTGATGTCTCCGGAGTGGTGTGTTTCTAAGGAGCTTTGTAAAAAACAATATCATCTTTTTTAATCTTATTGACTCTGTTTTCCACCCTTAACGCCTCAAGATGTGCTAGTGTTTCGGTGACTGCAATTCTCCTGTCGAGAGGCCCTAGCTCATCCCAGGTTATCTCGCCTGCCATCCAGGTTATTCTGGAAGAGATTTGAAACGCAGTTTTTGATTCATTTTGGATGGTTCCTAAGATTTCTTGTTTTCTGGATTTGTGATGGGCAAATAACTGCTCAATTCTACCGTGAAGGTCGGTATAGGTTTCTTCGTGTGCCGGTAGACCCAGTTCCATATTCAATCCTTCCAGTAATTTAAGCGAGTCGAGATAATCCCCAAGAGGATTACCGTGTGATTCTGCATGAATACTGATATTAGGTGTAATTCCCGGCAGTATATGGTCGCCGGAGAATAGAATTTTGGTTGTTGGCTCGTAAAGACAAATATGCCCTGGCGAGTGTCCTGGAGTCCAGATTACCTGTAAATCAAATATGCCAGTAGAGACAATATCGTCATGCTTCAGACCTCTATCGGGTATGGCCTTTGCAAAGAGGTTTATCGCATCCATAGAAATATCTTCATTTTCAGGATGATGGTTGTCAGGTACACCATTGATACGCAGCCATTCTTGCATCTCGTATAGAATATTTCCAGTCCACATATCACTACTATCGATAATGAATTTATCCACTTCGTGAAGAGCAAGTTCGGCTCCAGAAAGCCCTTTAATTTTCCCGGCAAGTCCAAAGTGATCCGGATGAATATGAGTTGGAATAATCAATTGTATTTCGGGGAAAGTCAGGCCCAGTATTTCCAGTGCCTTCGAAAAAGCTTCGAAAGACTCCTGGTCATTCCAACCTGTGTCAATCAATGTCCATCCCTTTGTTCCTTGAATCAAATACGTGTTGACATAACCAAGGGGGTTATCCTTAAGCGGTAACTTGACCTGAATAATTCCTGGGATTATTTCTGAAATAGTATTCATTTTAATTCACATAAAGAAGTATTTATTTCCGAGCTGTAGGGTAGCGATGCTGTTGGTGTTAGTGAAAAAATTGCACCAGCGCCTGTGGCAATTATGAAAGAAGATAACCACCATCCACAACGATGATTTCTCCAGTGATATAATTGGCGGCAGCGCTAGTCAAAAATAGAACAACATTGGCGACTTCCTCAGGCTCTCCCATGCGGCCTAGGGGTATCCTTTGTCCTATATCCACTGCCATCTGCTCCAGAGATTTGCCGGTAACTTTTTGCATCTCGTCGCCAGTCTGGCAAGTGCCCGGTGTCAGTATGCCACCCGGAGCTACAGCATTAACCAGGATTCGGTGAGGGGCCAGCTCCAAAGCCATTGCTTTGGTAAGCATGATTACGCCCCCTTTGGAGGCATTGTAGTGCGCCACCAATCCAGTTGGGCGTATACCATCGACAGAAGCCATGTTGATAATTTTTCCACCTTGGTCAGCTTTGATCATCACTTTCGCAATGGCTTGAGTATATAAGAATGTCCCCTTCAAGTTAAGATCAAGCACCCTATCCCACAGCGTTTCGCTAGTTTCCATAAAGGGTGAGACGGGATAAATCCCGGCATTGTTCACCAGTATATCGAGTTTACCGAAGGTATCGATAGTGGCTTGCGCTGTCCTTTTGGCATCAGTTGCACTCGAAGCATCAGCTTGTATAGCTTGTGCTTTGCCTCCACTGGCTTTGATCATTTCGACGGTTTGGTTGGCCGCTTCCAGGTTAATATCAGTGATCATGATACCGGCTCCGGCCTCCGCAAGGCGCAATGAAATGGCCTGTCCAATGCCTATACCACCGCCAGTTACCAACGCACTTTGCCCACTAAGATCAAAAAGCTCGGCAATTGTCTGCATCATTTGAATCCCCTTTTACTTTTAGGAAAGTAGGTATCCCCCATCGACTAAAAGAATATCTCCGGTTGTGTAGTCCGCCGCTGCACTAGCCATGAAGAGTACTGCTCTGGCAATATCGTCAGGCTGGCCTGCCCTTTCAAGGGGGATACGTCCTGTGAAACTTTTACTTAGTTGTTCAATAGTAAGACCTGCTTCTAGAGCAGATGCAGCAACGTTTTTGGTTCCGGGTGTCATAATGCTGCCTGGAGCCACCGCGTTGACCAAAATCTTGTGTGGAGCAAGCTCAAGAGCTAAGGCTTTGGTAAGCATTATCACACCACCCTTCGAAGCGTTGTAAGGGGTGGCGTTACCGTTCGGATGCAATCCGTCAACAGAAGCGAGGTTGATGATTTTTCCACCCTTACCAGCATTGATCATGGCCTCAGCAGTAGTCTGTGCAAAGAGGAAGCTGCCTTTAAGGTTTACACTGATGACTTTATCAAATAATGCTTCTTCCACCCGCATAACTGGTAAAAGCGGATATATTCCAGCATTGTTGACCAAAATATCAATGCTGCCAAATGCTTCAACTGTTGCTGCTACTACCTTTTTGGCATCGGCAGCGCTGGCGGCATTGGCTTCGATTGCCTGTGCTTTGCCACCACGATTTTTAATTTCATCGACGGTCTGGTTGGCAGCATCCATGTTCACATCGGCTACCATTACTGAAGCGCCAGCTTCTGAAAGACGATAGCAAATCGCTTGCCCGATTCCCATTCCACCGCCAGTTACGATAGCACCCTTTCCACTCAAATCAAAAAGTTCTGCAATACTTGGAGTTGTCATTGTTTTAATCCTCCCCTAAATACCTTTATTTAAAAGGCACGCCTAGACGTGCCAGTACATCTTTCCCCCCTAAGATCATTTTTTCGTAATCTGGTTTGGGTTTCATGGTTTGAATATCATATATTTCAGGGAACGGTACGGACATTATCATTTCCCCTGGTTCTATCTTGTCAACTTCAGCCAGGATTTTTTTTACAAGTTCATTGGCTTTTTCAGCTGGCATGCCGGCAGTCACATCCATTACCTCAGCATTTATAGCTGCATCGAAGCCGGTTCCCCCTGAAAGCCAACAATACGACATGCCGCTTGCAGAGTTCAGGATAGCTGCTGCGGCAACATGCAGCATTTGGGCATCATTTAGACATCGATGCATAGCTGCTACCGCAGTTCCGCCAATACAAACTTTTATGTTTCTCTCGGAAGCCCGGGCGGCTGCGCTATAGGCCCAAAAGCAAGCGGGTGTTCCCCAATTACCATCCATGTGATTAGTGAAAAGACTAGCCAACGAACCACGACCATAAGAAAGTTGTCCAAGCAGGTTTGCTACCAGGCTGACAGATGTATCAGCTGCATTTCGGCAGAGACCTCCAATCATCGACATCGTGCTCTGCCATGGCTGAATACCTCTATCTTGACAAAATTGAGCTAGTAATAGTCGTGCCCAGTCAATTTTTTGTTCAGGAAGGATATGTATCCCAATTTGCGTATTGTGCGCTTCTCTCAATCCCGGGCCAATCATAGCCATAGTCCCACCAACGGTGCTCACTGTTGCCAGCAGTCCAACATGCATACCGGATCTACCTGCGCGTTCCAGCACCTCTTTGATTTGTTTCTGTTCCCATTGTGCGACTATTATCTCACTTGGAGTACCCGCTTTGGGTTCGATGTCACCGAGTTTAGCAAGCCCCGGACAGATGCCCATGGCTTTTACGGACTCTTCTTGAGCATATGATTGAACGAAAGGCCCAAACCATTCTTCATCAGCTACACCGGCTGGTCCAGAATATTGTATGGGTGGGCGTGTATCTGCGCCGGTGCGATATTCAATTGTTACTTCATCTTTACCTTTACCGAATGTATGCTTCCTGGGGTTTTCTCGATACTCTTTGGCAATAGTTTCAATCTCTTCTTTGGTGTACTTTATCACACGCTCTGTTTCTATATGATAGAGACCTATATCTGCTAGCAACTCGACACCCGCTTGAAAAACCGCATCTGCCGTAGCATCATCAACGACGAGTTCTTCTGGATTGTAATTGATATCATATTTGGCTACCAGTTCGCGGACCTTCATTGAGAACTCAAGATCGAATTCATCCGATTTCATAACCGGACCGTGCAAGGATCGCTGCTGAAATTCAATAATTGGAATCATGATACTCCTCTAATCGGATTTCTATTTGAAAGGTACTCCCAAGCGTGCAAGCTCTTCTTTGGATCTCATTATACGAGCTTCAAAATCTGGTTTGGGTTTCATTGTATCAAGGTCATACATGTCCGGGAACGGAACCGAGAACATCATTTCTTGACGCTCTGCTTCATCAACCTTCGTCATGATCTTTTGTACGAGATCGTTAGCCTTGTCTGCTGGCATCCCGGCAACAGCGTTCATCACTTCCCCTGTTATTCGTGCATCGAATCCAGT
This sequence comes from Chloroflexota bacterium, assembly GCA_013203045.1. GTDB lineage: Bacteria > Chloroflexota > Dehalococcoidia > SZUA-161 > SpSt-899 > JABMQN01. The sequence goes on from JABMQN010000014.1 coordinate 17,022, forward strand.
TCCACCACCAATCCAACAGTAAGTCATACCGCTCGCCGTATTCAAAATAGAAATTGCTGCGACATGTATCAGTTGAGCGTCAGTCATCCACAGGTCCATTGCTGAAGCAGCTACGCCTCCAATACAAACCTTAATATTTCTCTCGGAAGCACGGGCAGCCGCACTGTAAGCCCATAGACAGGCACGTGTTCCCCAATTACCGTCCATGTGATTCGTGAAAAGACTATTTATAGGACCATGACCATAGGATATTTGTCCAAGCAGGTTCGCTACCAAGCTGACTGCCGTGTCAGCAGCGTTTCGGCAAAGACCTCCAATCATCGACATTGAGCTCTGCCATGGGACGATTCCCCGGTCCTGGCAGAATTGGGCAAGTAAAAGTCGATCCCAATCCACTTTCTGTTCGGGAAGGATATGTACCCCAATATGGGTGTTATGTGCCTCTCTCAATCCCGGACCAATCATTGCCATCGTTGCACCAACAGTGCTCACCGTTGCTAAAAGCCCACAATGCATATCTGGCCTGCCAACGCGCTCGAGAGTTTCTTTTATTTTCTTCTGTTCCCATTGCGAGACTATTATCTCGCTTGGAGTACCGGCCTTGGGTTCAACATCACCGAGCTTGGCAAGTCCAGGGCAGATACCCAATGCTTTTACTGATTCCTCCTGAACAAACGACTCAATGAAAGGCCCGAACCACTCTTCTTCGGCTACCCCGGCCGGTCCCGTATAGAGTGTGGGAGGGCGTGTATCTGCACCGGTGCGATATTCAACAGTTACTTCATCTTTACCCTTGCCGAAAGTATGCTTGCTGGGATTTTCTCGATACTCTCGGGCGATAGTTTCAACCTCTTCTTTGGTATACTTAATCACCCGTTCTGTCTCAAGGTGATAGAGTCCAACATCTGCTAGTAACTCGACACCAGCCTGAAAGACCGCGTCTGCCGTAGCATCATCAACGATGAGTTCTTCCGGGTTGTATTTGATATCATATTTAGCCACCAGTTCCCGAAGTTTCATCGAGAACCCAAGATCGAATTCGTCCGACTTCATCACCGGACCGTGCAAGGATCGTTGCTGTAGTTCAATGATTGAAATCATGATACACCTCGAATAGAATTTCTAATTGAATGGGACGCCCAAGCGAGCAAGTTCGTCTTTCGCATTTAAGATCATAGTCTCATATTCTGATGTGGGTTTCATTGTCTCCAGATCATATATTTCGGGAAACGCAACAGAGAACATCATTTCTTTGTGCTCTGCCTTATCAACTTCAGCCATGATCTTTTTCACAAGTTCGTTAGCTTTTTCCGGTTTCATACCGGCAGTCACATTCATTACCTCACCTGTAATGCGTGCATCGAAGCCTGTTGGCCCTCCAATCCAACAGTAGGACATGCCGCTCGCTGTGTTAAGGATAGCTATTGCGGCAACATGCAGCATTTGGGCTTCACACATCATCAGGTCCATTGCGGAAGCAGCAACACCTCCAATACAAACCTTAATGTTTCTCTCGGAAGCACGGGCGGCTGCATTGTAAGCCCATAGACAGGCAGGTGTTCCCCAATTACCATCCATGTGATTTGTAAAAAGACTACACAAGGGGCCGCGAGCATAAGAAAGCTGTCCGAGTAAATTTGCTACCATACTGACTGCTGTGTCAGCAGCGTTTCGGCAGAGACCTCCAATCATCGACATTGTGCTCTGCCATGGTATAATTCCCCGGTCCTGGCAGAATTGGGACAAAATTAGTCGCGCCCAATCCAACTTCTGTTCCGGAATGATATGTACCCCAATCTGAGTATTATGTGCCTCTCGCAATCCCGGTCCGATCATAGCCATTGTTCCACCGATAGTGCTCACGGTAGCCAGAAGCCCGCAATGCATATCCGGCCTGCCAACGCGCTTGAGAGTTTCTTTGATTTGTTTTTGCTCCCATTGTGCGACGTATATTTCGCTTGGTGTACCGGCTTTAGGTTCGATGTCCCCAAGTTTGGCTAGCCCAGGTGCAATGCCCAAAGCTTTGACGGATTCCTCTTGAACAAATGATTGGATGAAAGCCCCGAACCACTCTTCTTCAGCGACACCGGCAGGTCCAGCGTAGAGTGTGGGTGGGCGTGTATCTGCGCCGGTGCGATATTCAATCGTTACTTCATCTTTACCCTTACCGAAAGTATGCTTGCTGGGGCTTTCTCTATACTCCCGCGCAATTTCTTCAACCTCTTCTTTAGTGAACTTAATCACGCGTTCGGTCTCTAGATGATAGAGCCCAACATCTGCCAGTAACTCGACACCAGCCTGAAAGACCGCATCTGCCGTAGCATCATCGACTATGAGTTCTTCCGGGTTGTATTTGATATCATATTTAGCCACCAGTTCCCGAAGTTTCATCGAGAACCCAAGATCGAATTCGTCCGACTTCATCACCGGACCGTGCAAGGATCGCTGCTGAAACTCTATGATTGGAATCATGCTATACCTCCTCGTCAATTCAAATTTGTCGACCGGTATCATACCCGGCCGCGATAGCTGCCATGATGGTACCTTGCCCCTCGGAAGCAACTCCCAGGGCATCTCCTATGATATGGGTCTCAAGCCCTTTCTTCTCAGCCAGTTCTGCCAGGAATCTGTTCGGGCGTCGTTCACCCGCAAAGACTATGGTCTCAATTCCTGATAACTGCTCTTTCCCGTTATCACTTACCATCCAGACATCATCGGTAGGTAGAATTTCGATCTTTTCAACATTACGATAGGTTTTGGCACCTTTCTTTTTGAGTCTGTCCCTGAGATAGTTCCGATCTGCCTGAGCCATCTTGGTGGCAAACTTCCTTCCTCGCTCGACCAGATAAACGTTCTTACCCTTCTCCGAGAGATAATCTGCTATTTGCAGTCCGATCTGGTCCCCTCCGACAATGAGAACGGTATCTCCTGTTAACCTCTCTTCCCCAAGGAGTTCGTCTACCATCATCGGTTCGATGTTCTGAATGTTCTCAAGACCATCGACAAACCCCTGCGGCACGAGAGGCAAGCTTCCGGTTGCCGTCACCAACACGTCAGGCATGATCTGATCTAACAAAGTTTCATCGATCTCTGTGTTCAGACGTATTTCAACGCCAAGCTTGTTGAGTTGCCTTTCATACCAATCGAGAATATCTCCGATTTCTTGCCGCTTTGGCATCGTCGTAGCCATTCTGAGTTGCCCGCCAATCCATCCTTTACTTTCACAAAGTGTCACTTCATGTCCGGAGAACGCCGCTCTTCTGGCAGCCTCCATTCCAGCAGGTCCGGCGCCAACTACCAGTACCTGCTTAGCTGTGGCTTTTTTCACCCCCTCGATTTCCTTAATCAGATACTCTCTGCCAACACGAGGATTTACGGTGCAGCTGCACTCCCCATATCGCAGGATGTTTTCAATACATCCCAGGCAATCAGCAAGGCACATTCTAATATCAGATACATCCCCAACTCTGGCCTTCTTTGAAAACTCCGGGTCTGCCAGATGTGCCCTGGCCATGGCAACGAGGTCTGCCTTGCCTTCTTTAATTATCTCATCAGCCATTATCGGGTTCTTGACTCTGCCAACGGTTATGACGGGTATCGATACATGCTTCTTGACTTCCTCGGCAAAGTGAACGCGTGCCCCTTGATCCACATACATGGGTGCGATCATCGGGTCAATCGAACCATAAGTCGAAGTGCCACATGATATGTGCAAGTGTGCAACGCCCTCTTTCTCAAGAATCGGCGCAAGTTTCACCAAATCTTCCATGCCCCATGAACCTTCAGGAATGAAATCATCCCCGTTTAGCCGAACGCCGACAGGAATTTTGTCGCCAACTCTGCCGATGACCTCACGCACAACTTCAAGTAAAAAACGTATGCGATTCTCGAAGCTGCCTCCGTACTCATCGGTCCTTCGATTGTAGAAGGGTGTCATGAAGGTTTCTATCAGATATCCGTGCGCCCCATGAATTTCGACAAAATCGAATCCAGCTTTGACACACCGTTCTGCTGCTGATCCGAAGGCATCTGTAAACTCCTTGATATCATCTTTGGTGCATTCCTTCAGCTCTAATCCTAAGTTGGTCAACTCCGGAATAGCGGAGGCACAATATGATGTCCCCGGAAGATAGGTAAGTCCCCCATGATTCAGTTGTGCTCCAAACTTCACATCATACTTATGTACTGCCTGTACCAGCTTTTCCAAGCCGGGGAGTACTTTATCATCCCAAAGGTGAATCGCCTTCATAGGCATGGAAGGGTGAGTTGTGCCAGTCGGATGGACATAGGAGGCGCCGGTCATGATCATGCCCGGTTCGCCGCGTGCTCTTTCCGCCATGAATTCAATCAGTTGCTCGGTAGGGCATCCATCGTCATCTGCCCCAAAACCGACACCCATACCGGGTATGACGATCCGATTCTTCACCTCCATCGAGCCGATCTTGATTGGTTGGAAAAGATGTTTGAGTTTTTTCATCTCAGATTTCTCTGGCAATTTGAGAACCTTCGGCGATAGCTTCCAGTGCCTCCCGAGGCTCTTTGGCGTCTCCGATTACATAAACCTCATCTATCTTGTCTTTGATTTTTTCGCTGATGGTATCAATTGATTTAACGCCTCTTGCCAGCACAATATGGTTCATACCGTGCAGGGTTTCTTCGTGGCCTTCATGGGTAATCACTACACCATCATCGATGATTTCTTTGACAACGGATGAATTCAGGATTGTGACACCCTTTTCCCAAAGCCTCTGCATGAGCAATGTGCGGATTTCTGATACCATATCCAATCCGGTTTCTTTCTTGCTGGTAACAATGGTAACAGCAGTACGACCGACAATGGGATTATCCCCGCGATTCGCCAGGAAGTCTGCTACTTCACATCCCACCATACCACCCCCAAGAATCACCACATTCCCAGTAGTTATCACAACTTTGCCGGCAAGCACATCATGTGCTGTAACTACCTTCGGATTGTCAATACCGGGGAAATCGGGGACAAATGCTTCACTTCCCACAGCAACAATGGCAACGTCCGGTTTGATCTCGGCAACAAGTTCCGGCGTTACTTCGGTATTTAACTTAATTTTAGCACCCGATTTCTCTATCTGAATAAGCAAGTATTTCACCCATTTGGCAAGTTCTTGTTTCATAGGAGGAACAGCCGCAAGATTGAGTTGCCCTCCGATTTTTGAATCCTTCTCGAAGATGGTGACGTTGTGACCTCTTGAAGCGGCAATACGTGCCGCCTCCAATCCGCCCGGGCCGCCGCCGATCACCATTACGTTTTTAGCTTTCTCGGCTGGTTCGATTGTCAAATCTGTTTCTCTGCCTACCGTAGGATTGATAACGCAGCTCATTGGACTGCCATCTTCCCTACTCGAAATACACCCAACTCCACAGCCAACGCAGGGAGCAATGTCCTCAAACCTGCCATCGGCCGCTTTGTTTACCCAATTCTGATCTGCCAATAATGCGCGTCCCAGCATGATCATATCAGCTTCTTCTCTCTGGAGAATATCTTCTGCAAATCGAGGGTCAGTGATTCGTCCCACGGTAATGACTGGAACGTCCACAACTTCCTTGATTGCCGCCGACAGCGCTGTGTTGATACCAAACGGAGTACCCGTTGGTGGTAAAATACACCAAGACCTTTGTGGGAAAACTCCAGCAGAGACGTCAAAAGCGTTAATTCCCGCTTCCACAAGCATGGGTACAATGTATTGAGTCTCATGAATATCGCGGCCGCCCTCGACAATTTCATCACCTGAAATCCTCATTACGATGGGAAAATCATCACCAGCTTTCTCGCGAATCCGCTTGATCACTTCCAGAGGAAGCCTAAGACGAGCCTCAACTGAGCCGCCATATTTGTCTGTACGTTTATTGCGAAGCGCCGAGATAAAGGAACCGAGTAGCATATAGCAATGAGCTGCATGAAGTTCAATCCCATCGCAACCACTCTCCCTGGCTCGACGAGCAGCTTGACCGAACTGCTCAATTATCGGCTCTATCTCTTCTATTGCCAACTCACGACACATTTGTTTATAGCTGTGACAAACAACCGCAGACGGACCGACTGGTTGTATATTGTGGAAAAGCCATGAAAGGGACTCGGGCCCAGGGTGAGAAATCTGAGGAATAACTTTGGCGCCATGGTTATGCATTCTATCGGTGAACTGGCGCATAGCTGGGATGTGACTATCATCTGAAAGACAGATAGTCTGAGGAACATAAGGGAACGTGCTATCGATTGTAGTCACTTCCAGAACAAGTAATCCTACCCCACCTTTAGCCCGGGCTTCAAAATAGTCTGTTATTATCTCGGACATGGTCCCATCGGGATTTGCCCAGTTTGTGGCCATGGGAGCCATCGCCACGCGGTTTTTGAGTTCCATGGTTCCGATACTGATTGGGCTTAACAGTTTTTGCAGTTTATCCATTTTCCTATCTTCGTTTAATCTTAGCTTGTCGGAGGGTGGATCACTTAAGAATAGTCGTCTGTTCATGTCATTCCGGACTTGATCCGGAATCTACTTCCCTGCTGCCCCTCTGGATTCCCGCTTGCGCGGGAATGACATAATCAAGGTTTCTGTGCTCCAAATAATATCCCAAGAAAGGTTTGCTTATATTTGTCTCCCGATTTGCGCTCCGTCCGCGATGGCTTCCAGTGCCCGACAAGCTTGCCTGGCATCCCCTATAACGTGTACCTCTTCAACCGTATCCTTGATTTTGTCACTGAGCACATCGACTGATTTGGCTCCCATAGCCAATACGATGAAGTCCATTCCGGCAATGGTCTCTTCTTTAATCTCCCTTGATAACGATAGCACCATCTTCGAGGAATTCCTTCACTTTCGTGGAAGTATGAATTACGACTCCATCCTCACGCAGCTTCTGCATAGTAAGCACTCTCACCTCTGGTACCATGTCGAGACCAATATCGTCCAGCATTTCAACAATCGTAACCGCGGTCCGACCGACTATTGGGTTGTCTCCGGGTGTAGCCAGGAACTCAGCCACCTCGCAACCGACCATGCCCCCGCCAATGACCAGAACATTCCCCTTGGGTATGACTGCTTCGCCAGCGAGAACTTTGTGCGCGGTAACCACTTTTTTGCCATCTATCCCAGGTATATTGGGGACCAGCGGCTCAGCTCCGGTGGCAACGATAGCAACATCTGGTCTGAAGTCAGCAATCAATTCCGGCGTGACCTCGGTGTTCAATTTCAGCTTGCCTCCAGCCTTCTCAACTTGAGTAGCCAGATATCTGGGAACCTTAACCAATTCCTGTTTCATCGGAGGTACAGCAGCCAAATGGAATTGCCCTCCAACTCTTGACTCCTTCTCATAAATGACAACCTGGTGTCCCCGCAAAGCGGCAACCCGTCCGGCTTCCAGTCCTGCCGGACCAGCCCCAATTACCATCACCTTCTTGGATTGAGGTGATGGTACGATCGCCATTTCCTTCTCTTTGCCAACCGTGGGATTGACTACACAGGTTAGAGCAGTACCGAACTTTCGGCCGCTGCATCCCAAGCCACAGGCGATACATGGAGCGATATCTTCAAATCGTCCTTCGGCTGCTTTATTCGGTAAATCGGGATCTGCTATGAGTGCTCGTCCCATTACGACAAGGTCTGCCTCGTTTCTTTGAAGGATATTTTCGGCGAATCGCGGGTCGTTAATTCTGCCGACGGCCATCACGGGAACATCCACTACTTTCTTTAACGCTGTCGCCAGAGGCACGTTAATTCCCAATGGTGTTCCGGTTGGTGGCATAATGCGCCAGGAGGTTTGAGGCATTGAGCCTGCTGAACAGTGAAACGCATCCACTCCAGCCTCGACCAATATAGGGGCTATGTACTGGGTCTCACGTATGGTTCGGCCACCAGGGGCGAGTTCGTCACCAGAGATTCTCATGATCAGAGGGAAGTCATTGCCGGCATGGGCACGGATACTCCCAATAACTTCGAGAGCGAACTTAAGTCGCCCTTCGATAGATCCCCCATACTCATCGGTCCTTCTATTTCGCAAGGCAGAAAGAAACGATCCGATTAGCATATACGCATGTGCACCGTGCAATTCCATACCGTCGAAACCAGCCTCTCTGGCTCTGCTTGCTGCTTCACCATATTGGACTACAAGTTTCTGTATTTCTTCACGGGTAAGTTCTCGGCACATCTGCTTTGTGGTTTCTGCCAATTGAGGAGATGGGCCGACCGGTTGATTACCGTTGAAGAAAGGGGCGAGCGATTCAGGTCCCGGATGAGAGATCTGTGGGATTATCTTTGCGCCATATGAGTGGGCTTCATCAGTAAGTTTTCGGAATATCGGAATGAATTTGTCATCCCAAATACCAACGGTACAAGGCATGTATGGTGACAAACCATCAATCGTACATATTTCAGTGGTGATGAGACCTGCCCCGCCTTTGGCTCGAGCAATTAGATAGTTGTGCAGTGTTTCCGAAACAGACCCATCGGCCTCGGCGAAATCGGTGTGCATAGGAGACATGACAATGCGATTCTTGAGCTTCATAGCTCCGATGCCAAAGGGCGTGAATAATTTGGTTAGAGCTGTCATGTCGGATGCTCCTTTTTGAAAGACGTAGGGGCGGGTTTCAAACCCGCCCCTACGCATTAAGAGGCTTGTATTTCTTCGATTCGGGCTACCAGTTTACCCGCGAAGTCAGTGGCGATGGGTTTGAGCACCGGACCCAGGACGGCATTGACCATTGGGCCAATTAGGCCACCAGCCTTAATTTCGAGGTAGAAAGTGAGCTTGGTGTTGTCGCCATCGGCCTCAACTTTCAAAGAGCCTTTGCCGCTCATATTTTCACTGACTCCCTTCAGGGAGAAGGTAATCTTATCACCGTCAATCCATTCGTCAATATGAACTTTGAACGATACGGTTTTAGCCATGATTCCCACGTCACCCTTGATCCACCATGTCGATTCGGTTTCGTTGTGTTCCTCATGCTTCTCATAACCCTTCAAGTACTGGACCCAGTTGTTCATGTTTTTGCAGAAATCCCAGGTCGCTTCGAGGGGAGCTTTTACTGTTTCAGTGTGTGTAATATCAGGCATTTAAAAATCCTCCCAGATTATCTCTTCGGCTGTCTGGTGGCATGTTTGGCTGCGATATAGCCCCAGGTCATTCCTGCGGCGATGGTATTCCCAGCCCCACCGTATCCCGGGCCGCTGGTACCTGCCATCACATTTCCGGCCGCATAAAGGCCTTCGATCAATCCGCCCATGACATGCTTCACCTGACCATTGACATCAGTTGTGGGTCCCCCCTTGGTTCCCAGGGCTCCTCGAACGACTGAGACGGCATAGAACGGGGCCTTCTCGATGGTTCCCAATGTCTCGTTTGGTTTGTGATTGGGATCACCCTGGTACCTATCGTAAGCGGTGCTGCCCCGTCCAAAATCGAGGTCCTCACCCTTATTGGCGAATCCGTTGAACCTGGTTACTGTTTCTTTAAGTCCTTCAGTATCGATTCCTGCCTCGTTAGCCAGTTCTTCAATGGTATCGCCCTGAATCATCCAGGGTTGCGCAACTTCTCCCGGTGGTACGGTCAGGAACATGTAGCCATCCATGAACTGTTGATCAAAGACAACCCAGGCGGGGACATTGACCAGATCGTATGCCAGTGGATCGACGTGACAGAAAGTCTTGGCAACATCACTGTAATTGAATGCTTCATCCACAAAACGCTCGCCACACCGGTTGACCATGATGCTGTGAGGCAGAGCCCTTTCACCCATAGTCATCCTGCTAAGGGGTTTGCCCTCATATTCCTCGCCCTGAAGCTGGCAGGAGGGAACTCCCCAAATCTGATGCATGTTGCCCAGTTCCGCGCCGATGGCCATCGACATTTTGAGTCCGTCACCTTCGTTGCTCGGAGGGCTTAAAGGCAGGAAGTCTGGGCCGGGAACGAACTGCTTCTTGAGATCGTTGCTCCACTCAAATCCTCCGGAAGCCAGGATAATTCCCTGACTGGCTTTGATGTAAAAATCATTACCGTCTTTTTGGGCCTTCATGCCAATCACAGCACCGTTCTCTGAGATAAGTTCACGGCCGGGAGTTTCGACAAGTATCTCAATGCCGCGATCGAGACATGCTTTCAACAGACACCCGATAGTAGACATGCCCATACCAACAATACCAGCCATCATATTTTTGGCCAACATGCCGTAATCCAGATTCCTGGGATCGGCCTTGGCGTTACTCTTTTCAAAATCTTCCCAAGACATGGGGAAGATCACCACCGGTGCCTGACGAAGACGGCCTTTCCACTCACCCAGCAGGTTGGAATCGAAGGCCGGGGGACCCAGGCTGCGTCCCTTTGATTTGCCACCGGGTTTGGTATCGTGATAGTCAGGCATCTCGGAGACGGTGAATTTCAGTCCAGCTTTATCTTCGATATATTTGATCATTACCGGAGCGGTATCGATGAAGGCCTCGACGAGTTCGTCGTCTACTTGTCCATCGGCGATGAACTTCATATAAGTTAGTGCTTCTTCACGAGAATCGGAAATGCCCGCCTCTTTTTCAAGGTGGTTGTTGGGAATCCAGGGGAATCCTCCTGATACGGCCGTCGCCCCGCCGATAGTGCTGGCTTTCTCGATCAGAGTTACTTTCGAACCCTCATCGTGTGCAATGATGGCGGCTACCAGTCCTGAGCAGCCTGATCCCATCACGAGAACGTCTGTTTCGAGATCCCATTTTTCTGGTTTTGTTGCCATATTTTTCCTCCTTATTTGAGGGCACATTGCAATGTGCCCCTACAGTTTATGTTTAACGCCCGGCGGCGTGTTTGGCTGCAATATATGACCAGACCATGCCTCGGGTGCAGGCGAATCCGCTCTGGTATCCGGCGCCGGTATCAAGGGCTGCTGCGGTATTGCCTGCGGCGTACAGTCCGGGAATCGGTCGACCGCGAACGTGCATCACTTCCGCGTTTTTGTTTGTCTTAAGACCGGCTGAATTAATGCCAACCGAATTGATCGACAGTTTCAGGCAGTAAAATGGTGCCCTCTCCAGTGGTCCCATATTGGGATTGGGTTTGTTGGTGAGATCGCCGGTCATGAAATTGGCCCACGGGAACTGTCCTTTGCCGAAGTCCTTATCGACTCCGTCTTTGCAGAGATCGTTGAAGCGAGAAACTGCTGCCTCAAGGCCATCTGCATCAACCCCTGCTTTTTGAGCCAGTTCTTTCAGGGAATCGGCTTTTGCCACTAGTTCTTCGGGCAAATCCTGCCCCGGAGGGAAATGCCCGATGGGATACTTATCCCGATGGTTCTGATCGAAGATCATATAGACCGGGTAATTGGTATGTTCTTTCTTGTTGCCATCCCAGATGTGTGGTGAGGGGGAATACTGAGGGTAGAAAGATTCGTCGCAGAATCGTTGCCCATACTTATTAACCCAGATAGCGTGCGGGTAACCACCCTCGGCAGACAGCCTCCACAACGGCTTGCCCTCAGCCTCTTCACTGGGGGCGTTGTAACCGAACATTGTTGCCAGTGTCCCGACCGGAATGACGGCAATTTGCGCGCCGATTTCGCATCCGAATGTAAGATGATCGCCTGTGATTTGCGGCGGGCAGGCAGAGTGAACTTCCGGCATCTGTTCGTAATACCTGGTCAGTTCGTCATTCCAGTCATAACCGCCCATAGCCAGTAGAACACCCTTACTTGCCGAGACCCAGAAATCATTACCTTCGCGTTCAGCTAGGACACCGATTACGGTATCGTTTTCGACTACCAGCTCTTTTACACTTGTATCCAGATAGGCAGGAATTTGACGGTCTATCATGGCGGCCTTAATGAAATAGGCCATCATGCCGGGACCGAAAGTGCGGGAACCTTCTGCCATGCGCTGGCCTAGCAGGGCAAAATCCCATTTGAGCATGGAAGCGCCGCCACCCCACTCGAACATTTCTTCGGCGGTGATGCCGCAGGGCATGTGAGGAGTCAATCGCGAAAGGGGTTCCCATTCTCCTAAATCAGAACCTTTGAATATTTCAGTCTCAAGGTAGCGGCCTTCGGGTAGAGCGCCTTCACAGTGCGGATAGAAGTAGTCAGCGAATTTTGGAATGGTCTTCCATCGGACACCAGCCTTTTCTTCCAGGTACTGGCAAACCTCTGGCGCCATATCCGAATAGAGTTCAGCCAGTTCAGAATCAGCGAATCCGCCGGCCAGAAAATCCAGATATTGTTTGGCTTCCTCGCGCGAATCCGGCATTCCCTGACGTTTCATTACGTGGTTGTTCGGAACCCATATCTCTCCACCGGAAAGAGCGGCGACTCCTCCCAGCTTGGGAGCCTTTTCCAGTACAATGGCTTTCATGCCAACATCGTGTGCTGCGATAGCACCCGTAAGCCCTCCGATACCAGAGCCCACAGCGATGAAATCGACTTCAATATCCCATTTATCAGGTTTGTTTGCCATGTTGTATCTCCTCGATCAGCAGAAGCAAGCTTCTGCACTCCAAAACTAATAGCACATTAAAAGTTCGTTGCTGATGTTGTTTTTCCAGCAACTTGTAGTCCTGTAAGATGGCCGTCCTTTGCGATGTTCTTCCTTGTTCATAAGTTCACGCAAATGAGCTTCGAGATTGCCACAGCCTGTCTCATGGAATTGCAGTGGCAGATTCATGAAATCTGCAATGACCTGTGCCTCCTGGCGTAGTTGGGGACTGTCATTTTGAATCAGGTAGACGATTCGAGTGCAGTTATGGAAATAGGTTTCCTTGAGTTCAGGATAACGGTCTAATCCAAGTCCCTGTATTACTGCGCGATGAAAGGTTCGTACCAGAAAATCAGTTAGAAAGAAAGTCCCTATTTCTTCTTCAAGAAATTGATCGTATTTAGTACCGGCGTACATTTCGTAGCAGTTTCGAGCATTTATACGAAAGATATTGTATTTATCCAATACTTCATCCAGCTTGCCTCGTGATCCACATTCGCCATAAACCACAACCAATCGATCACACCGCTCCTGGATTCTCTCGATACGTTTTTCAACATCCGGGGCTATACGCATAGGAAACATGTGATCTTCCGGTGAAACACCGATTATTTCAGCGTCCCATCCTTGTTTACGGACAATGCCCTTTACTTCTTGTCCCAGCGCGCCACAGGTGATGAATCCTGTTTTCATTTGCTTTCCAGTTTCCCTGCCCGATAGGCTTTAATATAACTCATGCTCCATTCGTCTTGCCCGATAAGTGTAGATGAAGCTAGCATAGTTGCCATCAATTCCTGATTACGTACATCCACAAGGAAGGCATCCATTCCTAATGCTGCCTGCATACCCACGAAAGTGCGATTGAGAAGTTTGCGTAGTGGCATACCATAACTAATGTTACTTGATCCGCAAAATGTGCGAACCTGGGGCAGGCGTTCATGGATAAGTCGGAGCACTTCCAGAGAGACAACCCCGGCTACATAATCGGCGGCTATTGCCATTACGAGCGGATCTATATATAAGTTTTCCGGTTCAAGTCCGGCAGATGTTGTTCGTTCGAACAGCTTCACGGCAATTGAGCATCTTACCTCCGGGTCAGGTGAAATACCTGCCTCATCCATACACATCCCAACCAATCCACATTTATGCTGCACCGCGAGTTGGAGAAGTCCGATATGTCCCTCCGTCATTTCGCCGGTAATGGAATTGATAATGGGATTTGGCCCTTTGTAAACAGCCAGTGCTGCTTCCAGTGCTTCGGGATTGGAACTATCCAGAACTAGTGGTAGATCCGTCACATCCTGCACTGTCTGTACCATCCAGACCAAGTCTTCAATCTCACTTTGTCCCGGTACCGCGGCATTCACGTCGAGCATGTCCGCTCCGCATTCTGTTTGAGTGCGTGCCAGAGATGCGATTTTCTCTACGTCATGCTCGATAACCGCTTGCCGTACCAAGGGGATGGTGGCATTGAGGGATTCTCCGACTATTATCATTGTTTCTTGCTATTGAATTTAGTCGAGTTTGATTTGGAGTGCGGCAGTTTAACTGCCGCTTTGTTTGCGGTAGCTAAGGCTACCGCACTCCAAATTTCAATAAGGCACGCCACAGGCTGCCAGTTCTTCCTTCGCTTTTTCTAGATGATCAATATACCATTGATGAGGCTGAACCGTCTCAAGATCGTAAACCTCGGGGAATTTACATGTGTTACCCTTCACCTCCGGGGCATACTTAAGTTGAAGGTCCATTATCTTGTTGATGACTTCAATTGCCTGTTCTCTTTCCATTCCAGCCATTGCATTCATAACTTCACCAGAGTATCGAGCTTCTATGCCAGTATTACCGGCGATCCAGCAAAAAGACATCCCGCTGGCGGTGAACAGAGTGGCCATATTTACTGCTTGTATCAAAGTAAATGGCGATTTACACAGGACACCAGAGGCACATCCGCCGATACAGACTTTGATGTTGCGCTCGGAAGCACGGGCGGCTCCACTATAGGCCCAGTGTGTGGGCTTTGTTGCAGATTTCCCATCCATATGATTGGTGAAGAGACTGCACAGTTGGCCATGAGCATAAGTCAACTGTCCGAGCAAATTCGCCGTAAGCCCAACCGCCGTATCAGCAGCGTTTCGACATAGACCGCCAATCATGGACATGGAACTCTGCCAGGGTTGTATTCCTCGCACCTGGCAAAACTGAGCTAAAACAAGCTGGCTCCAGCTAATTTTCATTTCCGGGATGATATGAACACCAATCTGGGTATTATGCGCTTCACGAAGACCAGCGGCCATCATAGTCATGATTCCACTAGGGCTGCTCAACGTAGCTAGCAATCCTACATGAAGACCCGGCCTCCCCGCTTTTTCAAGAGCTTCTTTGATATGTTCCTGTTCCCATAGGCCAACAACGATTTCGCTGGGAGTGCCAGCTTTGGCCTTCATATCACCAAGTTTGGCCAGTCCTGCAGTTATACCCATCGCCTTAATAGATTCTTCCTGAGCAAACGACTGAATATAGGGAACATACCATTCTTCCTGAGCTACTCCCCATGAGCCCGCGTAGAGCGTTGGGGGGCGTTTGTCCGTGCTGGCACGGTATTCGATGGTAACTTCGTCCTTGTCTTTTCCGAAAGTATGCTTGCTGGGGTTGTCACTATATTCTTGGGCAGTTTTTTCGATTTCCTCTTTGGTGAGCTTGATTACCCGTTCCGTATCAAGGTGATAAATACCTACTTCTGCCAGTAGTTCTACTGCTGCCTGGAAAATAGCATCAGCGGTAGCGTCATCAACCACAAGTTCGTTTTCGTTATATTCGATATTGTATTTCTTTACCACGTCACGAATCTTCATGGCGAATTCCATATCGAATTCGTCGCTCTTCATTACCGGCCCGCTCAAAGACCGTTCGTGGATTTCAATTATGGGGAGCATGTTTCCTCCTAAAGTTAGTTAATATCCATTAGCCCTTTGCAGAGTTTCACTGCTTCTACGGCGTTTGGGGCCCAGCCGTCAGCGCCCATGGCTACCGCTTTTTCTTGACTGGTTTCCGTGCCGCCAATTATCACTTTGTATTTGTCCTTTATACCCATATCGCGCAGGTAATCGATCACCTCATTGCAATTGGGAATCGTAGTTACCAAAAATGCAGAAAGCCCTATGATGTCTGCACTGGTTTCCTTAGCCTTATCAATAAAAGTCATTGCTGGGACATTTACCCCGATCTTATGGACTTTGAATCCATTTAACTCAAGCTGAGTAGCGACTAGGCTGTAGCCGATATCGTGAAGGTCACCCTCGACAGCTCCAAGTACGACGGTTCCAGCGCTCGCCGATCCCGTAGCAGGTAAATGCGGTTCTACCAGATCCATGCAGGCCTGGCTGACCTTGCCGCCCATCATAAGTTCTGCCAGGAAATACTCCTCGGTTTCGAATTTCTTGCCCACTCCCTGCAGTCCGGGAACGATACCGGAATTGATGATCTCCGGCGGGTCAACGCCCTCATCGAGAGCTTGCTGCACCAGGGATAGAGCTTTATCTTTTTCGAGTTCTTCGACAGCTTGAGAAATTTGATTAAGATCCATATTATTCCCCCTTGAATTTGTTTACTGCCTGAATCTCCTAATGGCCGTTATTTACGTTTGAAATGTATTTAATTTTTAATCAACCCCATTATACACATTTCTGTTAAGAAAAGGCAACCCTAAACCTGATTTTAGCACATTACTGGCGCGTCATCATGCCAGGAGCGTATCAAATGATTCATAATAACGCTATTATGTGAATCGTATGAACAATGCCGCAAAGGGGAGGTTAATTGGGGATTCAGGTTATCTCAGTCTACTACCAAGATGGCACAGAATACTGTCTTCTCAATATTCAATTCTATCATTACGTAATCAGGGGGCAATCGAATCTAATTCTGAAACTGGTTTTCTCCCGTAAAAGTGAAAGAGAATTTCTTTATCTTTAGATATACCATTGTCTCGGCGCTTATCAAACCAGCAATCTCACCAAGCTCATTCCTGATGAATTGCGATAAATCCTCTGGCTCTCTGAACATCACTATTGTTATTATGTCATACCGTCCAGCAGTGATAATCACAAAAGGAACATTTACGTAGGATGCAAGCTTGTTGGCAACGCTGTCGACCTCGCCAGGCTGAACTTTTATTCCCATCGTCGCCACTGTCTTGTATCCCTGCGTTTGTGGGTCAGCAACAGCAACGATACTGATAATGCCGTCATCGATAAGAGAATTTAGTTTGCGGCGCGCTGTAGCTTTGCTGGTACCAATCAACCTGGCAAGTTCGGAATTGGTTTGTCTACCATCGGCCTCAAGCTCTTCGATCAGTTTTATATCTAACGCATCGAGATTACGGGATGCACTGTCTTTCATGATATGCCTACTGAACCCTCATCACACATGTTTATACTTGAACAGTCTAGTTAGTAACACCCGGATTTTCTATTGCTATTTACAGGTTAGTTGAAAAGGATATCTGTCAACCCAACTACTCTATTCCTGGGGACTAAAGTTAGTACTTGCAAGATACGTAAAGGATGCTTTTGTAATCTTCAGGTTGATCATAGTCTCAACGCTCGTCAAACCTTCAATATTGCCCAGTTCTTTTCTGAGGAAATTGGATAAATCCTCTGGCTCACGAAACATCATCCATGCAATTATGTCATAGCGTCCAGTGCTAATAATCACAAAATGAACATTTTTGTAAGCAGCAAGCTTGTCTACTACAGCATCGACATCTCCAGGACGCACATTAATACCCATAGTTGCTACAGTTCTGTACCCGAGAGCAGGTGGACTGGCAACAGCAACTACCTTGATAATACCGTCATCGAGGAGTCTTCGCAGTTTTCTGCGTGCTGTCGCCTTGCTGGTACCTATCTTTTTAGCGAGATCCGTGTTAGTTTGTCTACCATCAACTTCTAACTCCGTGATTAACATTAGATCCATTTCGTCGAGATTATCCAGAGTATCAGTCTTCATAAAACACTTTCCTCGCTGTTAAAATTTGAAGATTTTGAATCCGTTCGTAGCAATTGTGGTGCCTTATTGCGCCATAATTGAGCAATCTTCGCACAAAAGGAACACCGGATAATATATGCTACATGATTTATCTACACAGGTCAATGACTTGCTCTGTTCAATTCCCTGTATGCTCTTTGGTCGCAGCACAGGAACTGGCAAATACCATGTAGATTACTGGGAGGATTGAGGAACAGGTGTTGGAAATAGTTAAGTCCCAAGTCTAGGTCATACTATTAAGCATACGCAACTTGCAGAGAGATAACGAGAGTTCGTGCTTGCAAATATGTCTAACTTCCGCGGAATGAATATGGATGTAGCCGATAAGATAGCTTAAATTTCTCGATAAAACCAGCTACTCCTTTTGGTGCCATTTTGATGAACATCATCACACCCAAACCGCCAACTATGTACTTCAATGCAAAGTGTATCTGTGCGGCCCATCGAGAAGGCATATGATCAACTGCCCATGGAGCAACGTAGTCCATTACGATGATATCCATCCCATCGAAGAATATCACACCTGAAAAGACGGCACTGATAGACCCCGTTCCACCTATGACTATCATGCCCATATAAAATATTGAATCCCCGATGTCAAATTGGCTGGCATTTACTCTGAGCTGGAAATATGCCCACAACCATCCAGCCACTCCAGCAAAACAGCTGGCAATAAAGAAAGCAAGTAGTTTGCTACGGATCAGGTTTATTCCGGCTACTTCAGCCGCCAAATCATTATCACGAACGGCTACTAGAATTCTTCCTGTGTTAGATCTCTGAATACCCAGGGTAATATATGTTCCCACAATAACAAAGATCACAGTTAAAATATACAGGCTCGTATCTGAACCGAAGTCAAACGGCCCCAGAGTAAGAGGTTCCAGTTGAATTCCAGTGAAACCGCCTGTATAGTCCCACCATGCGTTGTCCGAACCTTTTGGTCCGGGAAACCGTAGCAACCACAGAATTATATCTTGACTTACCCAGGTTGCGATAGCCAAATAGAATAGTTTCAACCTGACAGTGATGAGCCCTACGACCAAACCCACTAAACCAGCCGCAAGAGCTGACAATGGCAGACAAAGCCAACCGTTGATATCCCACTGTGATGAAAGTATAGCAACTGTGAAGGCGCCTATCGCCATAAAGCCCGCTTGCCCTAGAGAGGCCAAACCGCAAAGACCAACCAGTATATGTAATCCAAGCAATACTATGATGTGTATCCCTATTATTATAAGCTTGGTTAGCCAGTAAGGAGAAGCTATGTGAGGAACAAGTAAAAAGAAAACTAGGAGAACCACCAGTAGTAAAAACCACTGAGTCGAGGTTTTGAAAATCTTCAGTTCTGATGCGTATTTGGTACTAAAAACTCCGCCTGGTAACATGACTAAATCCGCCTTATTCCTTTCAGACCGAATAAACCATGCGGCCTAACAATAATGATCACTAACAATAGAACATAGGGCATAATAGCTCTGAATTGTGGGATATAGGGATCAATATAAGCCCCCGAAAGCTGCTCTGTCAACCCGACAATTAGCGCCGCGAGAAAACATCCGCCAATAGACTCCAAACCTCCCAGGACCATTACCGGGAGAGCACGAAATAGGCCGTAGATACCCATACCACCGCTCTCACTGTATACGGCTGTTTTAGTTGCCAGAAGGATACCGCCGATGGCTGCTGTCAGGGCTCCCACAACCCAGGCGATTGCATAAACTCGCTTGACATAGATGCCTAAACTTTGACTCACAACACTGTTCTCAGAAACACATCGCATTGCAAGGCCAGTTTTGGTGAATCTGAAGAAAAGGACAAAAATTACAAACAAAAGTGTGCCTGTGATGAAAGCGGATAAGAGATCCCAGGGAAGTCGGTAATTTCCAACTTCGATCGTACCTGAAGGGAATAATTGAGGCATTATTTGTGATTTACCCTCAAATACCAGTACACACCCACCGTGGAGGAGCAGGAACCCAAAAAAGACGGCTAACATGAAGGTCATCAAGGGGCTTGCACCAATCATTCCCCTGAACACTAAACGATCAGTATATAATCCAAAGACCACTGCAGCAAAAGTGAGTATAGTTAGCCCAACAATGCGGAGCCACCAATATGTAAGATGATCGCCACTTAATTCTCCCCACACAAATATCCCAAACCCTATCGTAGCACAAATCCCAAATGCTACCCCGAACTGTCCAAATTGTCTCCTATTTGTAATTCTAATAGCCATAACAGCTACAATCAGCCCCAAAGTAATGAGAACATAGGACTGGTTATCCCCTACTGCTAACAGCCACCAGGCCAGGAAAGTGAGGAACTGCAGCATTCCGCCCGCAGCCATATTGAGCACTCTGGTAGCCTTATATACCACCACCATACCCAGAGCAATGATGGAGTACATACCTCCCCACATCAGGCCACTCAAAAGAGCACCCGTAAGCTTGTCCCTTCCATCGCCTGTTAATACTTTAAAAACGCCAGGGACACCACAGTACAGAATTACCAAAACAATAGCAATAACTACAGCTATTGCTATTGCCGCGATAAATGCGCTGCTCTTAGCCTTTTCCAGGAGAATGCGTATACTTGCTCCCGGTAGGCCTACTACTTTTCTTATTGCGTACTTTTGAGCATCCATCTCTGTGCCTACATTAGCTATTGTTCGATCCTGCTTTCACCAGGATCGTTGAACATAACTCCGTCTTGAATTGAAGCATATATTTGCTTGAGATTAACCCCAATGGCATGGAAGAACCTGAGTGTCTCCGGGGCGACTATGCCCCCTGCCGCGTAAGCAACTTTCGTTCTGTCCAATCCATGTTTATCTCTCAACGGCCTAAATACCATATGTTCCCAAAACAAACTGGCTGACTTAACAAAAGGGCTTACGCTGTTCCCTTTGAGTAAGGCGTCTGTCTCTCGGAATCCATTTGACACCCCTCGATTGAAAACCATTCGTTTTAGTCCGGTTCCACCCGCCATGTTTGATTGAATGGCTATCGATAGCTGGTCCCACATTTGCGATGGATATGCCAGGGTGTGTGGCGATATCTCCCTCAAGTCCTCTTCAGCTGTCTCACCACTCTCAGCAAAATTGAGCCTTCTTCCCGTTAAAAGCGAGACTGTAAATCCCAGCACTTGTTCAAAGAACCACCCCGGATTCATAACACAGACGTACTCGTGCTTATCCTCAATCGGATTTGCAGCCAAGACAGTCTCCCCAGACGAAATCAGGATCCCATGAGTTAGAGGCAACAGTTCAACGGAGTCAGAGCTTTTCCACACGCATAGAAACATCGCAATATCATTGCCGCTTCCCTGAGATAACGCTCTCTCAAAATTATCTGCGGAGTTTTGCGAATATCCATTGCCTTTGTTGGCTAGGGTACTCATATTTATCAGGCCAGCATCATCGTAATGCTTGAGTCCTTTATCGTTCCAGTAGATGATCTTTTCAAGTGAAGGAAGAGAATCTCTAATTCCCAGAAGCTTATCTACCTGCTCCTGATCTTGCGCAAATGCAAATTTCGGCTGCGCATGTTCAAATATAAGACTGGTTTGCTCAGCCGTACGAACGGGATTCACTCCAACTACTATCCCACCATAAGTTTGAATTGCCAATTGACAGCAGAACCAATCCGGATCATTGTCTCCGAGAATGGCTACCTTGTCCCCATTTTTAAGTCCTAAATCCGCCAAACCGGCAAAAATGTCTTTTATTCTATCACAGCATTCCTGCCAACTGCGTTCCTTCCAGACACCTTGTTCCTTTTTACGCAGGGCAACTTGGGTATCGCCCCAATGATTACAGTTACGAACCAGGAGTTTAGGGAGTGTATCCTTGTTATCCCTAGAAAGTCGTGCAGTAGTCTTGCTTTTGCTCATTATTTTTGCCGGCTCTGCCCCATTTGAGGCGATGTAATTCTTTCAGTTTTGCACACGATATCTGCGGTTTTTCTTGACAAATGGGGATACTCAACTGTTTGGGTCTGTGTCCCTTATCTGAAGTCTTCTGCTTGTCAAATTCCGGTGGCAAGCTAAGAGGCCGAGTACGAAGTGCAACTCTGAGGTCTTCATATTTTTGGCGATTCTAACATTCTGCCAGAGTAAATGTCAAGTCAATCATTGCATAATTCACATAATGATCAATCAGTAATTTCATTACACACAACAAGGCAAATCCATTCTTGAAATATGAATTTTAGAAGTGCGGCTAATTGTATATCGACATTTGGAATACTTCTGTAAGTGTTCAACTGTATTCTGCCGTATTCTTTAGCTTTAACCATCATTGTCAAACATCATCAACACTGTGCTTACTTGACTGAGATATGTACAAGACGTAGTATATAGTGAAAAAGCCCCACAAAGGCTTATAGTTCGAAAGGGAGACATGATAAATGAGTAAATTAAATGGTAAAGTAGCTTTAGTAACAGGCGGATCTGCAGGGATTGGCAGGAGTACAGCTTTGGCATTTGCTCGAGAGGGTGCCAGAGTGGTGGTGGCTGATTATGCCGTTGATGGTGGTGAGGAAACAGTCCGGCTGATCAAGGAGGGTGGTGGTGAAGCTGTGTTCATAAAGGTTGATGTATCCATAGCTTCCGACGTGGAATCAATGGTAAACAAAGCAATTGAGACATATGGCCGCCTTGATTGTGCTGCCAATAATGCCGGGATAAGTGGACCAATTGTTGCCAGTATTGATCTGGAGGAAAAGGATTGGGATCAAGTTGTAAATATTGATCTTAAAGGCGTTTGGCTTTGTATGAAATACGAGATACCCCACATGCTTAACCAGGGTGGTGGTTCTATCGTCAATACCGCATCAATGGCAGGTATTGTCGGGTTTCCGGCTCAAGCTCCCTATGTAGCCAGTAAACATGGTGTTATCGGGCTTACCAAGTCAGCCGCACTTGAATATGGCACCCAGGGTATTCGGGTAAATGCCGTCTGCCCGGGGGTGATTCACACTTCGATGGTTGATTCGGTAATTGAGGTTATCCCCGATATTATTGAGACTTTGAATAAACAGGCACCGGTTGGCCGTATTGGTCAGCCACAAGAGGTGGCCGAGTGTATTTTATGGCTTTGTTCCGATGATGCATCTTTTGTCACTGGTCATGCTCTGGTTGTCGACGGTGGCTATGTAGCCCAATAGAAAACTTGTCACAAAAAGATCACAGTTTTTGAGAACCGGGAATGAAGCGATATGATATCCTATTCCTGCCATCCGGACGGAGAGGGCCGATCAACGAAGGGGCAACTCTTCGAGACGCAGCTCACTCCCTTGGTGAAGGAATAGAAAGTATCTGTGGCGGGGAAGGTTCTTGTGGGAAATGCAGAGTTCGCGTTCTTGAAGGTAATGAACATGGCATCGTTTCTACAATCAGCCACCTATCTGGATTGACCGATATCGAGAAACGATACGCTCAAGATTTTGACCTGCGACCAAATGAACGGCTCGCGTGCCAGGCTCGGATACATGGTAACCTGGCCATTTTTGTGCCAGAGGAAAGCCGTACCGGTCGGCAGATCATCCTCAAATCTGCAGGGAAACAGACAATTGATATTGCACCGACTATCCGTAAGTACTTCCTTGATATTGCTCACACTGAGATCAACAGTGCATCAAACCAAAAAGGCTGGCTATCGGCTGAATTAGCGGATCGCTTTAATCTACACGATGTAATTGTTGATAACTCTGTTTTAGAGACTTTCTCAAATCTATCTCAGAACAAGGATCGAGGAATAACAATCACGGTCTGGGACAACAAAGAAGTAATCCGCGTTGAGTCGGGATACCATGAGAACGCATACGGCCTGGCGATAGACATTGGGACCACAACTATCGGAGGGTATCTATGTGATTTAGTCACTGGCGAGAACCTGGCCACTGAATCGATGATGAATCCTCAAATCCAGTTCGGAGAGGACATCATGACACGCATCAGTTACGCCAAATCCCACACTAATGGCCTCGCTGAACTCAACGACTGCATAATCGGTGCACTGAACCAAATGATTGGCAACATTACTTCTCAAGTAGGATTGACTCCTGATGATATTGCAGAAACAGTAGTTGTGGGCAACACCGTGATGCATCATATCTTTCTGGGGCTCGATATCTCTGGGTTGGCCTTTTGGCCATTCAAACCAGAGATAACACGATCAGTGAACAGGAAGGCGCGTGACCTCGGGCTTGGAGTCTTACCTTCTGCTAATGTTCATGTCTTGCCAATTGAGGCAGGTTTTGTCGGAGCTGACAACGTAGGTGTACTAATCGCTGAGGAACCTTACAACCAAGACGAAATCCTGCTGATAATTGATATAGGTACCAATGGTGAGCTGGTTATGGGGAATCAGCAACGGTTGCTTTCTGCTTCATGTGCTACAGGGCCAGCATTTGAGGGTGCGAACATCAAATTTGGAATGCGCGCTGCACCCGGCGCTATCGATAGAGTTCGAGTTATCCCACAGACATTCGATTTGCGATTCACTGTTATCGGGAATGAAAAGTGGAATACAGAAATACCCTCGGCGGAAATCAAAGCATGCGGAATTTGCGGTTCGGGCATCATAGATGCCGTGGCTGAATTGTTCGTGGCGGGGCTTATCAAGAAAGATGGCAGCTTTAACAAGACATTAAATTCGCCACGGTTACGACTCGATAAAGACGAGAAACCAGAGTTCGTCATTGCCTGGGCTTATGAAACTGCAATTAATCAAGATATCACAGTAACCCAAAAAGATGTGCGTGCTATTCAACTTGCCAAAGCTGCGATCAATTCCGGAGCACAACTGATGCTGCGTCGACTGGGTATCGAACGACCGGATAAGGTTATTCTTGCCGGGGCTTTCGGCACGGTAATCGACCGCGAAAGGGCATTGGCAATCGGTATGTTCCCGGAATGTGATATTGAGGATATCTATTCAATCGGTAATGCTGCCGGTGATGGTGCTCGCATAGCCTTGCTCAACAAAAACAAACGTCAAGAGGCCGATAAAATAGCTCGCGAGGTTGAGTATATTGAACTTACTGAAGACCCCGGTTTTCATGAAGTATTTATAGGGGCAACTCACTTTCCATCGAGGCAATAGCGTGCTGGTAAATTAGGAGTTAGCACTTGCTCGTTTTGTTAAGCGCTATGACGCTCGTTCATACTTCGAGAGCCTCAGCACGAACGGGCTAGCAATCTGGGCATACTGCTTCCGCTCGCCCTGAGCGTGCCGTCGCTGAAGCACTTGGACATGTTACGGTCAATTAGAAAACTTAGTACTAGTCGCAAAGTGGTCGAAGTCTGATAACTATTGGAGCTTCGTGTTTGTGTTTATGAGCCTTATGTCGTTCCCAGACAAAGGCAGCTATCTCATCGAGGTCCTGGATCGGCATATCGTCATAACAATCAAGGCAAAATCTGACACTCTGTTCCATCTCGTCATATGTTCTGCCTAAATCGGCTTCATCCGTTTGGTTCTCTTCCAGACCTGCTGAAGGGATACGGTCAATATTCTCTTCATCTATCGTGCCCTCATCCCTGAAATACTCGAGGAGCTGATAGACTTCAGATTTGAAAAGTTCACCGATAGGAAAAATATCGGCCAGGGCATCGCCCCCTTTAGTATCGTATCCTATGAAGTCCTCCGAAAGATTACCGGTGCCCATAACTCGAACTCGTTTTCCTTCGAATTGCGTCGAAAGGTTGTGAGCAATACCGTAAAGAATACACATTCTTGCCCGGCTACGTGCATTGCCTTTGTTCGTTAGTGTAAGTTCAGACTCGGATTCGATAAAAACCTGCTCATTAATTGCGTCGGATATTTTAGCTACCGGACGTACAAGATGGCTAATACCTATTCTTTCAGCCAGACTGGCTGATTGTGCATTGAATGTTTTTATATCCACTTCATCGTAAGGCATACTAATTCCGTAGACAACCTCTTTACCGAGCGCCTTCATGCACAGGATAGCAGTTAATGACGAATCAGCTCCTCCGCTCAAACCAACCACAGCTATGTCAACTCTGGATTTTATCTCTGAATACATGTGGTCAAGCAGCTTTTCGAAATCGCAAATCACGGATAAAACCTCTACCAAACCTCTTTACTAAAGAATCATATCAAATTGGGAGCAGATGTAAATGGGGAATGTAGCGTAGCGAAGACTAATTCAGGCTGCAACTTTACTACTGGATCGGCTTATGATTTCTCGCGCAGCCACTATGCCGGAAGCTGAAGCCTGTACCAAACCACGAGTAACTCCCGCACCATCTCCGATGGCAAAGAAGTTCGCTATCTCTGTCTCGAGTTTCTCTGTGAGATACAATCTAGATGAATAAAACTTAACCTCTACACCATAAAGCAAGGTATGAGGCGAGGCTACACCAGGAGCCAGTGCATCCAGAGAAATCAACATTTCTTTAATCCCTTTAAGGAAACGATAGGGTAATACTGCGTTAATATCACCAGGTGTAGCACTTTTAAGTGTGGGTTGCACTTGCCACTCATCCATCTGTGCCGCCATCGAACAACGACCATCTAACAAATCACTGTATCGCTGGACGATAACGCCATCAGCAAGCAGGTTTGCCAACCGAGCTACTGATTTTCCATAAGTTATCGGATCATTGAACGGCTCCCTGAACTTGGCGCTACAGAGAAGGGCAAAGTTTGTATTTGGACTTTTTCTGTCGGCATAGCTGTGACCGTTGACCGTTACTACGGGTTCAGTACCCCCGGTTGACTCCAATGTCACTTCTCCTGCTGGACAGACACAGAAAGTTCTTATGCGATCATTAAATGGCATTGCACGGTATTCCAGTTTTGGTTCGTAGAGAATATTTGTTAAGTCCGCAAGTACCTCATTCGGAACCTCTATCCGAAGACCGAGATCAACTGGGTTGTTGTCTTTGGTAAGCCCAAGCCAGGCAGCCTGTTTTACCAGCCAATCGGACCCTTCCCTGCCCGGGGCTGCAACTAAGTATTTTGTTTCTATGAACTGCCCATCTTCAGTTTCGATCCCTTTGATTTTCCCATCCTCACTGATGATCGACTCTACGGTAACTGATGTCTGAATATCGACTTTTTCAATGAGGAAATCATACATGTTACGCAATACCTGGTAACAATGCTCGGTACCTAAATGCCTGACTGGAACAGGAATAAATCGAAGCCCAACCTGCTCTGCTCTTCTAGCAATTCCATCAACTTCAGGACCTACGCCAAACAGGTTGGCAGACGCTCCAAATTCACTATAAGTATCATCGACATAGGTGATTAACTTAGTGAGTCCGTCCACACCCTCGTATTTGTGCAAATACCCCCCGACATCCGGCGATAGAGTAAGTTTTCCGTCACTGAAGGCTCCAGCACCACCCCAACCGCTGACCATTGCGCATGGAAAACATGAAAGGCAGCCACTGTAATTATGAGCACCAGGGCAATATCTTTTATTGAGGTCCTTGCCCTTTTCCAATATGAGGATTTTCAGGCTTGAGGAACGGACTAATTCAAGAGCAGTGAAGATTCCCGCAGGCCCACCACCAACGATTACAACATCATAGCTATTGGCCATAATTCATTCCATAACAATTCGCGGTAGTTACAGCGGAGCAGATTAAGAGGGAAACGAGAAGATATCAGTCCTTGATTTTGAACCGCTTCTTGAACCGTTCTACTTGCCCTGCTGTGTCAACTATTCGCTGTTCACCGGAATAGTAGGGATGACACTTGCTGCAGAGCTCCACCTTCAACGTCGGTTGAGTTGCGCCAACGGTGAAGGTATTGCCACATGAACAAATAACCTGGGCATCATCATAGTACTTAGGATGTATTTTTTCTTTCATTTGATTCTTAACTATCACCAGCGATGGGGTACACGCTGACTTTCCTCTGGTATTTGTTGGCTCGGCCGAATTTCACCGTGCCATCGATGAGGGCGAAAATTGTATGGTCCTTTCCTAAGCCAACATTCTCTCCCAGATGTACTTTGGTGCCTCGCTGCCTTATAAGAATGTTACCGGCCCGCACCACCTGCCCATCATACTTCTTAACACCGAGCCTTTTTGACTGGCTATCGCGACCTAGTTTACTGCTGCCACCTGATTTTTTATGTGCCATTTGGACTTTACCTCGTTATGCTCGATTTGGGCTAGTTCAACTCAATCTGATCAATTGACAATCGGGTATAGTGTTGACGATGCCCTCTCTTGCGACGATATCGTATTTTATTCTTGTATTTGAATACAATAATCTTGCGCTTTCTATCCTGACGAACAATTGTGGCCTTAATCTTGGCTCCGTCAACAGCAGGTTGACCCACTGTGATATTGTCCCCATCAGAAACAAACAAAACATTATCAAGTTCGACCGAGGAACCTTCGTCCCCGGGGATTTGTTCCACATCTATCACTTGGCCTGGTGAGACCTTATGTTGTTTTCCTCCGGTAGCTACGATTGCGTAAATTGTTCTCCTCCCCCGAAAATTTCCCAGCATTTTGAATTCTACCAGTTGTAGCGAATTTGTCAAGTTTGAAAGGCGAGTATACAGTCGCAGCGCACTCTCGATTGCCAATTGGGGCTCATGTTTCCTGCAAATACTCAATTGAATTTGAGTGCATACAGGGTTGACATACAGCATAGCTTCATATATTGTACTCGTTAAAGAGTCCCCTACGAGTCATTATGGAAGCGTTTCATCGAAGGTAAATTTGAATCTGTGAGGAACGACGATGATCATAGTGGGTGAAAAGATTAACACAAGCCGTAGAATCATAAGAGAAGCGGTTGAAAATCGAGATGCTAACTTCATCATCAAAGTTGCACAGGATCAGGCGCAAGCCGGCGCAAACTATATTGATGTCAATGCCGGTACCTTTGTGGACAAAGAGATAGAAAATCTCTGCTGGTTAGTCGAAACCGTTCAAAGTTCACTCGATTATCCACTCTGCCTTGACAGTCCTAATCCAACAGCCTTAGCTGAAGCGATGAAGCTCCACAAAGGCGAACCGATGATAAACTCGATTTCTATGGAGGAAGACCGGCTTGGTCCCCTTCTGCCCGTGGTTACGTCTGGCCCATGTCAAATAATTGCTTTGTGTATGGGACAAGCCTCGATGCCAATAACAGTTGAGGAAAGAGTAGACGTTGGTGCTCAACTCATTCAAAAGCTTACAGGTGAAGGCGTTCCAATTGAAAAAATATTCGTTGATCCGCTAATCCAACCGATTTCAGTGGATACCAACATGGGTATTGCCGCACTTGGAGCCATTCGCAAGATAATAGACGATTTCCCCGGAGTAAATACGATCTGCGGCCTATCAAACATTTCATTTGGTCTTCCGGAACGCCACATTATCAATCGCAATTTTCTGGCTTTGGCCATGTCGTACGGTTTGTCCGGTGCAATCATGGATCCAACCGATATAAAGCTCACGTCTACACTTCTTTCGATTGAAATGCTACTAGGTAGAGATGAATACTGTGAAAAATTCATTGATGCCTATCAGGAAAAGCGAATTTCTGGATAAAAGAAGTCTCGCCGGAGTGAAAAGAAATAAGCATAATGGAGGTCGAAAATGAGTGAATTTCAGGCATTATCTGAAGCTGTACTCAAGGGAGACATCAAGACAGCGGTAGCGGAGACTCAGGCGGCCATGGATGCCGGGGCAAATATCCAGGACATCCTTGACACCGGTCTAATTGCTACCATGGACGAAGTGGGGGATAGATTCTCAAAGGGGATTATCTTTGTCCCGCAGATGCTGCGATCGGCTAAAACCATGCAGGAATGCATGAAACTTATCACCCCATTATTCCAAAAGGGTGGCGTGACCTCCAAAGGGAAAGTGCTTATCGGAACCGTCAAGGGGGACTTGCATGATATTGGCAAGAACCTTGTTTTAATGATGATGGAAGGCGCCGGCTTTACTATCACAGACCTCGGAGTAGATGTCACTCCTGAAAAATTCGCCCAGAAAACTCAAGAAATCGAGCCTGATATCGTGGCGATGTCCGCACTTCTTTCAACGACAATGCCATCGATGCCCCTTACTATCGAAGCGCTTCAAAACGCTGGAGTGAGAGACAAAGTGAAAATTATGATCGGTGGAGCTCCTGTTACAGATAAATATGCTCAAGAAATCAAAGCAGATGCCTATGCCTCAGATGCCGGTTCAGCAGTAACAAAAGCAAAAAGCTTGATGGGGATTTCCTAACCTCTTGAAAGTAAATTCCGCATTGAATTGAGTGAGGAAAACATGAATCCTATCGATATACCTACGTTTCAGCCTCGGTTGAAGGTCTTATCTCGAGAACAGGTTCTGGCGATCCACACGGCAGCACTGGAAATCCTGGAAAAGACAGGGTTTAGAATGGAGCATCCAGATGCCTTGAAAATGCTTGCGGATGCAGGTTGCAGAGTATCCGATGATAACTGGGTCAGAATGCCCGGTCATCTTGCTGAACAAGCTCTTAAGTCAGCTCCCAGACAGATTGCGTTACATGATCAGAAGGGTAACAAAACCATGCCTCTGGTCGATGGCAATCCCTTCTATGGCACAGGTTCAGACACAACGTTCACACATGACCTCGAAACTGGACAACGGCGCCGCACAGTCCTTCAGGATATAGCCAATTTCGCCAAACTGGTTGATGGGTTGGAGAATATTTCGTTTGCCATGTCAATGTCCAATCCGGAAGATGTCCCGATTGAAAATATCTATGTTTACGCTTTTGCAGAAATTGTTAAAAATACCAACAAACCTATCGTGTTCATATCAGATAGCGGTAAAGACATAGCAAAAATTCATCAGATTGCATGTGCAGTGGTGGGAGGTGAGGAGGAATTCCGCCGGAAGCCATTTATTCTAAATTATTCCGAAGCAATAAGTCCGCTAAGATTCCCTGAAAACGTAATGGAAAAGCTTATCTTCTGTGCGCAGAAAAGTATACCGATTTGCTTCCCCTCAGGTTCCAATGCAGGTGGTGGAGCGCCTATTACTCTGGCCGGTGCGATGGCTCTTGGGATCGCTGAGAATCTAGTGGGATTAACGGTCCATCAAATGTTCGGTAAAGGGTCTCCGTTCCTATTTGGTCCAAACGTTAGTACGTTGGATATGAAATCGACCGTTGTATCTTACGGATGCCCGGAGTGGGCACTAACACAGGCTGCTCTCGCTGATATGCGAGATGAACTCTATGGTTTGCCCATCTGGGCTTATTCAGGAGCATCGGATGCAAAGGTAATGGATGCTCAGGCTGGTGCAGAGGCCATGTTCTCAATAATTACATCAATGTTATCCCGCTGTAACTTGATCCACGATAACGGATACCTCGAGTATGGTGGTATTTCATCACTCGAGATGGTGACGATGGTAAATGAGTTAGTAGCCATGAGCCGCTTCTTTGTCCAGGGGATCCCGGTCAACGAGGAAACATTAGCTTTGGAAGCAATTCATCGGGTGGGGAGTGTGCCTGGTTCCATGTTCCTAACGGACGACCATACCTTTGATAATTTTACGCAGGCTCAGTTCATACCCAAACTTCTGGATCGGTCACGTTACGATACTTGGGAAGAAGAGGGGGCACAGGACTTCTACAAACGTTGTAACGTGGAGGCAAAGAGAATTCTTGCTGAACATCAAGTGGAACCTAAATCAGATGAAATACTCCAAGCTATCGATAAAATTGTTCAAGGGGGATAACCAAGCGTTTTACTCATGAAGAAGAGTTCGCCATTTTATCAACCGATTTCTCCTGAACACGTTCAGCAGATCGATCAGAAAGGACGCCGGATACTCGATGAAATCGGTATTTCAATCTCTGATAGCACTTTTCGAGAAAGACTCGAAGATGCAGGCGCTCAGGTAGATCATGACAATGGGCGAGTTCGTTTTGGTGGAGACTGTCTCGATCGGCTCTTGAGTCGAGCCCCCTCTCAATTCATACTTTTCTCACGTGATGGCCGGAATGATATACACCTTGGTGAAGGTCATGTCTATTTTGGCAATGGTGGACGCGTGTTTCGCATTTTAGATATGAGAACGGGCGGTTATCGTTACACCATGATGCGCGATATTGCCAATACAGCAATTTTAGTAGACCATCTGGACTATATACAGTTTTATATCATTGCGTGTCAAGCCCACGACTTGGAAAGAGATAGTTATCATCTAAACGATTTTTATCGGGCTTTTTACCACACTACAAAGCATGTGATGGGCGGTTGTGATGATACAGATGGCGCCAATCAAATGTGGGAGCTTGCCTGTTTAATAGCAGATGGGGAAGAAAATCTCAGAGAGCGGCCTTTCATATCAGCCATTACAAATGTCATTAGCCCACTGACAATCGATACCAATACTCTGCAAATTATTGAATTCTGTACCTCAAAAGGGATTCCAATTACCTGTGCTCCAGCTCCTATAGCTGGGGCAACAGCTCCGGCAACACTAGCCGGAACGCTCTCCCAACTTCACGCGGAATCGCTTGCTGGAGTAGCAGTCACTCAGGCCATAACCCCAGGAGCAAAGATTCTCTATGGTGCAGTTCCTTCTGCCATGGATTTGCGAACGATGGAATACACCATGGGCACAGTCGAAATGGCGATGATGAATGCTGCTGCGGTTCAATTGGCAAAACTATATGATTTACCAATCTATGCCTCGGCAGGTCTTACCGAATCCAAACGGCCAGATATTCAGGCTGGCTCTGAAAAGCTCTTTTCCAATTTGACAGTAGCAATGGCCGGAGCCGATTATATCCATCTGGCAGCCGGAATGCTGGATTCCGGTAATTCTATTTCTTACGAACAGTACGTAATTGATAACGAAATCATTGGGATGATTCACAGGATACTGTCAGGCATAGAGGTGAACGAAGATACACTTGGGTTTGATGTTATCGAACAGGTTGGACCTGGCGGCAACTACGTGTTGGAAGATCATACGGTTGATCATATGATGGATGAGTTCTTCTATCCCAATTTGAGTGTGCGATCCAATTTCGACGTGTGGGAAGAGAAAGGCAGGCCAGATATGTTGAGCCGCGCTCATGAAATGGTTGATAAAACCTTAAACCATGGTAGGGAAGGCCGGTTGGACCCGCGTTTGATCTCGATGATAAAGGATACCTTTCCTGCCATAATCAAGATCTAAGATGTCTTCACCCGAAGAGACCAGAGAGCCTGTACGCATCATTGCTTGTGGTGTATTTAAGCCTGCACTACGGCATCTTCACTTGGAAGATCGTTACCCCAATGTTCGAGTTACATTCCTGCCCTCAGTGTTACATCTAAGGCCACCAGATCTAAGGAACTTCTTGCGCAAAGAGATTCAATCTGCCCACCAACGCAACGAACGGGTCATATGCCTCTATGGGGATTGTTTTCCCGATATTGATGACTTCTGTGATCAATATGACGTAACAAAAGTACCCGGAGCTTATTGTTACGAGATGTTTCTCGGACCAAAACGTTTCAAGCAGCTTTTAGATGAAACCGCTGGAACATATTTCATGGAGAAAGACCTCATAATGAATTTCGAGCAACATTGCCTGATTCCTTTGGAACTCCATGATAAAACAATGAGGGAATACTGTTTTGAACACTATAAGAAACTGTTGTATGTACGGCAACCGGCCGATCCTGACCTAGAATCACAGGCAAATGAAATAGCTGATTTCCTTGAATTGGCACTGGATGTCAAAGATGCCGATTATTCTTTTCTTGAAAATAAACTTGATGAGTTGATAAAATCTAAATCTTCTCAAAAATGAATACTTCACACCATCTTTATCGGCACCTTCAACTCGTGCAAGGGCTATTAGAATGAAAGAGTCTCACAATCCAAAGGCCAGAAAAAAGAGAACTGAATACATTTGGCTGAATGTTTTACCGGATGACCTCTGGTTGAATGTCCGTAGAGGAGATACGCTCTTCGATGTGTTACAAGAGGCCGGTATCGAATTGGATGCTGATTGTGGCGGATTGGGGAAATGCGGTAAATGCAAGGTCAGAATTCTCACTTCAATTAAGCCTCCATCCTCAGATGAGGAAGGGTTTCTCAACCAAGAAGAAATCGATCAGGGTGTTCGCCTTGCCTGCCGCACCCAGATTAATAGCGATATGGTTGTTCAAGTAGGTGAAACCGAGATTGGCACTGAATATGTGCAGATTCTGAAATCAGGTCATCGGCCACTCTTCCAATTGGATCCTCTTGTCAAAAAACAATTTATTACATTGGCTACCCATCACAAAGACGAGGGACTTTCTGACTTCGATAGAATAAAACTGGCAATGGGACCCGACTACCTGGATATGACTGCCTCACTGAGTTGCCTACGTACGTTACCTCAATCAATGAAAGAAACTGAAGCTCATGGAGCAGCGGTCCTTCATGAAAAGCATTTGTTAGATTGGCAAGGTTGGGGGAAACTGGCATATGGTTATGGGTTGGTCTTTGATCTTGGTACCACAACTTTAGTTGGCAAGCTCATCGACCTTTCTGATGGCACAGAAGTGGCTGTTATTTCTCGGCTCAACGGACAAATCAGGTATGGATCAGATATAATCAGTCGGCTCCAATATGTTAAAGATAATCCCAATGGCCTCGCGCGACTTCATAATCTTCTCATAGGAAATCTTAATAGAATTACCAGGCGCCTTGTAGAAGTGGGAGGTTTAGTTACCAATGACATCTTTATCGCTGTTGCAGCCGGTAATACTATTATGTTGCATCTTCTCCTTGGTCTACCTCCCGACGGAATAGCGGAAGCCCCATTTGCACCGGTGCTTAGTGACGGTATGACCATAAAGGCATCAGACATCGATCTACAGCTACACCCGGAAGCTCTGCTCTACACCATGCCAATGAAATCAGGCTATATCGGCGGGGATTTGATTAGTGTCATTCTCGCTTCCGGAGCTACTGAACAGGAAGATAAAATCATTCTTGGACTAGATCTCGGTACTAACGGGGAGATTTTTTTAGGAAACCGCAAGAGATTGATGACTTGTTCCGCGGCAGCAGGACCCGCTCTGGAAGGTGCAAGAATTTCCTCAGGGATGATAGCCAAAGACGGAGCAATCGAGGCAGTAGGATTCGAAAAAGGAAATCTCCAATATCGTGATATTGCCAATATCAAGCCTAAAGGGCTCTGCGGTAGTGGACTTGTAGATTTGATAGCAGTACTTCTACAGCTCGGAATTATCGATGAGGAAGGGTTAATCACCACTCCTAGGATGAGCATAGCACAGGGCTTGGCTCCAAAGGTAATCAATAAAAATGGTGTTAATAATTTTCTTGTAGCTCCCGCTGAAGAAAGCTATGATGACAAACCCATATTTTTAACTCAGCAGGATGTCCGCGAATTGCAACTTGCCAAAGCGGCTGTCGCTGCTGGTATAGCAACTCTCATGGACGAAATGGGAATTGGGGTTGAGGACATCGATCAAGTTTATATGGCCGGAGCGCTTGGCAACTACGTCAACCCACACAGTGCAATTCGCATTGGGCTTATTCCTAGAATAGATACTGACAAGATCACATCGTTGGGAAACGCGGCCAGCACCGGTGCATCCATGGCGCTATTATCCAAATTTTACTGGCAAATGGCCAACGAGCTTATAGACTTCATTGAACACATTGAACTTTCTTCACGGCTTGACTTCAATGAATACTATGTTGAGCACATGGATTTCACCAGAGAAGAGCCTCTTGATGTTCATCATGAAGAAGTGGAAAATGTCATGAAAACCATAGCGGTAGGTTCAGTAATGACTCGCGACTTTCCTGCGATGAGCTCCACTATGCTGGCCAGAGAGATTGCCAATATGTCACGCGATACGGGCCACCACGGATTCCCGGTTGTTGATGAGGAAGGACACCTGGTGGGGGTTGTCACACTCGCAGACCTGGCAAGTTGCTTGCGAGCCGGAAACGCTGATCTCCCAGTGGGTGATATTGTCACCAAGTTCCCTTTGGTAGCTTTTCCGGACCAGTCATTGTATGAAGTTCTAACCGCCACTGATGAAGACTACGGACGCATCCCGGTTGTTTCCAGAGAAGACGAAGGCCACTTGCTTGGGGTGCTACGGCGCCAGGACATTATCCGTGCCTATCGCAACAAACTTGCAAAATTTGTACAGGCAGAAGCATAATCCTCATTTTCCATTCACAGCGCAAGATACGCCGTGATTTATTGTCAGTAGAATAACTCGGAGGGGACTAATGATTGAACTCGAAATACTCAAGGGTCTCTCGGTGGAAACACCATCAAAAATCGTTCTTCTGATTTTCGATGGCCTGGGAGGAATACCTCATCCTGATACCAGCAAGACAGAACTGGAAAGCGCCAAAACCCCTAACCTCGACCGACTGGCTGCGGAAGGTATCTGCGGACTAACCGACCCTGTAAGCCCAGGCATCACGCCTGGCAGTGGTCCCGGACACCTTTCTTTGTTCGGCTACGACCCTGTGAAATATCTCGTAGGCCGCGGAGTATTAGAAGCCCTTGGCATGGAATTCGATTTAGTTAAAGGAGATGTTGCTGCCAGATGTAACTACTGTACAGTTGACGATAGTGGTGTGATCACAGATCGCCGTGCAGGCCGGATACCAAGCGAGCAGAACGCTGAACTCTGTGAAAAGCTCCGAGAGATCAAGATAGACGGAATCGAAATGTTTATCATGCCCGGAAAGGAACACCGTTTCGCTATCGTTTTTAGGGGGCATGGTCTTACAGGTGAAGTTAACGACACCGACCCGCAAAAAGTCGGGATGAAACCGAGGGAAGCTATTTCGTTATCAACAGATGCAACCAAACTGGCTAACGTTATCCATGAATTCATCTCTCATGCGAAGTCTATTCTTGCCAACTCCTATCCGGCTAACATGATCCTCTTTCGCGGAATATCGCAAAAGCCTAATTTGCCGATGATGGGTAATATCTTCAAATTGAATCCAGCTGCTATAGCCACCTATCCAATGTATCGAGGAATGGCTCGACTGGTAGGAATGGAAATCTTGAACACAGGTAGCACGTTTTCTGATGAACTAGATACTCTGGTAGCGAACTGGAATAATCACGATTTCTTTTACGTTCATATCAAGTACACTGATTCAGCGGGTGAAGATGGTGATTTCGAAAGGAAAGTCAGGGTGATTGAAGAGGCCGATGCACTACTGCCAAAGCTTATCGATCTGAAGCCTGATGTGCTGGTTGTAACTGGCGATCATTCTACCCCTGCCATGCTCAAAGGACACAGCTGGCACCCGGTTCCATTACTTCTGCGAGCACAACATTGCCGTACCGATGATTCAAGGGAATTCTCAGAGACAGCATGCACAAGAGGAGGCTTGGGCAGGATACTTGCTACAGACATTATGCCACTAGCCATGGCTAACGCTTTGAAACTTGATAAATTCGGGGCTTGAGGAGACAGAACATGAGAACACCAATCATTACTGGCAACTGGAAAATGAACAATACCATATTTGAATCGGTTCGCCTCATTGGAGACATGAAAGAACGGCTTGAGAGTATTGGTGGATGCGAAGCAGTAGTCTGTCCACCCTTCGTTTCGCTACCCAAGGTCGCTGAAATGCTGATGGGATCATCAATCGGGGTAGGGGCTCAGAATATGTATCATGAAGATAAAGGAGCTTTCACTGGCGAAGTGTCACCTTCAATGCTCAAAGGTATTTGCCAGTATGTGATTTTGGGGCACTCAGAGCGTCGAGGAATTTTTGGGGAAACGGATGAGATGGTAAATAAAAAAATCAAAGCAGCTCTAAATGCGGATCTTAAACCCATCGTATGTGTTGGGGAAACACTTGATGAGAACGAAGCAAACAAAACAGAAGAAGTTGTTACTCGCCAGGTCAAGGCGGCGTTAGAAGGACTTTCATCATTAGAGAACGTCATTATTGCCTACGAACCTATTTGGGCAATTGGTACAGGAAAGGCAGCTACCGAAGAACAAGCTAACGATACCATAGGTCTGGTGCGAAGCGTTATAGCTCAGCTTTACGGCGAAGCCGCTCAGGAGCTTCGCATTCAATACGGCGGAAGTGCTAATGCCGCAAATATTTATGCGCTTATGGCTCAACCTGAAATAGACGGTGCGCTGGTGGGTGGCGCTAGCCTCAAGGCCGATGAGTTCGTAAGCATGGTGGAACAGGCAGCAAAAGCCAAATCAGTATGAACAAACCACTCATAGCCATTGTAGGACCCACTGCGGTAGGCAAAACGGGATTGGCGATTGAAATTGCCCAAAGGATCGATGGGGAAATCGTAAATGCAGATAGCCGCCAAATTTACCGTTATATGGATATCGGCACTGCCAAGCCCACTCCCGAAGAACAAACTGTTGTCCCCCATCATTTGTTCGATATTATAGACCCCGATGAAGAATTCAGCCTGGCCCTTTATCGAGACTCGGCCACCAAGTCTATCAGCGATATCCACAAGAAAGAGAAGTTACCCATAATAGTGGGTGGTAGCGGACAATACATCTGGGGAATTCTTGAGGGGTGGACCATACCGGAAGTTCCGCCGAACCCTCAACTTAGACAGGAACTTGAATCAAGAGCAGAATGTGAGGGTGGCGACACTCTGTATCAAGAACTCCAAAACTTGGATCCCGAAGCGGCAGCTAAAATCGATCCCCGAAATGTACGGCGCGTGATCCGGGCACTGGAGGTATGCCACTCAACCGGCGAACTTTTCTCTGATCTCCGGAAGAAAAATCCTCCTGACTATGATATGCAAATTCTGGGACTAACAACCGATAGAACAAGGTTGTATGATCGGATTGATAGGCGCGTGGACATCATGATTGAACAAGGGTTCGTTGAAGAAGTACGAGGTCTTCTCGAACGTGGCTATTCTCTCGATCTTCCCGCTATGTCGAGTTTGGGATACCGTGAGATTGGCCGATTTATCAATGGCGAAATTGACTTACCTGAAGTAAGTCAGCAAATAAAGTTTGCTACCCACAAGTTTGCACGGCACCAATACTCTTGGTTTCGATTGAGTGATTCTCGCATTCAGTGGTTTGATATTGGTGAAGACAATGCCCGAATAGTAGCGCAGGTTGAAGCCAACGTGCGATATTTATGACTTGTGCCAAACATTGACTTAAACGCTTGCGCCTGCGATTGCATGCCAATATAATCCAAGTATGAATGAACCGGATAATCCTACACCGATACCCAACCCCGAATTGCTGATCAGGCTGGCCAAGACCCGCATGCCTTTTGGGAAATATGCCGGACGCTATCTGGTCGATCTTCCTGAGCCATATCTAACCTGGTTTTCAAGAAAGGGATTTCCGCAGAATGAACTGGGTGAGATGCTGCAAATGATCTATGAACTCAAAATCAACGGGCTTGGATACTTGCTCAACCCACTTAAGGAATTGTGAGCTAATTTGATTTATACGAGATGACTAGCGAATATGACTTCAATACCCCCATAGATCGCAGAGGAACTTCCAGCTTCAAATGGGATAAATACAAGGATCGTGATGTCATTCCTATGTGGGTGGCAGATATGGACTTCCGTTCACCTCCGGCTGTGATCGAAGCTCTGCATCAACGAGTAGACCACGGTGTTTTTGGTTATGGTGATGCCCCGTGTGAACTGAATGACATAATCGTCTCAATGTTACAGAGTGATTATGGATGGGCGATAGACTCTAGTTGGATTGTATGGTTACCCGGACTTGTTACAGGTCTCAATGTGACCTGTCGTGCGATTGGCGATGATGGCAGTGATGTGCTGACCAATACACCTGCATATCCGCCATTTCTTTCCGCACCAGACAACTCAAGACGTAATCTGGTTTCTGTTCCGTTAGTAAGAGAAGATGACCGATGGAACTTTGATTTTGATCGGATTGAGAAAGCTATTACTCCCCAGACAAGGCTCTTCATTCTCTGCAATCCACACAATCCAACAGGCCGTGTCTTCACTCGCGACGAACTCGTTGAACTTTGTAGAATATGCGAACGTCACGACATAGTCATCTGCTCAGACGAAATCCATTGTGGACTAATTCTGGATACGGACAAAACGCATATCCCCACGGCAACACTGAGCTCTGATATTGCAGACCGTACCATTACGTTAATGGCTCCGAGTAAAACCTATAATCTGCCCGGATTGGGATGTTCCTTTGCTATTATTTCAAATGATGATATACGATGGTCTTTTCGCAAAGCAATGTCAGGGATCGTGCCTCATGTGAATGTGCTGGGGTTCACCGCTTCATTGGCTGCTTATCGAGATAGTCATGACTGGCAATTGGCACTCCTCTACTACTTGCGCACAAACCGTGATATTTTAGAGAAATCAATCCAAGGAATTGATGGATTGACTATGACTCACGTGGAAGCCACTTATCTGGCTTGGATCGATACACGCCAGGCGGGAATGGAGAAACCTGTTCGTTTCTTAGAGGAAGCGGGTGTGGGGCTTTCGGATGGGGCATACTTCGGTGATCCCGGTTTCGTTCGGCTCAATTTTGGTTGTCCAAGGACAATCCTAGAAGAAGCACTGCGATGTATTCGCACAGCAATGGAACACTTAGGCAAACAGTAAACTCCCAACCCAGGGCAATCGCATTTTATTGTGGGGCACTTCAAGCAGTCCTCATCGTTCATGACGGGCAAGATGCCCGTCCTACGAGGGCTTTTCTATCATGCTTCCGTAGGTCAGGCGTCCCGCCTGACACGTGTGGACGCGTCTTTGTCCTGCATTCATAGCTATATATAAGATGCGATTACCCTAACTCCCAACCCACTCCCACTTCAGAAGCACCATTCCCTTATGTTAGAATTAGGAGTATTATTTTTGATGATTAGGAGCTTGTTACATGAGGACCGCAAAACGAATTGAAAAGCTGCCGCCATATTTGTTTGTTGGAATAACGAAGAAAATAGCTGAGAAACGTGCCCAGGGAGTGGACGTTATCAGTTTTGCCATCGGCGATCCTGACATTCCTACACCTGACCATATTATCGATCGACTGTGTGAAGCAGCCCGCGATCCGGTTAATCATCGTTACCCGGAGACCGATGGACTTCCGGAGCTTCGCCAGACTATTGCTGACTGGTATCACAAACGCTTCGGGTTGAAACTGGACTCGGATAAGGAAATATTACCACTAATTGGTTCTAAAGAGGGAATCGGGCACATGTCATTCTGTTTCATTGATCAGGACGACCTCGCCCTGGTACCTGATCCTGGCTATCCCGTCTATTCGATGAGCACCATACTTGCAGGTGGTGAACCGCATTATCTCCCGCTTACGGAAGAGAACAACTTCTTACCCGATCTGGCATCAGTTCCAACCAGAGTTGCAGAAAAATCTAAGATCTTGTGGATCAACTACCCAAATAATCCTACCGCTGCGGTAGCGGACCTCGATTTCTTTGAGCAGTCAGTGACCTTCGCAAAGAGATACGATCTGTTAGTCTGTCATGATGCACCGTATACTGAAGTGGCTTTTGATGGATACCGTCCTATAAGCCTCTTGCAAGCGCCGGGGGCAATGGAAGTAGGTGTTGAATTCCATTCATTCTCCAAAACATATAACATGACTGGATGGCGCATTGGGATGGCCGTGGGGAATGCGACTGCTATTAATGCTCTGATGCGAATGAAATCGAACCTCGATTCCGGGATAAACCAGGCGATTCAGCAGATGGCAATTGCTGCCTTCAATGGACCTCAGGACTGCATTGCAAAAAACAATGCTATCTATCAGAAGCGGCGTGATAAGGTAATCGAGACTTTAAATAAGATAGGGCTTAAAGCGAATCCTCCAAAGGCCAGCCTTTATGTTTGGGCCCGTATTCCCGAGGGTTACACCTCCGCCGATTATGCGACAAA
This sequence comes from Chloroflexota bacterium, assembly GCA_013203045.1. Classification (GTDB taxonomy): domain Bacteria; phylum Chloroflexota; class Dehalococcoidia; order SZUA-161; family SpSt-899; genus JABMQN01. The sequence goes on from JABMQN010000014.1 coordinate 58,443, forward strand.
GCTCATCGATGAGGCGGGTGTTGTGGTTACACCGGGTACAGGCTACGGAGACGCTGGAGAAGGCTATATTCGCCTCTCTCTTACGATCCCCGATGACCGACTTGAAGAGGGACTCGCCCGACTGGAAAAACTGTAGAGTGGTTGATGGTTAGAGATAGTTGGGTGGTTGATAGTTAATGGTTCATATTGTATGAAAATAGAGCGGTTTCAAGACATTGATGCATGGAAAGAGTCTCGTGTGCTAGTATCACAGGTCTATATGATTACCTCACAATCACCGTTAAATGATTGGGGCAAGGATCCAATACAAAACCACCAACCAAATAACCACCAACCAATCGGAGGCTAACATACCCAAGAAACGCACAACTCCTACTAGACAAGAGCCGGAGAAGGCTATATTGGTTGGCATCGAGCTCAAACGATCCCAACATATATGGTCGATTGATGACTCGCTGGAAGAGTTGGCGCTCCTGGCCGAGACTGCTGGGGCAAAGGTCGTCGGAACAGTCACGCAGAAGCTTGATAGAATCAGTCCATCTCATCTCATTGGCAAAGGTAAGCTTGAAGAACTGATCGAGCTCAAGGATGAACTTAATAGCGATCTAATCATCTTTGATGACGAGCTTTCTCCGGCACAGCAACGAAACCTCGATAGGGCGATGGGAGTCAAGGTCCTTGACCGAACCGCGCTTATCCTCGATATCTTCGCTAGTCGTGCCCATACCCATGAAGGCCGACTCCAAGTCGATCTGGCCCAGCACCAATATCTGCTGCCCAGGTTAGCCGGTCTCTGGCCCCACCTGGAACGACTTGGCGGTGGAATTGGAACCAGGGGACCGGGTGAGACGCAGTTAGAATCTGATCGACGCCATATTGAATTACGCATAAAGCACCTCAAGTCACAAATTGAAGATGTCCGTAAACATCGAGCGCAGTACCGTCAGCGGCGTGCGACTACCGGCATTCCGGTGATTGCACTTGTCGGATACACCAATGCTGGCAAGAGCACTCTCCTAAATGCTCTCAGCCAATCAGACGTATTTGTGGAAGATAAACTCTTCGCCACGCTAGATACCACTACACGACGATTGACTTTACATAACAATCAAGAAGCGCTCATGAGTGATACCGTTGGTTTCATCCAAAAGCTACCGCCTACAGTAGTAGCAGCATTCAAAGCCACCCTGGAGGAATTGAATGAAGCTGATATACTCCTTCATGTAATTGACATAACACACAAGAATGCGGCAGAACAGGCTCAAACTGTTGATGATTTACTTGAAGAATTGGGGTTGAGTGATAAACCAAAGATCATCGCTATTAACAAGGTCGATCTGCTGGCAGAGGAAGATGGCATTAGTGGAGAGGAGGCGATCAAACACTATCGTCAACGAATGGGTGATGATATTGGCCCAGTGATACCCATTGCAGCAGCGCAGGGGTGGGGGCTGAAAGGGCTGCAAAATCTAATTGCGGATATGTTGAGTGAAAGAATGGTGAGTGTTACGGTTAATATTCCCTACAGTGCTGCCGACCTGGTAAACCTTTTCCACCGATACGGAACGATTGAACATGAGGAATACACCGAGTCAGGCTCACTTATCTCGGGTAAAATACCGAGAAAAATTGAGCCAGAATTCCGGGAGCGCGCCTCGAAACCGGATAACTAACATCGATGGTCATTGCCGATGAGCCTCAGGCAATGAATAAATCTCATTGGCGGCTGTGATTCTCGTAGCGCGAGGCTTTAGCCTCGCTTGGGCGACCCTGAAGGGTCGCACTACGGACTCAACGGAGTTACAGGGACGTAGTAGTCAGGGAAATTTTTCGCTTTGCTTGGAAGGGAAAGGAAAATTCCAGTAGCATTGAAGGTAGTAAATCGCTAGAATAATGGTGTGGCCTCACTGGATTTATTCCATCCCCTCATTTCAAAATGGTTTGCAGAACAAGTTGGTAAGCCAACGGATGTACAGGACCAAGCATGGCCAAAGATATCCACTGGCGAGCACATATTAGTTACTGCACCCACCGGCAGCGGTAAAACTCTAACAGCATTTCTGTGGGCTATCAATCAACTGGTCGCTGGCCAGTGGCCTACCGGACACACCAGCGTCCTTTACGTTTCACCGCTCAAAGCTCTGAACAACGATATCCGGCGCAACTTGATTTCACCACTAAGTTCCTTGAAAGAGATGTTCGAACGGGAAGGAGAAGCGTTTCCAGATATCCGGATTCAAACGCGGAGCGGAGACACTCCACAATCGGAGCGGATGCGAATGCAACGGCATCCCCCGGAAATCCTCATTACGACCCCGGAGAGCCTGAACCTGATCTTGAGTTCCCCCAATGCAAGGTCGATTTTAAGGGATCTCTCCACTGTTATTCTCGATGAAATCCACGGAGTTATCGATAGCAAACGGGGCACCCACCTTATCACTGCTGTGGATCGGCTTGTTCTGTTATGTGGCGAATTTCAGCGTATTTCCCTTTCCGCTACCATAAAACCGCTGGAGAAGGTTGCCGAATTCGTAGCCGGATATGCCATCGAAGGGAGTCCTCAGAATCCCAAGTACTTACCACGGCAGACTTCTATCGTACAATCCGGTGCATCCAAGGATTACGAAGTTAAAGTGCGTTTCCCTGAAGAGGCTCTCGATTGGAATACGCATGAATCGTTGTGGGACCCGCTGGTGGGAGAGTTTAAAAAGGTAGTGGGACAGAATCAGTCAACTTTGTTTTTCACCAATAGTCGCCGACTTTGCGAAAAGATGACTCACAAGATCAATGACGGCGAAGATCATACAATTGCCTATTCTCACCACGGGTCTCTTTCACGCGAAATACGAACGGAAGTGGAACATAAGCTCAAGGCCGGGGATCTAAAAGCCATCATTGCCACCAACTCACTGGAAATGGGAATTGATATAGGAGCGCTCGATGAAGTGGTATTGATCCAGTCGCCACCTTCAGTATCATCCGCCATTCAACGAGTGGGCCGTGCCGGACATCAGGTCGGTGAAGTAAGCAAAGGCACGGTTTTTCCCACCCACTCAAATGATTTTCTTCAGGCAGCGGTGCTGGCAGCTGGGATCATAAACCAAGATATTGAAGAAGTTAAACCCGTTGAGTGCCCTCTGGATGTACTGGCTCAGATAATTATCTCAATGGTAGGAGTGGAGATATGGAATATCGATGAGTTGTATTCGCAACTAAAATCCAGCTATCCCTATAGAAATCTGAGTCGGGAGCAGTTCGACCTGGTCTTGAACATGCTTGGCGGTCGATATGCCGATAGTCGGGTTCGCGAACTCAAGCCAACGATTTCGATTGACCGACTCGATAACACCGTAGTAGCTCGAAAGGGTGCGTTGCTTTCGTTATACACATCCGGCGGCACTATTCCCGATAGGGGATATTTCCATCTTCGCCACAACGAAACCGGTGCGTTAATTGGTGAACTTGATGAGGAGTTCGTCTGGGAGGCATCTGTCGGACAGATATTCACGCTGGGAGCCCAGAACTGGAAGATCGAGAGAATTACGCATAACGACATGTTTGTTTCACCGGGGAATCCCAAAGCGCTGGCCCCTCCATTCTGGATCGGTGAGGAGCAGAACAGGGATTTCCATTTCTCAGAAATGATAGCCGAATTTCTTGAGATAGCGAATGATCAGTTAGATTCGCCAGATTTTATGAGTTTTCTGAGAAAAGAGCATTTCATGGACCCAACCGCAGCACAGCAGTTGATAAGCTATTTAAAAAGACAAAGGGAGGAAACCGACTGCAATCTGCCTCACAGGCATCACATATTGATAGAACTGGTCGCTTCCGGACCGGGAGGATTCCCGGGCAACCAGTTGGTACTGCACACTCTTTGGGGAGGCTCTGTAAATCGACCCTTTGCCATGGCACTGGACGCAGCCTGGGAAGAACGATTTGGGCAAAAACTCGAAGTATATACCAGTGACGATTGCATCGTGCTTCAACTTCCGAATGACGTTCGCGGAGAGGAAATCCTCTCACTGGTGACTAGCACCAATGTAGAAACACTGTTAAGAAAAAGACTTGAGGGTTCGGGATACTTTGGGGCACGGTTCCGAGAGTGTGCCGGACGGGCACTGTTACTAACTCGCAATAGAGTATCCCAACGAATGCCTCTTTGGATGAGTAGATTGCGCTCTCAGAAGTTGATGGATGCAGTGATGAAATACGATGATTTCCCCATCCTGATTGAAGCATGGCGAACCTGTCTTCAGGATGAATTTGACATGCAGAACTTGAAGCAAGTGTTAAGTGAACTCGAATGCGGCTTGATCTGCCGGACTGAAGTGCGGACCAATTCCCCGAGCCCCATGGCCCAAAGCTCTACATGGCGCCAGATTACCGAATACATGTACATGACGGACAAACCCGGAGGGGAGACGATATCGAAGCTGCGCAGTGATCTACTTCGCGATGTGGTGTTCACTCCTGGTATTCGGCCCACCATCTCACCGGAACTTATTGATAAATTCGAATTGAAACGTCAAAGGCTGGCCCCCGGATATGCACCGGAAACATCACGTGAGTTGCTTGACTGGGTGAAGGAACGATTGATCATCCCCTATTCGGAATGGGGGAAATTACTGCAGGCGATACACCGGGATCACGAAGTGAATATTGTAGAATTCCTGGAACCTGTCTCCAGGAAAATCGTAAGAGTATTTCTCCCTCAAATATCGGACCCTCTTGTTGTAGCCATCGAGGAATTGCCACGAGTTGTCCATGGGCTTTGGCCTGATTCCATGTCATTGCGAGGCATTACAAATGCCGCGGCAATCTCCCAGTCTCCAGATGAGATTGCTTCGTCGCCTACGGCTTCTCGCAAAGACACAATATGTCTTGATGGCACAATTCCAATAATAAGCGAATACGAAACTGAAGAGGATCACGACGAGGTTTTGACATCGATTCTTGGGCAATGGGTCCAGTTCTACGGCCCCATTACACCGGAAATCATCAGATCTAAACTCGGTATCGAGACGGAAAGACTTAGTTTGGTGCTTGAGGATCTGATTGATTCCGAAAGTATCATCACTGGACAGCTAACCACAGATGGCACAGACAATGAAATCTGCGATAGCGAGAATTTCGAAATACTACTGCGGCTTTCACGAGTTGAAACCATACCCCCATTTGAGCCACTGGATATTGAGTGGTTGCCTTTATTCCTGGCCACTCACCAAAAACTCACCGATCCTCCCAATGATGTTGATGGACTATTTGCCTGCATAGAACAGCTTGCTTGCTATCCAGTTGAAAGTGCAAAATGGGAAACTGACATTCTTTCTGCTCGGATGCAATCGTATTCCACGTCCCAGTTAGATACGATCATACAAGAGGGAGACCTTAGATGGATAGGCAGCGGAAGGGAACAGGTTTCTTTCTGCTTTGAATCAGAACTCGATTTGATTCAAGAAGAGAACTCTCAGCAAACAGAAAATGGAGCACCACAAAGTTCAGTGGATAAACTGTTCTCTGATTTATCAGGTTGGTATGATTTCTCCACCCTCATGAGAACATCAAACGCAACTCCAGGTGAACTGTCCGAGCAACTCTGGGAAGCAGTATGGCACGGGCAAGTAACCAACGATACATTCGCATCGTTACGGAAGGGAATCGAGAACCGATTCAAGGTTCCTAATATAACCCCTGAGAAGCAAAGCCTACGTAGTCGGGGCCGCCGATCCGGTAGCCGTGCGAGTTTCACACGATGGAAGGGGTCTTTGCCGTTTGCCGGCAACTGGTTCCGGTTACCAATCCCGGACACATCCGATGACTTAATCGAGATTGAAGAACGGAATAAGGAACGTGCCAGACTGTTACTGGATCGTTACGGCATCCTCTTCAGGCAATTGTTGGTTAACGAATCATCAGCGTTTCGCTGGCCGAGCGTCTTTCGATCTTTACGATTAATGGAACTCTCCGGAGAAGTGCTGTCAGGATATTTCTTCGAGGGGATTCCCGGTCCACAGTTTATCTCACATCAGGCGTTTCGCGAACTGCAGAGGAAACTGCCGGAAGATGCCGTCTATTGGATTAACGCCACTGATCCGATATCTTTGTGTGGTATTCAAATCGATTCTTTAAAAGGCATGCTACCAAAGCGCGTTCCCAGCACGCATCTGGTCTTTCGAGGGAAGGACTTGATCATGGTATCGCAGCGTTAATGGCAAGGTATTAACTTTCAATATAACACCTGATGATCCTCGTTTGACCGAGTATCTGGGTGTACTACGCCATCTGCTTACCCGCCGATTTCAACCTGTACGCCGAATCACTATCGAGACTATTAATGCAGAGGAAGCTGCACGGAGCCCTTATATCGATGCACTGCGCACCGGTTTCGAGTTGATGATCGAACACAAGAATGTTATTCTATACAACGCGTCTCGTAGATAACTGTATTTATGGAAGATTCACTATCAAAAGCAAAAGAGCATCTTGAAAGGGCAAATGCCTACAAGGTTAACAATGAGATCGAAAAAGCACTTTATGAAGTAGAGTGCGCAAACCGATGGGCCCCTAATTGGGCTGATCCCCATTATTTGAGAGGACTTCTCCTGGAATCGCTTGGACGAAGTCAAGAAGCTCAAGCAGCCTTTCATAAGGCAGAATTGCTTGACCTTTCATTCCGCAAAACCAATTCTGTGTTTGATGGCAACAAAGAAGAGGCTGCCACAACTGTTCCATGGACTGCACGAGATGTATGGTTGGGTTTTGCACTATTCATCGGTATTGTAATCGCTTTCATTGGGGTCTCGGTGGCGCTATGGTTACTCTCTATAGAAATAAAACTGGAGTTGTTAATTGTAATTAACGAAGCACTATTTCTGGTACCGGTTTGGTGGTTTGCCTGGCGAAGGTATGGAAGCGATTGGAAGACATTGGGATTTAGAGGGTTTGATTGGAATATCGTTTGGATCGGATTTGGCCTTTTATTCGCCTCCTATATTTTTACTATCATTTATGGACTGATCGTAACACAAATATTCGATTCGGAAATGCAACCCGATCTAGGTCCGGTCGCAGATGAAATGTCATTTCCCTGGCTGCTCATTATAACAGCAGTGGTTATCGCTCCAGTTGTGGAAGAGATATTTTTCAGAGGATTTATTTTTGCCGGATTTCGGCAGCGTTACGGCTGGCAGAAGGCAGCCCTGATCAGTTCTGCGTTGTTCGCATTGGTTCATATGCAACCCTTGGCGTTTATTCCGCTTTTCATTTTGGGATATATATTTGCATTCCTCTACCATCGGAGTAATTCCATATTACCTGGCATTTTAATGCACTTCATCGTTAACCTGTGGGGAGTTTTCGTAGAGTTCGTTATACTTTCCGATTGATGTACGCTTGCGCTGCGGATCATTCGATGAACCAGCTAGTCAAATCACTCTGAATGTATCATATGTGTGATTAGAATTGGGAGTTGATGGGGTGTACTAAACCGCAGAGGTGAGAATGATAAGTGAGAAGGAAGAAAGTCTGGAGACTTATGGGATGATTTCTACGGATCCGTTATGGACCTCATAACCAGCCATCTCTTTGAAATCATGGTCGGTCAGCATTAAATCCCCAATAGTAAGATCATAGGGTCTGATTCCAGCCGAATTCACTACTTGCAGACTGAATGTGGATAAAATCCCACTCGAGTCAGTAACATCCGTCATACCCTTCCGAGCGATAGCAAAGCGAACTTTACCAGCCGTGTTATCAATACTTTTAGTCCCGATGAGGGGATCGACACCAAGCAGGTCACCCGATACTACATCGATTAATTGAAACACCGTCGGATCAAATTCCAAAACTACTTCACAACCGCTAACTCCAGACCCTGTCAAGTTTGCCACCAGGTTTACGCTGATCTCTTCACCGGACCGAGTTTCACTGTATTGGGGATCAATGTAAATGCCTGAGATGGGAACGACTGGCGTTTGGCTTACTTCAGGTGGTGTTTGCGGTAAAGGAGGTTGAACATCTTCTGGTGTTGGTACTACTGGAGGTGTTGATGATACCCCTTCAGAGGCAGATGTTGAGACTAAAGTGTCCGTTGTTCCATCCCAACCAGTGACTCCCACGAATACAGCACAAGCTAAAAGCACCATAGCCATTAGTGATAGAATTATCTTTGCCGCGCGTGTTTGAAGTATCAAACCTGATTCTCCTGAAGACCCCAGTTACCAGCAAGTATAGCCAGGTCGCCGAGATCTACTTCATTGTTTGAATTGAGATCGGCATCGGCACGAAAATCGGTCGCTCCGGTAGTTGTTCCATATGCAGATGCTAAAATAGCAAGATCCGCCAATCCCACACTCTCATCGCCATTCAAGTCGCCTGGCAGACTGTTGCCCACAACTTTGATGGATACAGTTGGCGGATCAAAATCGAGATTCTTGAAATTCTCGTCAGTCAGGATAATTGCATTAGGTATGGCATATCTGCCCGCTTTGGCACCACCTTTAATGCGGAGTCCAATCACAGCAAATGTCCCTGTACTGGCAGGAACAGGCGTTTCACCTTTACGAGCAATTGCATATTCGAGATTCTCACTACTACCGGTATCGGATTTATTTTTCTTGCCCTCGATAGGGTCCGATCCTAGGAGTGTTCCAGGCTTCACTTTATCCAGAAGCACCTCAATGACATCAGAATCAAGTGAAAGGAGATCAATCTCACCTCCGCTTATGCCATGACCATTGGGATCGACAGTTACAGTCAGCGTAAACTCGTCTCCCGGCTCCAGCTCCTGTGCAGAAAGGCTAACCGTCACTCCAGGAGGGCCGGTGGTTATTGCGTTCAAAGGGGCCTGCCTATTTCCACCTCTCACCCAGACCGCGGTCTCTTTGGCCGCCTGCCCCGCTACTTTGAAAGACATTACCTTTCCGGTGTAATCTCCCGGAATATTAAGCGCGTAGGTGCCGGAACCGCTACTGGTGTTCTGCACTTTTAATCCGTCGATCCATGCCGAGACATCAGTGCCGGTAGGCACAGAACTACCATTAAGCGTCACGGTACCGTAGAAACCACAGATAAGGGGCCCCAGACTCACTACCAGATTTGTTTCAATTGCCTCACCCCTCTGCCACTCAATGATCTGGGTAGCGAAATGGGCATCGACTTTGAATGCCACCGCCTTCCCGGTATAGTTTCCCGGTACTACCAGGCTATACATAGAATCGACAGTGGTGGTAGTCTGTACTTTGGCTGAATCTATCCATGCGGAAATTTCTGTGCCATCGTCCACATATTGTCCATCTACAGTTACCTGGCCATAGAATTCGCACTGGAAGGGCCATGAATTTATGCTCAGATTGACTGTAATAGTCTCTCCTCTGGTCCAGGTGCCTGTCTGTTCTGCTTCATACTTACCTACCTTGAAAGCCACTGTTTTTTCCGAATAATCCCCGTGTATAAATAGAGAATATTCTGAGTTCTCCGTCTCGGTATCGGCCACTTTTTCCCCATTAATCCATGCCGAAATTACAGTACCATTCGGTAAGCTGTTTCCCCCGGCAACAACCGTCCCCTGAAAACCACCGGTCATTGGTTGTGCCGAGATGACACCAGTAAACAGCAACATCGCTAATACCACTATTAAAAGGACATGTATCAATTTAGACATAGCGATCCTCACATCGGGATAAACGAAAATACCCCAAACTGATGGTAGCATGCATACTTATGTGAGGAAAACGTGGACTACACCAATTTTATGGTGGGGGTGAACGACCAGCTTGAAGGTAATATAGGGTAACTTACTTCTGAATTCTTGGGAGAATATCCCGAATATAGTCGTCTGAAGCTAGGTCCAAATGTGGAACTGATTTAGTGGAAATCTTGGATAACTCTGTGAAAAATTCGTCTTCTATTGACTGTTTTGCCTCCACATCTTTCCCTTCGACCCTGCAAATGATCATCGGTTGAGTATTTGACTTACGCACCAGAGCCTGGCCTAACCATTGGCTATCATTATCAAACCATTTAATTAGACCGCCATCGGTTGTATATATCGTATATCCCATTTCCCGAAAGCGCTGAACTGCCACATCCACCACTTCTTGTTTCTCATCCAAAACATTGACCTTCAGACGAATGTTCAATTCCGGCGTGGCCGGGTATCGTGGTACCGCTTCATCAATATCGATGAAACTCTTACCTTCTCTCAATCCATTGGCAACAACAGTGAGTAGTTTTATCGCTGCTAGTGCGGCATCATCAAATATCCAATTCTCTTCGTGCCCCGACATCTGATGTCCGGAAAGCTCGGCGGCAAGGGCAATCGGTTCTTTGTTATCACTCAAGTCAATTCTCTTACCGAAGAGTTCAATTTCATTCGATCCTTCCTGTAACGCTTGTACCAGCGCCTTTGTACCATCTTTAATAAAGGCAAATCCGGTGGGGCTGGTTATGTACTCCCCGCCATTGGAAGTGATACACTCTTCGGCAATACGGGAGAACTTCACTTCGCCCATGAATCGCGGCTTTCCAGGCTTCCCCATCTTTTTATGCTCATCAATTATGCATTGAGCCTGTATGGCCAATGTTCGATCACCTTCTACGACTCGCCCGTCTTTCCTGACATAAATAACCCGATCTGCATCTTCATCATTGCCAATCCCAATTACTTCTTTGGAACTATCAGCAGCTTCCTTGATTACTGCTTCCTCAAGCTGTTTCCGATACTTGGCCTTGATCGGGTCCGGGATATGAGCAGGGAAATATCCATCCGGAGTTTCGTTGATTGCCACAACCTCAGCTCCGAGATCAGTAAAAATCCCCTTGGTTCTCCATCCCGAACCGTTACCAAAATCTATAACGACTTTCAAACCTTCCAAAGGATGCTGTATCGCGGTTTCTGGTTGCTCCAGATTCGAAGGTAGGTCCAGAGCTTTTAATATTTCGCCCCACTTATCTTTGTTCAACTGTGCAGGAAATTTAATGCCTGAAGTGATGTCAAGAAGTTCCTTCAGCCCCCGGTTTTCCCATCTCTCCCGCAATTGTATCCATATCTCCCTTCCCAGACGGCAATTGGCCTTGACCAGTTCATTGTGATATCGAACCACCTCGCCTTCTTCAAGCTTGATACATTTCCCTTCACCTTCCAGGAAATCGCCCTCAAGCACAGATTTCTTAATTTCGAGCATCTGTTCAGCGTTTATACTGATGATAAAACCGTCCTCAGTACGAATCACCTGTTTGAGGCCGTTGTACTCTGCCTCATTATGACTGGCAGTCATGTTTATTCCACCATCGGCTTTCAAATAGGGAATAGAGAAATAGAGCTCAGGCGTCGATGTAATGCCGACGTCATACACATTGACCCCAGTCGAGAGAATTCCCGTGGTTACCCATTCACGGACTCTCTTTGTTGAAAGCCTGATGCCTCCTCCAATAGTAACCCAAAGCTTTCCCGAGTCTGCGTTATTAATCCTTCGGAGAAAAGTTCCATATCCTTTTCCCAGGTAGTAACAAACCCTATCAGACAGATACTCATCGGCAACAGCACGCACGTCATACGTCTGAAAGATCACCGGGTCAATTTGCTGGGGTTGGAGAACAAAGGATTTCAGGAGTATTGAATCTTTACTCGCCGTTATCTTATACTCTCCCATCATAGCTGGAACCAGCACCGATTCACCACGGGAAATTTTATCCTTTAAACCTCTCCGCGATAGCTCCATCTCCCCTTTCAGACATGTGAGCACCTGGAATGCACCATTCGTATTTGCGGGGATTTTGTCTCCATTTGCCAACTTGATACGATCAAGAGAGAAATAGAAGCTGTCTATCAGGCGTTCTTCCTTTTCATTGAGGCTCTTGGGAATCAACCGATAGTCTGACTTTTCAGTCTTTTGGAAATTTAGCGATTCTATCGCCTGAGGTATATGGAGTTGCCTTTTAGGAACTCGATTCCAATCCCAAACGCGGTAGGTAATTCCAGAGGATTGCTGAATTTCGGCCAAAAACACACCTTTACCGACGGCGTGGACTGCTCCTGCAGGATTGAACAGTACATCTCCAACTTGAGCCGGTATTCCGTTCAGATATTTCTCAGCGATATTGATGTCAGGAGAAGACAGATCTTTTTCGAACTCAGACACATTGACGTCGTTCTTAAATCCTAAATAAAGGACGGCTCCAGGCTCTGCATCGAGTATCAACCATGCCTCGGTTTTCCCGGAGTCGACCTCACCTAATTCCGATGCTTTTTCGTCAGATGGGTGAACCTGAACTGAGAGGTCCTCTCGCGCATCGAGGAATTTTACAAGTATTGGGAGCAATCCTTTGAAATCTCTTGCGATACCCCGTCCGAGGATATCCTCCCCAAGGTGATTCACCAAATCATTTAAGGGAATCTTGGAACCATTAGGAAACGTGACAATGGAGGGATGTTGGTGATGAGTGGAGCATTCCCATGACTCTCCGATTGTCTTGCCGGAGGGGGGCAATCCCTTGAGCTTTTCTATATGGTCTCCTCCCCATACTGTTTGTACCAGATTGTCAATGGCAGGTTTGATGAAGCTGCGTTTTATACCCTTGAGAATTTCAGGTAGTTTACTCCGGTTTTCGTAATAAACCATCCACTTATTTTTCTCAGACGAAAAAACAGATTCTGGTTTGCTTCCCACAATTCTTCCCAAAGCTTCGAAGGAATACGGATTCCCCAGAATTGTGATTTCCCAATCATCTTTGCCGTCACGATTGAGACCTGTCCTCATCCGCGTCCGGCCATTTGAGGGCAGGAAAATATCAGCAACTACTTCACTAGGGCTCGGCTTCAAAGTGTTTAGATCAACGCAGTTATAGATGAGGCTTTCTTCAGCGTTTACTTCTGAGAGAGAACTCCCAACAATCACAGAGTCAACCACGTCTAACTTATCGGCATTTACAGCCATTAACACGCTGTTCTTCACTTTCCCTTTGGCATCGGTATTTACAACTATAGAATTTTCAACGGTGAGATCATTTTCTTTGGAGTTTCTTATCCAGTGTTTCTCAAGATCATAGAACTTCCTTAGACATTCACCTTCCGATGAATCTTCCAGCAGTTTAAGGAAATTCTGGTGGTAAAGGCGAACCTGTCCATAATCCCACCATAGCGTGTTCGTTCCGATATCCTTATCTCCAAACAGTTTTAACCCTAGTTTTTCTCGATCCAGGAATCTTTGTTTGAACGCGTCTATCCGATCCCAATGAACCGAATCACCTCCCCTGGCGGTGAAATCGTCAAAACTTGAGGTAAGCGGCATCCAAAGATGAGGATCGGTATCCATCTTACCCTGCTTCTTTCCCAGGTCAGAGCCAAACTCTTCCAGCATAGCTGCGAGGAATTCCTGTGTAATAGAGAAGCTCCCAAGGCTTTTACCAAGAGACATTTTGCCAGCCTTATTTGATTGCACGATACCTTCTGCAATCAGCCTTTTCAGATCCTCCCAGCTTTGCTTTTCTCTCTGCAACGCTTCGCCACTTGAAGTCGGAATTACAAGTCCATAGCTCTGCCAATCGGTTCTCCAGGTTTCTGCATCAGCAGGAATTTCGGATTTAATATCAAGTATCTCAGCATGATGGGATCGGGAACAATCCGCTAATTTTGAAGGGATAAAAACCTGATCACCCCAGAATACACACAGTCTTCCGGGACGAGTATCAGCAAAAATACCCGTTTGGAATATGACAGCCTCAAGAATTGTCATGGGGACTTTTTCGCGATTGACGTAGATCAATCGGGGTAGTTTTATGGCAGATTTGTTGTTGGCTTCTGAAGCAGGGATCGGAGCCATGCGAGTACCTTTGCCGGCAGTATGGTACATTGCAATGCTACGCCCATCTTTGAGCATCTGCATTAAGTTGAGGTTAGTTTTTGCTTTTTGCCACGCATACAGCGTACCTAGCAGTTGGCCTGCTCCACCGGGCCAATCCTCTTCCACAGAGATAACTTGTGTGTTACGGCTAATTACGGATCCACGTGTAGCTTCTAGCCTCCTCTGCCAGAATCTCGCCTGATCTCCACTGGAAGAAACTATAATCACTACATCAAAACCACGGTTGCCTTCAACTGCAGCATACATGTCTTTGATATTCTGTTTATGCATAGTTAAACCTCGTATTTTGCGATATTATAGCGCAGTCAGATAAGTAAACGCAATCAGTAAATCGTCCCAGAAAAACAAAAAAGAGGGGGCATGTACCCCCTCTTTTTTTGAAGTGAAAACAACGGCTATTTTCTAGAGATTTATATTTGAGTATTTCCTCCAGGGTCGTGCTTCCTCTTTGTTTTCCAGTATGTCCAGTGACATGTTGATATACTTCCGGGTTTCAGAAGGCCTGATAATACCATCGACAAAGCCTCGCTCAGCGGCACAGTAAGGATTTTCATACAATTCATTGTACTCTGCAATCCTGTTGGCTTGTGTTTCCGCCGGGTTGTCAGAGTTCTTGATTTCTTTGGCGAATATCACACTGGCAGCCGTTGCAGCACCAACAATGCTAATTTGGGATTGTGCCCATGCCCATACGAGGTCCGCACCAATGGATTTATCGAGCATGCCATAGTGTGCACCGGCGTAGGATTTTCTAAGAATAATTGAAATTAATGGGACGGTAGCATCAGACCATGCATAGAGTGTTTTAGCGCCGTGACGTAAAATACCGCGCCAGTCAGCATCGGAACCTATGATAAAGCAAGGGCAGTCCTGTAGCGTAATCACGGGTATATTGAAAAGATCGCAAGTTCGGACAAACCGCGCGAGCTTATCTGACGCATCAATATCCAGCATGCCAGCCTTCTGCATGGGTTGGTTGGCGACTATTCCTGTGGGACGGCCATCGAAGCGGGCAAAGCCTGTAATAAGGTTTGTAGCATTCAATTTCAGCGTTTCAAAGAAATATCCATCATCAACGATTCTGCTAATAACTTCCATCATATTGAAAGGCCTGAACTGCTCGGCAGGTACGATCTCATCAAGTTCCGGAATTTCCCTGGTGGGATCGTCCTTCGTTTCGATTCGCGGTGGAGGATTGGTGGATTTATTGTTGTTCGAAGGTAAGAGCGCCAGAAGTTCCTTGCATTTGTCCATGCAGTCTTTGTCATCCTCGGCTACGACATGGGTTTGCCCGGATTTGACGGCATGGGCTCGCCAGCCAGAGAGCTGTTCCAGCGTGATTTCTTCGCCGATCTGGGTCTTAACGAAAGCGGGACCGGCGATTCCCATGAACCCGGTATCACGGCATTGAATAAGGAAGTCCTGCATGATAGGATGGTATGCCTGTCCGCCCAGACATGGGCCCATGAGCAGCGCGATTTGCGGAATGATTCCCGAAGCTCGTATTTGAGCGTTGAACAGCCAACCGTAAGCCTCCAGTGTATCCATTCCCTCCTGGAGTCTGGCGCCACCGGAATCGTTCATACCTACGAAGGGCCAACCTTTCTCTTTGGCGAAATCGACGGCTCGGGCAAATTTCCTGCCATGGCCCTCACCATATGTTCCAGCCATGGTGGTATAGTCCTCAGCGGCTGCTACAACATGTCGGCCATTCACTTTACCAAAACCGGTGATCACACCCTCGGCGGGAATCTCCTTTGAATCCAGACCAAAAGCAGTTGTGCGATGTTTCACAAACATCCCTATCTCGGTGAAGGTTCCGGGATCGAAGAAATACTCGATCCTTTCACGGGCAGTCATTTTGCCGTCTTTGTGCTGCTTCTCTATTCCTTTCTCACCACCCATTGCCAGGATTTTTGCTTTCTTGGCTTCATATTCCTGGTATATTTCAGCATGTGTTTTCTGTGCCATATGGATTTTGTCTCCTCTTTATTTTATTGGAACGCTAATCAGCTTTGTCAGCGTTGATAATCTTTACAAAACGGCGTTTACCCACTTTGATGATGCTACCATCTTTAATTTCCGCTATATTTTCAACTATAGTTTTGCCATCTATTTTCACAGCCTTTTGGTCAATGAGACGCTTTGCTTCACCTTTACTTTTAACCAGATTTGCATTAAGTAGAATCTCGCTGAGATCCAATGGACTGGAACCAACTTTAATCCGTAGTTCTGGAATCTCATCAGGAAGATCGCGTTTCTGAAAAACTGTACTGAAATGAGTTTCGGCAACTTGAGTTGCTTCGGAATCATGAAATTCTTTTACAATTTCACCAGCCAATCGTTTTTTGAGGACCATAGGGTTGATAGATTCGGCTGATAGTAGCTTTCGATATTCACTTAACTCTTCATCTGAAACATCAGTGATCAATTCAAAATAATCCATTATGAGATCATCCGGAAGTGACATCACCTTTCCATACATATCGTTGGGAGGATCATCGACAGCGATGTAGTTATCCAGACTCTTGGACATCTTCATTTTGCCATCGGTTCCAACCAGAAGCGGGGTGAAGAAAACTTGTTGTGGGGGTTGCCCCATCATTTGTTGGAGTTCTCGTCCCATGAGACAGTTGAACTTCTGATCTATCCCTCCGAACTCCACATCCGACTCAATCATTACCGAATCATATGCTTGCAGCAATGGATACAAAAGTTCGGTGATGCCAATGGGATGGCCCGCAGCATATCTTTTGGAAAAGTCGTCTCTGGCCAGCATCTGGGCAACGGTGAACTTACTGGTAAGACTGATAACATCTTCCAGTTTGAAATTGCCGAACCACTCGCTTTGCCAGCGAACTTCAGTTTTTTCGCGATCAACTACTTTAAAGAACTGCTTCATGTAGGTTTCGGCATTGGCCCTGACTTCTTCTGCGCTAAGCATGGTACGCATCTGAGATTGACCGCTGGGATCGCCGATCTGGGCTGTCCAGTCACCTACAATGAGCACTACTTGATGACCGAGGTCCTGAAATTGACGGAGCTTGCGGAGGCTAACCACATGGCCGAGATGAATATCGGGGCGACTGGGGTCAAAGCCTTCCTTCAGGCGCAACGGCTTGCCTGTTTCCAGCATGCGTCTGAGGTCTTGCTCAACAATAACTTCAGTTACACCGCGTGTGAGTATTTTATCAAGTTCTCTAGTCATCAGGTTATACTGCGATAGCTTGGTTCGATGGGCATCTCTCGCGCCAGCTTCACGTCTGCCGCTATCTGTTCTTTCAACTTTTCGAGTGATTCAAATTTCATTTCGCCGCGTAGTCGCTTGACGAATTTAATGCTGAATTCTTTCTCATAAAGATCGTCATCAAAATCCAAAACATGAGTTTCTATGGTTCGTTCTCCGGGGCCAAATGTAGGCCTGCGGCCAATATTCGTGACTGCCCGAAAAACCTGGTCTCCAACGTAGGCCAGGGTGATGTAGGTGCCATCTGCCGGCAAAGCACGATTTCTAAGTACACTTAGATTAACTGTAGGAAAACCAAGCAATTTGCCACCACGATGGTCCCCGTGAACCACTGTGCCACTCAGCCGGAATCGCCTTCCCAGCAACTGGGTAACATTTCTGATCCCGCCTTGTGATAATGCCTGTCGAATAGCGGTGCTGCTCACTATCTGCTCTCCTACCTGGATCGGAGAGACAACATCCACTGTAAATTCAAGTTCTTCCCCAATTGAGCGTATTACCTCGGCTGTTCCATCTCTACCGCGACCAAGCGCAAAATCCGGGCCGATAACCATCGCTTTAACCTTGAGATGCTCTTTGAGAAGGGTGAGAAATTCCCTGGCACTAAGCTCGGCAAGTTCTTGTGTAAACGAGAGTACTATTACATGATCAATGCCAAGTTCTTTGATAAGATCGACCCTCTCTTCGAGGCTCGTGAGATAAGGTAATTCAGTCGGAGGGTCCAGTAGCGCTTTGGGATGCCAACTAAAGGTGATAACTCCACTGACAAGCCCGGCTTCATCCGCCTTTGCTTTCAGACTGCGAATAAGATGCTGATGACCCGGGTGTACGCCATCGAACACACCGATGGTGATCGCCATCTCGTGCTGTGGTTGTACTTCTTTAAGTTCGTCAACAAGACTCATCGCTGCTTGTCCGAATACTCAGAAATCGGGACTGCATTCCTAGTGAATTATAGGGGTTTCAGGAGATCGTTTCAAGTGAACGATGGTTTGCAGGGACGTTTTAGGACTTACCTTTTAGAGATGACATAAGATAGGCTGGAAGGTATTTGCCGAATAAATCCCGCCATGGACCTAAGCGCTTCAAACCATCTAACACTAATTCGCCATGCCAATCAAAGGATCGATAGGAAGAAGTAAGTAAAGACTCATGAATGTTGTTATCTCGAACGACGTTAAATATACTGATGATCCGCTTGTCTGATAATCTGTTGTATAATCTCCGTGCGAAATACTCCGTTCTAAGTTCTCTCCCCAGCTTTGCTTTCCACAACTTTTCATATCGAGCGAGGCGTCTACGGGAGAAGTTATTCGTATTCAGTGATTGATGAAGAACATCAGAGGCGAAGTCAGCGCATAGCAACCCGAAATAAATCCCTCCTCCAGTTGTTGGCTTGGCTTGCCCTGCAGCATCCCCGACTACCACTACTCGATCACCGTAGGTCCGAGATAAAGGTTTTAGAGGAATCCCTCCATACTGAATAGTCACATTACTATCCACAATCTTACCTTCCGAATCAAGTTGAGACAGTAGTTTTTTTAAATACTCCCCGGGCTTCTCCTTTGCACCAAGCCCAACTCTTGCCCTACCATCCGTAATTGGGACTAGCCATGCAAAGAAACCGGGAGCAATCTGATGACTGAAATAGACTTCTACTTCATCGATACCTTTTGTTTCCACCTCACACTGGGCTCCGAGAACATAATTCTTGATTTGCCCCAGTCCCAATTCCGAAGGTATTTGAGAGCCGAACCCGCTGGCTACGACAACAACCTTGCCCCGATACCGTGCCGTATCCCCATCGTGAACGACATCGATCAAAACTGCATCGTTTGAGATCGAAATATTTTCCACCTTGCTACCCAGGAAATATTCTGCGCTTGCGTTCTGAGCCTTAATAGCCATCGATTGATCAAATGCAATTCTATCCACGATGTACGCTTGCGCTTCATCTTTGCTTACCCTGATGAATTCACCGGAGGGTGCGAAAAGTTTAGCCGATTTTGCTTCCCGCAGAACACAGCTTGATTCAACATTAAATAACTCTGCACACTCACGACCGATGATCCCGGTGCAACAAAGTTTATTCCCAATCTGCTGGTACTTTTCAAATACCCCCACTCGATACCCAACTTCAGCTAACCGATAGGCCACTCGGCTACCGGCAGGCCCGGCACCAACTATCAGAACATCATATTCATTCATGATATGGAACCTTTTTTGAAAAATCGCACCACATGACGATGTACCAGCAATCGGAACCCAATAGGAATCAAGACGATCAATCCGATGATTTCGGGTATATATGCCTTAGGTCTTGTGGTAGCGCTTTCCCATATCAAACCCATAAAATCGCTTACATCTTTATCCGGGAAGCTTATTCCGTCAAGGGGCCAGAACAATGTGTGTGGCGCATTCCACATTTCGTCGAAAATGAGATGTGTGGCACAGCCAAACGACAATACGAGAACTCCTGTCTTTCCATATCGCCGATAGCGATAAAACCCAATAGAAAAAATAATAAGAAAGAATAACAACGTATGGCAAATTATTCGGCCATTATCGAAGGTATCACCAAAGAGATAGATACCTATCAGCTTATCGACATCCGGGAGCATCGATCCCACCAGAACCAGCCGATAGTCTATCTTTCCGGCAATTGAAGCTAGTCGAAAGGATTTAGCTGAACTTTCTGCATCATCACCAATTCCGGACGATGCAGACTTCCTGGAAAGAACCTTATCCAATCCGTAAGCTAAACCCAGAGTTATGCCAGTATGACCAAATAACAGCATGCGATTAATATGGTTTAATAACGATCGTTATAAAACAGTTAAATCATTCTCCGATTATTTGAAATACGATTTCCCTCATCCGGGAACGATTGTCAAAATCAACAAGGATAACCTGTTGCCACGTACCCAGAATAATAATTCCATCATTAAATGGTATTGCTAGAGAACATCCCAACAACGAAGCCCTCACATGAGAATGCCCATTCCCATCTCCCCACCGTTTATCATGACCATAGGGAATTCCCTGCGGCGCTACGCGCTCGAAAAACTCCTTGAGATCTGATACCAGACCAGGTTCGTATTCCACAGTAGTGATCCCACAGGTGGAATGTGCCACAAATACAGTCACCGTGCCAGTATTTAACCCACTATCCCTAACAGTCTCAGTGACTTGGTGTGTAATATCTATGATATCGCAATTACCCCTGGTTTGAACCCGGATGCTCTGCGTGCTAATCATATCCTAAGCCCCCCCCATATTCTGAATGATAGCTAATTATATCAGGTTCGGCAAAGGTGGTATAATGAATTTACTCATGGAT
Source organism: Chloroflexota bacterium (assembly GCA_013203045.1). Lineage (GTDB taxonomy): Bacteria > Chloroflexota > Dehalococcoidia > SZUA-161 > SpSt-899 > JABMQN01. Next base: position 78,895 of record JABMQN010000014.1, read on the forward strand.
TTCTTCGAGACTGTTCGTAGAAGGCGCAGTATTCGTCACTTCACCGATGCCCCGGTTCGTGATGAAGACTTAATGGCAATGATTGAAGCCGCCCGACTTGCTCCGAGTCCACGTAACGAGCAACCATGGCATTTCATCGTAATCCGTGATCAGCAGGCAATATCCAATCTCAGGGATATCGTGAATGCATTGCTCGATGCTCAAATAAAAGGAGCCGATAGTAAAGCACGCAAGAAAGCATTGAAGAACAAGCGATTCGGCGCTACCAACGTGTTCGATGCCCCTGTTGTTGTGGTCGTATTGACCAAACCTTTCCCCAATCCCGACCCCGCCAAACAACCAATTTTCAATCAGGGTTTGCAGGGTGTTTCGGCTGCGATAACACACTTTCATCTGGCAGCTACTGCACTGGGATATGGTGGATGCTGGGTAGTGCTTCCACTCGAACTGGCACAATTTGAAATAGAGGCGGTATTAAGAGTGCGGAAGCCGTGGTTCGCGGTAGCCCTTCTATCCGTGGGAGTTCCTGCAAAAGCAGCAGGAAAAACCAAACGCAAACCCATCGAGGAGATCGTAACCTTCGAATGAAAATCCTTGGAATAGAGACATCCTGCGATGAAACCGCCGTAGCGGTCGTCGAGGATGGCACGAGTATTCTCTCGAATGTCATTGCTTCCCAGGTAGAAATTCACAGCCGATACGGTGGCATTGTTCCTGAAATAGCTTCGCGCCAGCATCTTTTAGCTTCCATCCCTATACTAGAAAAGGCACTTCAGGATGCCAATATTCAACTCGAAGACATTGATGCAATTGCGGTTACTAATGGTCCCGGGCTTGCCGGCTCGCTGGTGGTTGGAGTAAACCTGGCAAAGTCGCTTGCCCTGGCCAGTGATCTGCCCCTGATATCGGTGAACCATCTGGAAGGACACATTTATGCTAATTGGCTGGATGAAAGGAATACCCCCGAATTTCCTCTTCTTTGCTTGATCGTTTCTGGTGGACACACTGACTTGGTTCTAATGACAGACCATGGCAAATACGAGCAACTGGGTAGAACCAGGGATGATGCTGCCGGGGAAGCTTTTGATAAGGTGGCAAGATTGCTGGGTCTGGGCTATCCGGGAGGGCCTGTGATCGAGAAAGCAACGATTGGAATTGAAAACCCTCGCCGGTTACCACGAGCCTGGCTGAAAGGCACTGATGACTTCAGTTTTAGTGGACTAAAGACAGCCACACTTCACATGGCGCGAGATTTGGAAATAATCGCAGATGAGCCATCACCCGCTATTCACAAAATAGCAGCAGAGGTAGCTGCCGGATTCCAAGAATCGGTGGTAGATGTGCTGGTTACCAAAACATGTGAAGCGGCTCAAAAATGTAATGTAAGGCAGATTCTCTTGGCCGGTGGGGTAGCAGCCAATACACAATTGCGTGAAACTATGACAAAACGTACACCTGTACCGATTTCCATTCCAAGTCCCATACTTTGTACCGACAATGCAGCCATGATCGCTTCATGTGGCTATTTTAGGTTTGTTGCAGGAGAAACCTCAAGATGGGATCTGGATGTGAATGCAAACTTACAGCTCGTTTGAAATATGTGTCCTCTGTGAACTCTGTGGTTTTGGTTCCGGGAGTCCCAGCCGTAGCTGACGAAGGCTGGTTTGTCCGAGTTAGAAACTTATATATAACCAGAGAAAAAGGCTAAACTTATGGCTCAGTTTAATGGCCCTATAGATATATTGAAACTCCTCGATAGCTCAAACTGCGGAAAATGTAATAAAAAAACCTGCATTGCCTTTGCCGGTGCGGTATTCAAAGGGCAAAGTAAGCTTGAGAAGTGCCCGAAGCTGGATAGCGATATCATTGAGCAATACAGCGGGTTCACCTCAAATTACATATCCTCTGAACAGTTAGGTGATAACGCAATACAAGCATTGAAATCCCAGGTTGCCACAATCGATCTCGCTTCAGCTGCCCAAAGGCTGGAAGCGCAATACTCAGACGGAAAACTGACAGTCAAGTGCCTCGGAAAAGACTTTAGCGTAGACACCGAAGGAAATATCATCACCGAAATCCATGTTAATCCCTGGGTAACACTTCCCATTTTGACCTATATTATCGAAGGCGCCGGGAACCCGGTTTCCGGGGAATGGGTTACCTTCAGGGAACTGGACGGCGGTGAGTACAAGTATCCGCTCTTTGAGCAAAGATGCGAAAAACCCCTCAAAAAGGTCGCTGATACCTATACCGGCCTTTTCGAAGATATGCTCCACATCTTCAACGGGAGACATGCGGACTATCACTATCCCGCAGATATCTCGATTATCATGTATCCACTGCCCAAAGTTCCCATCACGATCTGCTATTCCAAGCCAGAAGACGATCTCGAATCCAGTCTCACTATTTTTTTCGATTCAGCAGCCGTGGAAAATCTCAACCTTGAAGGAGTGTTTTCCCTGGGAGTTGGGCTCACCATGATGTTTGAAAAGATCGCCTTGAGACATAGCAGTCGATAAACAAAATATGGCCGAAGATTCTCTTAACGATCTTACTCAAAGATTAATCGAACTCGGAGCTAGCGATGCCAGGTTTATTGCCGCACATTCAATCGTGGTTGAAGATCGTTTTGCTGAGATGTGCGCTTCGCCCCAATGTCCGAGTTACGGTCTGGCGCCAGGCTGTCCGCCTCACGTAATGAAACCCGGCGAATTCAGAGCTCTTCTGAGCCAATACAAGCACGCCATAGCCTTCAAAATTGATGTTCCTACTGCTGTTCTTATGAGCGATGGCCGTCGTGACGTCGCTAAACTCATTCATGAGATGTCTTCCACCGTTGCGAGGTTGGCAAAAGAGAACGGTTTCCCCAAGTCGGACGGTTTTGCCGCAGGCTCCTGCAAAATGATTTTCTGTCATGATCAAGCCCGATGTGCAGTGCTGGATGGAGACGGTGAATGCCTTTTCCCGGACATTGCCCGGCCTTCCATTTCCGGCCTCGGCGTCAATTTTCTTGAACTGTGCAAGGTGGTCGGTTGGAAAGCAGATATCATTACTTCAGAGACCGATCCAGAAGATGTCCCTATGGGAATGTTAGCGGGATTGGTCTTGATTGGGTGATTCATCTATGATAACCGGGCAACGATCACATCGCTGATCCTGACAAAAAGTCTTGTACAAATGAATCATCCCCTGTTGCCGTTTTGCCGATTTGGCTTTCCCTGATGTTACATTACCCCAGAAGAGTTCATTGAGGTATCGGGTGATCTGATTCTCCCCGAGCCGGGGATAGGCTCCATACAATTCAGAGACATGTTTTTTAATTTCATCCTGAGCATTCATCTGAGCCCAGCTATAAAAGAATGGTAAGACTACATTCACTGTAATTTCACGCGCTCGCCCTTGTCCCAGAAGGTCGGGAACAATAAAACCTCTCTCGATCTTTGTTGCGTATTTGCCAGGATTTGCTTCTCTCACAAGATTCAGCAATTGCTTCAATAATCCTTCTTCAAGATAACTGTCGAGAAGATACCCTGCAGCCAGAAGTCGAGAAGTTGGGAAATTCTTGGGATGCATACGGAAAAAGTGCCAATCTGCATAACTCATGGAGTTACTGGCACTCAACAAATCCCATGTTCTCTCCAAGTTGCTAATTTCAACGGAACGACTCAGTTTTGATTTTCCATCACATTGTGAAGGCAACAGACCTGCAGAACCCAGAAGCAGTGCTTGCAGCATGAGCGTTCTATTTACGGGTTCTTGTTCTCGTATGATGCTTTCAATAACTCGATATGGCAATCGCTGAGCCAATTCCTCAAAAGCTTTCTTGTTCTTGGTATAACCCAAAGCTCCCATCAGTCGCTGATAAATAACCTGCTCCGGTTCTTCAATTATTAGGTCAATTTCAAAGGACGCTGATTTTAAATAAAACCGCTCGATACCATACTCATCCAGGATTTCGCCTAGCCTTTCCTCGCCCAACCTTTCTCCGATTCGTTGGCAGAGCAGCGATGGTATCTGATGAGATTCTGCTCGAACAGCGAGATCATCCATCGAACCGTTGAGATAATCTCGAAGCGGCAGGGTTGGGATATGGTCGCCATTTTCAAGTTAAGCAGGTTTTTTCGAATCGTCCCAAAAAACCACTTGCAAAATAACGTTGTTGAAATGAGGATCGAGGTGGTGCCCATGAGAGCGCCAGTCACTCGACTTAACATGAAGCTCGATATCGCCAGTAACTACTTCATCATCGAGGACAATTGTTGCATTGAGAAAATCGGGGCCACTATCCTTGTTTTCCCTTCCTGCCCATTTCACTCTGACAACTCTGCCGTCACTTGCAGGGAAAGGTCCTTGCTTAAGCCACTGGCCTTTCCATATATGTGATAGCAGGCTTTCTGGAACTCTCTTTAAATTGAAATCAGTCATTGTTCGAAGATATATTATGGAATGTCATTGCAAGGAGGTCAGAAGGACCGACGCGCTTCGCTCGCGATGACACTGTTCAAATGTTTTTATAAGAGAAATTCTATAAAGGAATTCAACTGGCTATCGAATTCCTCTGTAATACGAGTGCCGTCTTGCTTCAGAGCAATGAGGTTATCCTGCGAAGCATTATCCATATCAGGATCGGCGAGCTGTAGTTCACCATTGATCCTTAAATACTGGTCAGACTGACCAACCGCATCGTAGATCTGCGCCATTTGATAATCCACAGTTTCTGAAACACCTGACATCATGATATCTATTAAGGGCTTAATCCATTCCACCATTCCCCAGTCCTTGGCATCTTTATATTCATAAGATTTCTTGACATAACCAGTGCCAATAGAGAGAATCGCCATATCTTTTGCAGAAGGATTGCCTTCGAACTTCTTTCTCACTTCAGCATAAGCACAAAGCGAAGGATTATTCGCGAATACCCCACCATCTATGCACGGGTATGGTACCCCTGTCACCGATAGCAAGCGTTGAGCTTCAAAATACGTTGGTGCCGCTGAAGTGGCCCTGGCTACGTCCTTTACCAAATAATCGTGCATTTCCTTTTGTTTCGCATCGTGTTGGGTGAAGAACCTGGCTCGTCTTGATTCGATATCGTAAGCAGTTATGAGACAGGGCTTCAAAAGCTGACTGAGCTTAAGGTCTCCGAGATAGCTTTCCAGAGTGTCCTCGAGTTCTTTAGCATCGTATTTCTCATCGCTTATACCTCCCCCCGATCGTACTTTTTGCCAGAGGGACGTATCAAATATTTTTCCGCCTTTTAACAAATACAGATCCACAGCTTCCTGAGCAGAAAACCTAGGTCGTGATGGATTCCCCTTTATATCAGGGCAAAGATAAATACATGTTAGAATCCCGCCAGTGCTGGTTCCGGCTATCAGATCAAAAAAGTCTGAAATTCTAGCATCCGGATTCTGCGAATATTTTTGTAACTTCCCCTCTAAAACCAGCAGTACTTGACCCGGAATAATTCCTCTAATTCCTCCTCCGTCAATAGTAAGAATTCGTGTTAGATTAGGCATTCTACTCCTTTTAGCTACTACTATCGGAAGGTATCCATGGCACCATATGCAGCGCGCAGTCTGTTACCCAATATTTGGGCTAGCCTATCCATCACTTTATATCCAACTTCGGGCCTGGTCTCTAACATTTCTCTCAATTCATCTCCGGAAAGAGATACAATCGTCGTTTGTTTCTGGCAAACTGCTGATGCGGATGCACTACAAGGATCACACAGCATTGATGACCACCCCAATCCTCTACCTTTTCCCAGCAGGTCAATCGTCATCGATCCTTGACGCTCACCAAGAGTGACAGAACGCATTAACGCAACCTGACCTTCTGCTATGAGATAAATCCTTCGCCCGAATTCCCCTTGTGCGATTACAGTATCTCCGGCATTGTAGTCTTCAACACGACACAGAGTTGCAATCCGCTCGACATCTTCTTGATCCACACTACTAAACAGCTCGCATCTTCGTAAAGCATCGACTATCTCAGAAGATACCATTTTGCCACCTCCTCGCCATTTTGTTCTCTGAAAAGACTATGCATCATGTTACTTTGCTACGATTTGACTCCACGATCTCTATGTAATAACATTTGCCGGCCAGCTGAGTCTGCTCTAAATAGTAAAGTCGGGGAAAAGATTGGGAACACTTTACCACATTTGGAATGAATACTTTTTCATGGGGATAGATACCGATAACTCGAAAATTGTCAGAGGAACCTTGCTTTCCAAGCGTTTTTGCGATTTTGGCCGCATTTCTCAAAATCCTTTGTTCTGATGGATTCTCAATATCAATCGTGAGTCGGTTACTGTTTCCGTTCGCCGTGGCGGATTTCAAAACAGCGATAGCATAATTGGTGTAGTTTAACTGCTTCCATTCTCGGGGCTTTGTGATCGAAAGCACTTCTTTCCACAGGCGGCTTGCTTCTGAGAGTATTCCCTTCACTTTTTCAAAATCAGCCGGTTTTCCTCGATCGACGGTCTCTTTAATGTAGTATTCAACACTATCCAGTGGCTGGCAGATTTCTATTGGCAAACCAATCCTTTTTCTCATGACAGCAATTATCTTCTCGGCATGCCTATTCACCTGAGCAATCCAGTGAATCATCATCTCTTTTCCAACAAATCCCTTATTGTAGGCCTCCATCAGATAGAAACAATACTCAACCGTTGGCATGGCTACGATAGCCTTAGAGAACGCTTTACTCCCCTCTTTCATTGCAGTAATTAGATCTGTAAGCCGAACTACCGCGTCCATTTCATATAAGCATAGATTTTCTGATATCTCCAACGATTTTATCTTACTTGTGATTCTCGTTTTGGGAGCTACTATTGATACGACTTCACCATTTTCCAAAGTGGCAGTTGCATTTGATGCGCAGAACAAACAGGTATCGGTCAGAATGTTTATCTCATCCGGAGGATCTATTTTATGCTTTTCGATACCTATACTTTCGCCTTCTAGTCTTACATATTGGTAATTGCTGTTTGGAAGGACCAGTCCCAGATAGCGCCCAGCAATTTCCTGCTCACCACGCGAGTTTTTGGTCAATGTATGTTCCAGATAATCCCCAATCAAACAGGTTCCTGCGGGGAATATTCCTGCTTTCAAGTATGAATCGAAGATCGTCACCACCCTTTTGGTATGCTTCGATTCATCTGCAAGAGTTTTTCGCTTCACGGACATATTTCCGTAATAGAATTCCTCTTGAAGCGAACTGTTTGATGGATGTAAAGTATAATGATCTTTCCTGGCCACAGGTACCTCTGAGACATTATTTATCTACGGACTCTTCATTTTCAGCATGCTTTTCAAGCGCACGCTGTTGAAGCTCGTGTATCTTGTTGTTCCATGACCTTTCTCCCCGCCCATAGTGCAGGTAAACAAGAGGGCCAATTACCATAGGATAAACGATTACCAAAATCCAAATAACCTTACCTACAAGTCTTATGTGTGCAAGTGTGAATAAATCTTTAAGAGCAAATATCACCAGTATCAAATGAACAATGCTTGCACCAATAAAGAATAACCCTATGCTGTCCATTTCGTTTTCCTTGCTATTTGCACTCAGCATACATCACGAAGTCCGGCAACTCAAGCATTTGAATGGTTTGTGATGACGAACCCAACACAACAGCACACATTCAACGAATATCGATCGATAATGAGGAGAAAGAAGAAGGTTAGTGTTATGTCACATTTTAAATGTCATTCTTGAGCGAAGAATCTCAATACCAATCAGAGAGATTCTTCGGTCATCCATACGGGTTTCCTCAGAATGACAATGCGTCAGATCAGGGTTGACTTAATACTAGCAGCCACTCAGAACTATCGAAGCATCACCCGAAATGACGGTTTCCCCAGATTGATTCTGGCAAAGGACATTGCATTTAACTGAAGTCCCTTCCTCGGTTGTTTCAAGCTTTTTCACAGTGCCACTGATAGTCACGGTATCACCGGGCCGAGCGGGAGCTTTAAATCGAGTGTTGAGTTTTCCGCTTGTGAGCCAAACTTGGCCGAAGTTGGCTGTCATCATTTGTGAAACGTACGCAAGAATCAACATACCGTGCGCTATGGTGCCGCCCAGAGGTGTGTTCCTGGCGAATTCCTCGTTAATATGAATCGGATTAAAATCCTTACTCGCCTCTGCATAGAGATTGATATTCTCCTGAACAACTTCTTTCTTCATTTCATAGAGAGTTGTTCCCTCTTGAAGCGATGATACATCTAATCTCTTTTTTGTCCCCATAATAATCCTCGATAGTGCGGTCTAGGGGAAATTGAAACTGCTTTTCCCGGAAATCAAAAGTGTCCCTTCTTTACCCACAACATCAAATTCGATATCAAGCAATCGTAGCCGACCACGCTCCTGTTTGCGACTGACACGAGCGCGACAATTTAATGTATCTCCTTCTGTTGCCATTGAGAGACATTGTAACTCCTGCGAAAGGTGTATTGTACCTTCAGGCAACGCGACATGTTCCAGCAATGATATCAAAGCCCATGCAGCTACAGCCGTTGGTGGCACGATTCCTGTGCCTTCATAGAGACTGTCCAATTCGCCAGTCGACTTCAAATATGCGGCAAGCGAATCAGAATCCAGGTTGAAACTTACGGCAGGGAATTGCTGACCTACTTCCAATTGCCTATATTCGAGTTTCTGTACTGTCATAAGTTCATCCCTTGTATTTTGACGTATCCCCCGGTATCGGAAGGAGATGAATGCATTATAGTCGAAATTACGATGTCTTGCTAGTGAATACCAGCATGATGCTCCTTGAGGGATCGGACTTCTACGTGCCCCTGACGGTACGCAGCAATTCCCTTAGCAGCAGCGGCCGCTCCGGCCATTGTGGTGATATAAGGAACTCTATATTTGATCGCAGTCTTGCGGATGTAGGAATCATCATGCTTGCTTGTTTTACCAGCCGGTGTGTTGATGATCAGCTGAATCTCACCATCTATTATCCCGTCTACTAAATTGGGCTGGCCCTCATGTAGTTTGAGGATATGATCAGAATCAATCCCACTGTTATTTAATAGTTCCCGAGTTCCCTTTGTTGCTTTGATACCAAAACCGAGTTCTTTGAACTGTCGAGCCACCGCAGCCACCGTTGCTTTGTCTTTATCCGCGATGGTGAAAAGTACACATCCTTCGGTTGGAAGTGGTTGCCGAGTAGCTTCTTCAGCTTTGAATAGCGCCATTCCAAAGGAATCGGCTATGCCTAGCACCTCTCCTGTAGATCGCATCTCAGGACCTAAAATCGGGTCCATCTCAGGGAACATGGGAAAGGGGAACACTGCTTGTTTAACTCCGTAATGTGGAATCGTGCGCTGTTTCAGTCCCAGATCGGCAATTTTCTTTCCCAGCATTACTTCCGTTGCCAGCCGAGCCATAGATAACCCACAAACCTTCGAAACAATCGGCACAGTACGCGAGGCACGAGGATTCGCTTCAATGACGTAGACCTTATCCTCGCAAATGGCATATTGGATGTTCATCAATCCAATTACATTAAGCTCTTGTGCTATCTTCTTGGTGTATTCATTAATAGTATCAATATGCTTCTGAGGAAGGCTGACCGGCGGGATGACGCAGGCAGAATCGCCCGAATGAATCCTCGCCGGTTCAATGTGCTCCATGATTGCTGGTACGAATGCATCGGTTCCATCGGCAATAGCGTCTGCTTCAACTTCGATAGCATTCTCTAAAAATCTGTCGATTAGTATCGGTCGATCCGGGGTAACATCGATGGCAGCAACAAAGTACTCCGTGAGCATCTCTTCATCATAGACTATCTCCATGCCCCGTCCACCGAGCACATAAGAAGGCCGTACCATTAGCGGATACCCGATTCTCTCAGCAATGACTAACGCTTCATCCAGACTACTGGCCATTCCAGATTCGGCCATCGGAATGCCAAGCTTGTTCATCATACCCTGGAAACGATCCCGGTCTTCAGCCAGATCGATGCTATCGAAACTCGATCCCAGAAGTGTCAGACCGCTACGTGTTAGTGGCTCCGCCAGGTTTATCGATGTCTGCCCTCCAAATTGTACAATCGATGCCGAGGGACTAGCTGACTCTGCTGTCTCATTCTCCAAGATATCGCGGATGCTTTCTTCATCAAGAGGTTCGAAATAAAGGCGATCGCTGGTGTCGAAGTCGGTAGAAACGGTCTCCGGATTAGAGTTGACCATGATGGCCTTCACCCCATTCTCCTGCAAAGCCCAGGCGGAATGGATACTGCAATAATCGAACTCAATACCCTGCCCGATTCTAATAGGTCCACTACCAATAACCAGCGCCTTTTCCCCTGCTATTGGAATAGCTTCATTTTCCTGTTCGTATGTACTATAAAAATAGGGGGTTTCTGCGGCGAATTCAGCCGCACAGGTGTCCACCATTTTGTATACCGGGCGCAGACCCCATTGATGCCGCATTTTTCGAATTTCCTCGGCAGAATGGTTTGCAAGGATGCCGATTTCTCTATCAGAGAAACCCATTCGCTTGGCATCTCGCATAAGCTCAGCAGCCAGCGGTTTTGAGCTTAGTTCAGTTTCCATCTCGACAATATTGCGGAATTTCTCTAAAAACCAGGGATCGATGCCGCCAGTGCGGTGGCACAACTCTTCTGTGCTCATGCCCTGCCTGAGCGCAGCAAAGACCGCCCATAAACGCTGGTCAGTGGGTTCGAGCGGAAATGATCCGTCTCTCCATGTCGGATCCTCCCAAAGCAAAGTTCTGGTGCCAACTTCCAATGATCGCACGGCTTTCTTCAGTGCCGCTTCGAAGGTACGCTCGATGGCCATGGTTTCGCCTGTGGATTTCATTTGCGTGCCGAGGTTACGATTCCCTTTGGTGAACTTGTCGAACGGCCATCGTGGGATTTTAACCACACAGTAATCCAATGCGGGTTCAAAAACAGCGGTGGTCTTCCCTGTCACTTTGTTCGCGATTTCATCGAGTGTTTTTCCCACCGCGATCTTGGCAGCCACTCGAGCGATGGGATAGCCTGTAGCCTTACTTGCCAGCGCAGAACTACGGCTCACACGGGGGTTCACTTCAATTACATAGTATGGACTTTCACCTTCTCGACGCGTTCCAACGATAGGATGAGGTTCGAGTGCAAACTGAACGTTACACCCACCTTCGATCCCCAACGCTCGGATGATTCGCAGGCTCGCGGAGCGAAGCATCTGATACTCTTTGTCCGTAAGTGTCTGGCTGGGAGCCACCACGATACTTTCACCCGTATGGATGCCCATAGGATCGATATTCTCCATATTGCAGATGGTAATGCAGTTGTCACTGCTATCTCGCATAACCTCGTACTCCATCTCCTTCCAACCGATGAGACACTTTTCTAAGAGAACTTGATGAATAGGACTCATAGCAATGCCATGGGAGGTGATCAGTTCCAACTCTTCCTCGGTTCTGGCAATACCCCCACCTGTTCCGCCAAGAGTATATGCGGGTCGAATTACGAGTGGCAGACCGATGGATTGAGCCGCTTTTCGAGCCTCATTCATGTTGGTCACGGTTGCACTCTCAGGCACAGGTTCGCCAATATCGATTAGCAGTTGTTTGAATAATCCTCGGTCTTCAGCAATCTGTATGGTTTCGATGGAGGTGCCTAATGTACGAACACCGTACTCATCCAATATTCCTGCTTCGGCTAAACCAACAGCTAAATTGAGTCCGGTTTGACCGCCAAGAGTAGGCAATAGACCGTCGGGGCGTTCCTTTTCGATTATCTTTTTTACGATTTTTACCGTGAGAGGTTCGATGTAGACAGTGTCAGCGATACCTTCGTCGGTCATGATTGTGGCCGGATTGGAGTTTACTAATACCGTAGTTATTCCCTCTTCGCGCAAAGCACGACACGCCTGGCTGCCGGAATAGTCGAACTCCGCCGCTTGCCCGATGATTATCGGGCCTGATCCTATGACAAGAACCTTGGATATGTTAGTCATTTCATTCCTTTGTGACTCTTGACCATCTTCTCCTTCACCATCTCCACAAATCGCTCAAAAAGATACATATTATCCAGTGGGCCGGGTGAAGCCTCGGAGTGGTACTGAATGGTAAAGAGCGGCAGTTCGCGGTGCCTCAATCCCTCGACAGTGCCATCATTCAAATTGATGTGTGAAACCTCAAGTCCACCTTTAACCGTATCGGCATCAATGGCATAGCCGTGATTTTGTGCGGTAATGTAAACGCGACCAGTTTCGATATCTTTGACCGGGTGATTCGCACCTCGATGCCCGAATTTGAGCTTGAACGTTTCAGCTCCGAATGCCCGTCCGATCAACTGATGCCCCAAACATATACCCATTACCGGCTTTTTTTCAACGAGTTCCCTAATGGTGCCAATGAGGTAGTCCAGCAAGGCAGGATCGCCAGGGCCGGGCGAAAAGAAAATGCCGTCAGGGTTTAGCTCCATAACGTCTTCTGCGCTGGTAGTACAGGGCAGGACAGTGACGGAGCATCCAAGTCGATGCAAACTCCGCAGGATACTGAACTTGGTGCCCGAATCAAGCAAGGCAATTCTGGGTCCGGTTTGCTCCCTTGAAGGTTCCCACTCGAAAGCTTCTTTGGTAGTTACTTCCTTCACGAAATCGATGGTGTCGTAACGGGGCATGTTCTCCAGACGTGCCAGTGCTTCCGGTGTATTCTCCCCCACGGCGATGATGCCCATCATCACTCCGCGGGAGCGAAGCTTCCGAACCAGCGCTCTCGTGTCTACACCGGTAATCCCGGGGATGTCCTGTGATTTCAGGTATTCATCTAGGGTTCGGGTGCTCAAACCGTGGCTGGGTATTTCACATTCTTCCCGGACTACAAATCCAGCAACCTGTATTCCTTTCGATTCGTAGTCCTGTTCGTTAATGCCGTAGTTGCCGATCATTGGGTAGGTGGGGATTACTATCTGTCCGGCAAATGACGGGTCGGTTAAAACCTCCTGATAACCTGTCATGCTGGTAGTGAAGACCACTTCACCGGAGGTCTGTAACTCAGCCCCAAAGGAATGACCTTCGTAAACCGATCCGTCTTCCAGTGCCAGAAATACTTTTTGCTTATTCACCCTATCGACTCTTTCTTAATAGTTCTCTTATTGCCCATAAGAATACCTCTTACCAAATTGGCAAGAGGCATTCGTTAAATTTCTTTATTCGATTCATTTGTGTTTCCCTTGCCGATCTCTCGGGATCGGTTTAAAGGTTTCTTTGACTATACCGCAATTATGTTACAGTCATGTTACAAAAATTAACTTCACTTTATATCGGCGTGATAGCTTTGAAGTGATCTGACCCCTGCAGCGCCTCTGCGATGTGCTGCGATTCCTCTGACTGCCGCAGCCGCTCCGGCCAGAGTCGTGATATACGGGATTTTGTGTTTGATCGCTGCTTTGCGAATGTAGGAATCGTCATATTGACTTCGCTTGCCAACCGGAGTATTGATTACCAGTTGAATCTCTCCGTTCATTATGCCGTCAACGATGTTGGGCCGACCTTCGTGCATTTTGAGAATGCGTTCGGATTCAATGCCGTTTTGGGCCAGGAACTCGCGCGTGCCTTCGGTTGCTTTAATTTTGAAACCGAGTTCTACAAATTGCCGGGCCGTTGGTAATACGGTATCCTCGTTCTTCTCTACCACGGTAAGCAAAACAGCCCCCTCATCCGGGAGACGCTGCTGTCCGGCTTCCTCAGATTTGAAGAGGGCCAGTCCGAAAGAGTCGGCCATTCCGAGAACCTCGCCGGTGGATCTCATCTCTGGCCCCAGAACAGGATCAACCTCGGGGAACATGGGGAAGGGGAATATGGCCTGCTTGACCCCGAAGTGCGGGATCGATTGGGGTTTGAGGTCGAGATCAGCCAGCTTTTTACCCATCATGATTTGCATAGCAATCCGGGCCATGGAAAGGCCGCATACTTTGGAAACGATGGGCACGGTTCGAGATGCCCTCGGGTTGGCTTCCAGAACATACACGATGTCATTGCAGATGGCATATTGCATATTCATCAGGCCTACTACGTGAAGTTCTTTGGCTATTTTTTTGGTGTATTCATAGATTGTATCTATGTGTTTTTCGGGAATGCTGACTGGCGGAATAACGCAGGCCGAGTCACCGGAATGAACTCCGGCCAGTTCGATGTGCTCCATGATGGCGGGAACGAAGGCATCGGTTCCGTCGGCAATGGCATCCGCTTCGGCCTCAATAGCGTTATCGAGGAACCTGTCGATCAGGATTGGACGATCAGGGGTAACTCCCACAGCAGCAGCAAAGTACTCTTCGAGCATTTCTTCATCGTGAACCACTTCCATGCCTCGTCCGCCAAGCACGTAAGACGGCCGAACCATCAGGGGATACCCGATTCGGTTCGCTATAGCCAGAGCATCTTCCAACTTGCTGGCCATGCCGGATTCCGCCATTGGGATGCCAAGTTTATCCATCATCGCGCTGAAACGATCACGGTCTTCGGCCAGGTCAATAGTATCGGGAGAAGTCCCAAGGATTTTCACTCCGGCTGCTTCCAGTTCATTGGCGATATTGAGCGGTGTCTGTCCTCCAAACTGGGCTACCACCCCATCCGGTTTTTCCTTTTCATAGATGCTCAGGATGTCTTCAACTGTCAGTGGTTCGAAATATAGTTTATCAGAGGTATCGTAATCGGTGGAGACGGTTTCGGGATTGCAGTTGACCATGATCGTCTCGTAGCCTTCATCACGCAGTGCGAATGCAGCGTGAACACAGCAGTAGTCGAATTCAATTCCCTGCCCGATTCGGTTGGGCCCACCGCCGAGCACCATGATCTTCCTGTTGCTGGTGGCTGTGGTCTTATCGGGTGCGTTGTAGGTGGAGAAATAATAAGCCGCATTTTCAACGCCGCTGACGGGAACCGGTTCCCAGCCTTCAACAACACCCAGGGAAATCCGTTTTTCTCGAATTTCCTTTTCAGACACTCCGAGTAGCATCGCCAGATATCGGTCCGCAAATCCGTCTTTCTTAGCTTGAATGAGCAAGGCGTCCGGTAATGATTTCCCTTTATATTTAAGGATATTTTCCTCGAGTTCTACCAATTCCTTCATCTGATTAATGAAATAGGTTTTGATGTAGGTTTTTTCGTGAAGCTCCTGAACATCGGCGCCCTTGCGCAGAGCCTCATA
>JABMQN010000207.1 GCA_013203045.1 Chloroflexota bacterium
CATCGTGGCAGAAATCCTCTATTGGAGTTTTGACCATGATATTATCATATTAAAACTAATATGTCAACATTATATTTAAAGTAGTGTATATACTATAAACATAGAAATTATTAATAATTATGCTTTTTAAGAAGTCTTATGAAGTTAAATTATGTTGATGAAATCATTTGGGCAACAGCCCGTCAAGATGTGACCCTATTATGTTCATTTTTCTCCTCATACAATTTTCTTACGAGTTTGGCTTTGTATTCGTACTTTGGTAGGATCCCCACGGGGACCAGCTCTACATTGGCACGAAAAATGAGTTTTTCCCTAATGGACGTTTCGATCTTTTTCTTGAGGGCATCCATTTCACCGGGATCCACCTGATGTTCTACCTTGACATGAATCGGCGGCTCCCAGCCTTCTGGAGGAGAAGTGGGCAATTGAATCTCTATGACACCAGTAACCTTAGGCGCGAAATTCGCCACAACATCCCAAACCGCTGCAGGATATACGTTCACGCCCTGGACAATTATCATGTCATCCGTTCTTCCAAAAACGCGTATGCCTAAACCTGTTCGTCCACATTCACAACTGGTTTGTGTCACTTCAACGTGGTCACGTGTTCTAAAGCGAACCAGAGGAATGCACTCCCGGTCAAGAGATGTGTAAACCAATTCCCCCTTGGTTCCCACTCTTATTTCCAAGGCTTCACCAATATGTGGATCGATTATTTCGGGATGGACAATTCCCTGCGCAATGAAGTGCATACCTTTTTTGAATTCACATTCCGCCCATATTTCACCGCACATGTCCCCGTTTCCCATCATCTCAAGGAATGCGCAGCCGAAAGTTTCCTCAACTTTCTGACGCACAGATGGAATGGCAGCACCGGGCTCGCCTCCAGCCATAATCACCTTTATTCCCAAAGATTTTGGATCGATCCCCCTTTTTTCGAGCGAATCGGCAAAATGTAAGGGATAAGATGATGTGGACAAGAGTGCATTGGCCCCAATATGCTGAAATGCCCCTATAATCCTGTCAGTGGCTCCAACACCTATAGGAACCACTGTGCCAATTTTTTGCAGGGCGTCTGCATATGAGGCAGCGATCAAAAAAGGAGCGACCACTAGTGGCACAATGCTGCCAGTACGAAGCCCGCAGGTCCAGAAAGCCCTGCAAGCAGCCTCGGCCCATGTGTTTGCATCATGTTTCGAAAGACCGATGTAAGTAGGTCTGCCAGTGGTTCCGCTAGTAGAATATATCCTTTTTACACTGGTCATCGGACAGGCGATGTGGGACCCCAACGGAGAGCTATCAAGCTGGCTGTCACGAAGTTCGGCCTTTTCTGTAAAGGGAAGCCTGTTCAAATCTTCGATTCTTTTGACGTCCCCGACCTCTACGCCCAATTCGCTGAATTTTTTTTGGTAAAAGGCTGAATTCTCCCCCACGTACTTAAGTTGCCTCAGCAGTGCCTTTTCATGCACCTCACGAAACTCTTCGGGGGGCAAAGTTTCCATCCGTTCATTCCAGTACTTTCTGTAATCTTCCATATCAAAAATCTCCTTAGGTTCTTCATTCAACAACTGTACCTCTCAAGAAGCGAATCTCGGTTTTGTAGTGCTGGAAATAAGAGAAAGGTTTGAAGTCTGATGTGGGTACACTTGCGAGAGACATGGACAGACATGTGTTAACGCCGCGCTTTCTTTTATTCCAATTTCCCGTCTCCTCTGCCACGAAGAAGGCCATTAGTATAGCCGGGCCTCATAGCATTTTGTTTGTCAAGACGGGGATGTGCGTAAGGCATCTATCATATAGTGATTAAGCCTTCGCGATGCAGTCATGTTACTATCTCATGAAACCGGGTAGAAACAGTGCGATCTGAGGGAACAATATAAGAAAAATTATGCATAGCACAAAAGCGATAATAAAATATGATATCCCTTTGAATATGATTTCAATCGGCACATCTTGCGCTATGCCTTTTATTACGAAAACATTGACACCCACCGGTGGCGTGATTGCCCCCACTTCCGTCATTATTATTATTATCACTCCGAACCATATGGGGTCATAGCCCAGCTTCATAGCTACTGGGAAAAAAATTGAGACGGTAAGCAGCATGAATGCGAGACTATCCATAAAGAGGCCGCCAATGCCGTATATTAGTAATATGATTACTAGGATGAGGACAGGGGGTAAGGGAAGGCTTTCCACCCAGGATGCAAGCTCAAAGGGAATTCTGGTTACAGCGAGAAAGCGGCCAAAGACCACTGCCCCGGAAACAATGATAAAAATCATACAGGACGTGCGAATTGTCTGCTCAATGGCAATGATGAAATATCGCCATACCAGTTGGCGCCTAATGATGGCAAGAAGCAGTGCTCCAAAAGCTCCTATTCCTCCGGCTTCGGTGGGGCTAAACAAGCCAACGAAAAGACCGCCCATGACCAGAAAGAACAAAACCAGCGTTTCTCCAACCCCGGTTAGCGACATAAGAATCTCTTTGAAAGATACGGCCGGTCCGGCCGGTCCTAGGCTGGGATTGCGCTGGCAGATAACGTAAATGCTAATAATAAAAAGCAGGGTGAGGAGGATACCGGGAAAAATGCCAGCAAGGAAAAGTTTGCCTATTGACTGCTGAGTCATAATTCCGTAAATAATAAAAACTGCGCTGGGGGGGATAAGTATGCCCAATGTGCCCCCCGCAGCAACAGCAC
>JABMQN010000208.1 GCA_013203045.1 Chloroflexota bacterium
ATGCATGAATCGATACATATTCGTGCTTTTGATTCTTTCATCCGAAGGTTGCCATAGTAGTTTTGCCATCTTTACCTCCTCCAGTGGATTAAGGTTTCAGTACCGGATCAAGTTTCAGTGCTTGCAGGGCAAG
This sequence comes from Chloroflexota bacterium, assembly GCA_013203045.1. Taxonomy (GTDB): domain Bacteria; phylum Chloroflexota; class Dehalococcoidia; order SZUA-161; family SpSt-899; genus JABMQN01. The sequence goes on from JABMQN010000208.1 coordinate 134, forward strand.
AAACAGCACCTGAGTCCCTGACCGGCCATGTCCCCCAATTCGGTCCAGGAGCGCTCTGGATCTCCTTCTGCGCCCTCAATTTTTATTGCTTCCGCTCCCAGATCACCAAGAATGGCAGCGGCCACCCGGTCCCGCGTGGAAGACTCCGTATTCGACCACACGTACCCCCTCAAGGGGCAGCGCCATACCCTTTGTCTTACCTTCGTACTCCGGCATCAAATATTCCTCATTCTTTTATCTCAGGCTTCACTGAGTTTTCCAACTCCTCTTCAAAGTCCTTGAAGAACTTGTTCTTTTCTTTCCAGCCGGGACCAAATTGTCTGTCATAAACATCCCCCAATTTGTCAAAAAGTTTTTTCCAGACCGGTTTACCTCCACCCAAAACTACATCTTCAAGGAAGGATCTTAGTTCCGGGATCTTCTCCTTCGGCATAAAAGAAACAGCTCCTAATTTTATGGAGCTTTTTAGCGATCCCGGTGAAAGGGCATGGGCGGTAAGCATTACTGTTGGAAATCCCCTGGAAACACTCGTTTTCAGGAGTTTAAAACCGTTCACGCCCATGATATCAAGAATCACAATATCATATAAGTGTAACTCAGAAGATATTGAAGCGCAGTATTATAATTATCGGCCTTGTGAACAAGGCACATGTCGAGCCCTTCCTCAACAGTTTCGAGCACATCAGGCTCATAGTCAACTACCAGTACAAGTTTGTCTTTTAATGGGCTCTCTGAACTCATGACCCGCTACAACCCCCTTCAACAAATACAAGTGATTACTTGAATTAAACCGCTTAACAAATCAAAGCCACCTCAGGCCGCCCTGATGCCTCTTACGTTTCAATTGTCCTAATCTGTGATAATAAAATCATCAACAAACAAGAAGATATCTTAGCTCATTGGTGAAATTCCCACTCAATTATGCATTAGAGTATAACCCTGCGCGAACCTGCAGCTTCTCTCGGAAGCAACCTAAGAATCCTGTAACCGAGTCAAGCATGAAATTAAGCTCCCATGCCCTCGCATCTCTACCCATATGTTCTAAACTCTTCAGATTGGTGTCATGACGTAACAGAATCTGGATCATTAAACTCTGCCATATCGTTCCATTTATTAGTGTTCCGCACTTGATATGCGATCTCCCGCCAGTGCAAGAGCTGTTCCTTGAACGTAATTAAGGCATTTCGGGAACTGGGAAGCATACCATAATGTGCGTAGCAAATTATAAAATCCCCCAACTCGAGTAACTTCTCTACGCTGCTCAAAGCTTCGTCGAAGAAAAACCGTGGTGGAGTTGCCGGTCTGTGATACTCCATACCACTGGGTATAGCTTGGTACATGCCTGCCGCCTCGCCGACAAAGAGTGCTCTGTCATGGAGAAAACTGAGGTGGTGCGGTGCATGACCGGGCGTCTCGATTATCTTAATAGTATTCTCTTTCCACTGACTGTGAGGGATTACTTTTTCTCTCGGAACCGGTAACAACTGGCCATATCTTTCCGCAACTACACCCATCACCCTTCGGTTGGCTTCCATTACACAGGATGAATCGACCAAATGATCCACTGTCTGGTCGAGGCAGACTACCATAGCCTGTGGATAGGCCGAAAGCAACCTTGCCAGACCTCCAGCGTGATCGGTATGGATATGGGTCAGAAACACATAGTCGATTACATCTATACCCATTTCCTTAAGCACAAACACCAACTGTTGAGAACAGCTTGCAGGCCCTACATCCACCACATACATCATGCTTAAATCTTGGTGACCTAGATAAATCCGTAAGCACTCCACCCTCCGTCAACAACAAGGGTGTGACCGGTAATAAAATCGGCATTTTTCGAAATAAGAAAAAACACTGCCTTAGCCACATCATCAGGGGTACCGATTCGCCCCAGAGGTGTCCGCTTCACCAAGGCCTCTTCGTCCCAAATTCCCTCTTCCATCAATTTGGCCGCCAATTCTGTTTTCACGTAACCCGGCGCTACTGCGTTGACCAATATGTTGTGAGCCGCCCATTCAAGGGCCAAAATCTGTGTTAAACGGATCACGCCGCTTTTCGCCGGTCCATAGGCGCTTGTTCGGGGAAATGTAACTAACCCAGCGATAGAAGCGATATTCACAATCCGCCCGCCGCCGCTCTTGAACATAAGTGGGGCGCAAATCTTACTTACAAGGAAAGTGCCCTTCAGGTGGACATCAATGAGCCTCTCCCATATGGCCATTTCCTGATCTACCACCGGTGAACGTTGATCGAACAAGCCCGCGTTGTTAATCAATACGTCCAGTCGTCCCCAGGTTTTCTGAACCCTAGAGACCATCTCTTTTACCTCGCCTTCTTTGGATACATCGGCCACTAATGGTAGAGCTTTTTGCCCTGTCATACGAATAGCTTCAGATGTGGCCTCTGCCTGATTAGAGGCAATATCGTTAACTCCAACAGCGTAGTGTTCTTTTGACAAAGCCAGAGCAATGTGCTTACCTATTCCTTCACCCGCACCTGTAATCAAGGCCACCTTTAGTTTATCTTTCATCTTAATCTCCTTATTGATTTTCTCACAGTCTCATTTTTCCAACCGCTCAAAAGTTGAGGCTGCCGCGTAACTCAACTGCCTCAATCTGGATCTTGAAATATCCTTTAATATCAAGTTTGATGCATTCGTAAAAAGTCAAAATTTAAAAAATCCGGGCTCGTAACCCATTGAAATCATTAGGTGCAAAAT
>JABMQN010000209.1 GCA_013203045.1 Chloroflexota bacterium
CTCCACTACCGGATGGCCCGACTGCCGGCAAGGAAATAGATGGGGAGGTAATGCGTCAGGATTATTTCCAGGCAATGGACTGGGACACCGAGACCGGAAAACCCAGCAAATCCAAATTACTGGAATTGGGACTAAAAGATGTGGCTGAAGCTATCTGGCCTTAATCTTCAATTATTGGCAAATGAGTAGAGCAGAGTTTGAATACTGTTGTATTCAAACTGAATAAACTAAGCAGTCAGAGCAAAATTGATAAGATATACGATAGCTGCAATTATCAGCATTGGTATGAGGCCTGATAGTATTGATGTTAAACTTGATACGAGGTAATATGCTTCCATCGCTTCTCCTTTTTCGACGAAATCAACCGGATGTTATGATCACATCAATACAAAACATTTGATAATACTGACGATTATTTACCCCATAAAGCTCCGAAAAGATACTTAAGCTACCTTTGGTTAACATGTACAGTATCAGTCATTCACTGATGTGGTAGTAAGAGTCCAGGGCAATCGCATTTTAATTACGATGCAAACGCTGACAGTTGGCTCTATAAACTAAAGAGAAATAAGTTAGGACTCTGTCATTCCGGACCCCGATCCGGAATCCACTACCCTCGCCCATCTAGATTCCCGCATTCGCGAGAATGACATATTATGGCTTTGTTATCTGAATACATTGCTCTGACGTTTATTTTAAATGCGATTGCCCTGAGTAAGAGTCAGGTATGCATGTATTCCCTGAGTTTTTCTGTACAACGAAAATGGACCTCAGCCAATTTCTGGCCAAGGCCCATATTTCACTACCCAAGGTATTTCACTACCAGATTCACTTCAAGCCCATTCTTTCAATTTTCCTTCTATAAACTGAACTATCAATTCATGCTCATCTTTGCCATTACCTTGTATGTGAATTGGATCACCAAAGCATATTCGAACTGGTTTGTTCGGATCGATCTTTCCAAATTCTTTTACAAAACGATCATTGTTACCCCATGCATCCGTTCTCAGTGCTATAGGTATAACAGGCACCCCGGCGCGTCTCGCCAGTTTAACTCCAATCGTGTTGAATTGAGTTGGATCGAAGATTGTACTACGCATTGTTTGAGGGAAGACAACTATGGAAATTCCCTTACTTAAACGCTCCTGTCCACCTTTCATGACTGCCTCGAAATCCTCTCTTGGGTTCTCCCTGGTCACAACAACAGGGTCAAGGCTAAGCATAATGTGTTTGAAAACAGGGTATTTTATAAGGCTTTCCTTTATCACAAAAGTATTCGCTCTATCGGGTTCAATAATACAGGGCAAGATAAAAGTTTCCAGTGTACTCATATGGTTACTGACGAACACACAAGGAGATTCAAGTTCCCGAAACGCGGCAAGGTTCTCAATTTCGAACTGTACTCCAACCGATTCAAGTGCCCGTACGATTTTGAGGATTCCTTCAACCCGTTTTTCGGTGGTGAACTCCCCGCTTTTTGCTTTCCTTGATCCCCAGATTACAAGTCGCACCATCTTAAGATAGTAAACCAAGCTGGGGAATTTCCGCGCGAAAAACGACGCTTTCTGGTTCGGGGATCGATAGGAGTTCTGAGTTGTTAGGTATTCCATATTACAAGCTTACTGATGTGCATCTCGCTCTCACTTTTCTTCAGTCATAATGCCCACGTACATTTCTTCAAGCGCTGACTGCTGCACTGAAAGGTCAACCAATGCCCAGTTGTTTTCAGATATTTTCTGAAGTAACGAAGCAATTTGAGCTACATCTGCTGCACGGAATATGTAGTTCTCTTCTTTTCTCTCATAATCCAGATTGGCATCAGCTTGAAACACCACTTCATATTCCCGCTTTCCAAAAGTCTCACGCATTGCCTCTACAGTATCGCAGACAACCAGTTCACCATTTTTAAGGATTGCCACCCGATCACAAATATACTCCACATGAAAGAGGTTATGAGCACTGATCACAATGGTCTTCCCCTCTTTGCTCAACTTTTTCAGGTAATCGATGATGAAAAAAGATGTCAGAGGATCAAGTCCGGAATTGGGTTCATCCAGTACAAGTAACTTAGGATCATGTAACAATGTTCGAGCGATGGCTACCTTTCGCTTCATCCCCTTAGATAGCTCGCCAGTGTACTTACCCTTGGCTTCCAGTTTCAATGAATCCAGCAACAGATTTATGCGTTCTTTAGCTTCTTTCTTGGGCAACTTGTAGAGTTCTGAGAAGAACATTAAATATTCTTGGACATTCATATTTTCGTAAAGGGGACTCTCCTCCGGCAAATATCCGATATCCTTTTTTGCATCCGTGCTATCCTTCGTCATATCATGACCCATTACCTCTATGGTTCCAGAGGTTGGGGCCAATAATCCCACAATCATTTTAAGCACAGTGGTTTTACCGGCACCATTGTGACCAATTATGCCAAATATCTCCCCTTCCTTCACTTCAAGGTTCAAATCCTTCACAGCGGGAAAATCTCTATATAACTTGTTCAGCGATTCAAGTTTGATGATTGTACTCATAACGAAAATCGAACCTCTCTACTACATTCTCTTTCCTAATTTATGCAAAAACTTGGGGGATACCACTAGTCCTCTGTACGGGTCTGCCCGGACCCCTTCACTACATTCCTTGATGTATAATTATTCAGCCAATCGGGATATAGCTATGAGCAACCTATTGCCCATCTCAAAACGCGAAATCACGCGCCTGAGGGGTCGCTTCACAGGGCGTTCCAGGCTATTCGTCATAGGAATTTTCGCAGTTGCTGTTATCCTCTCCACTGTAATTTATCACCAAGACCCGGTTATAAGCAAGTCCATATACAATATCGGGGTGTTTCCCAATGGCCCTCATATTGCGGATGAACGGTTCAATGTAATCCCACTGGATTCACTACCGGATGCAGAAAGGAAGCTTGAACAAAAGGAGATCGGTCTTTACATTATCGGTGATCGTGTCCGCGACCGACCGGATGATCGTTCGCAATATACTGTGGGGGCTTTGAGCCAATATCTGGAAAGGCAAGAACTGCTTAGAATATCAGACCAGTATGACGTCGATCAGGCGTTCCCACTTCGCATCGAAATCCACCACATGGCAAAAGACTCCGAAGTTGAACATTTCGATGTATATTCTCAGCCATCGCTCTCTGATATTCTGCAAGAAGACACAGAATCGCTTCCTTCACTAGAACTTGACCCGCCAGCCTTGCCTGAGCCATCAGCGCCCGATCCAGAGTCGATATACACCCAGACAGAGCCTTCAATCCCTATGGACCCAGCTCCAATCCCTGGACCTTCACAGGGAGCACCTTCGGCCGATCCTATCGAGAGGGCGTCCGATTCGGCAGTCAAGGAACAACTGAAGGACTTCATAAATGACAATGGTATGCCGGAATTCAAAGCAGAATTCGCTTCAGATGAAGAGATCATCATTCCTTCGCTTCTCAAACCGCCCATCCCCGTTTCCCAGGTACTAATTGCGTTTTTCTACGTTGTTCCGATATTCTTCGTGAGTATTTTCTTTACCAGCAGCTTTATGGAAGAAAAAACCAACCGGAAACTTATTATTCTGATGTCCGCACCCATTACGCCGTTTCAAATCATTATGGGCAAGATGTTACCCTACATCGGGTATTCATTCCTGGCCATAATTGCAATCACACTTGCATTAGGAGGCAATGTTCTCCTCGCCCTTGCCATCTTTATACCGATAATGTTGTTCATTTTCTCAATCTACCTCATGGTAGCTTTGCTCTATCGAACATTTAAGGATCAGACATTCTTCTCCATGATGGCTGTGTGGATTGTCACCGCTTATCTCGTCGCTCCGGCCATGTTCACCGGCGTCAATGAATTAAGCTATATCTCACCGTTAACTCTGGCAGTCCTCATGTACAGGGGAGAATCCTTCGGTTTGAGTGAGTATCTTTTATCTACAATCCCGATGTTTCTTGTGTTCTTCGTAACCATGCTTGCGGCAGTGCGAATATTTAATGAAGAGTATCTGATGGGATACAGGCCGCTGTACCGGAAACTCAGTGAGGCGATATATCTTATCATCAACAAGAGCCACCTGAACATATCGATGGTTTATATGAGCTTACTCCTCATTCCTGTAGTATTCATGGTGCAATTAGCTTCCATCGTTATCGTCTTCAAATTGTCCCTGGGTATTGCACTCGGCATCATGTTTGCTATATCAATTGTGACCGAGGAGATAGTAAAATCCGCGGGTTTTATAGTCTTGTTGCAAAACCGAATGATAACTTCATTAAAAAGTGTAGTAGTACTATCCTTCATGGCTGCTCTTGGTTTCTGGATTGGAGAGAAACTTCTACTGTTCCTAACTTTGAGAGTAATGTCCGAATCCTTATTCATTGAAGCTTTGTTTAGTTCCGGTGTGTTCCTTATCTTCCCACTGGTAATGCATTTCATTACAACGTGTACTGTATGTCTACTCACAAAACGTTGGGGTATCAAATTCTATCCAGTGGCTATCATAGCCGGTGCTCTAATACACGCAGCTTACAATCTGTTTATCATCAGAGGGGCATTATAGTGAACTCATTCCTTGTTTTGATTAGAAGAGAACTCAGGTCTATCCGTAAAGAGAAGACCATCATCTTCGCTATGCTGATTCAGTTCTTCATTGCCATGTTTTCCTCAATCATGCTTATGGGAATGATGTCATTCTATGATCCCACAACAATCGGAGAGAATTCCCCTGTAAGCCTCAAAGTTGGTGTAGTGGGGCATACTGCCAGCCCAATCACCTATTTCCTTGACCAGAAAAAGAATATACAAGTAGAACGCTATGACATTCTCGATGATGCTGAGCAGGCCTTCAAGTCTGAAAAGATCGATGCCATCATGTCTATCCCGTCAAGTGAGGGAGGCATAGTGGATATGGACCTATTCCTCCCTGAATCCGATACGGAATCTACAATAATACTGATGGCACTGAATGATCCACTGAAAAATGCTGAGGAATATCTGCGCGAACAAAATGGTATCAATATGAACTTCACTGATATTGAAGGGAAATCCCATACCAGCTACGAGTTCCTCTATGCCATCATCATTCCATTGCTAATGTTCTTCCCCGCACTTATAGCAGGAAGTATCGTCATCGATACCGTTTCAGAGGAACTTGAGCACAAGACACTCGATACATTGTGGGCAGCCCCTGTTTCGCTCAACAATATATTTTCATCAAAGATATTCGCTGCAATCGCTACGGCACTGATCCAGTGTGTTCTCTGGATAATATTATTGAGGTTGAATACCTTCGACGTGGAGAACTTTGGAAACGTACTTTGTCTTTCGATTATCATCGCTGCCATTATATCTTTCGGGGCAGCTATCATTGGGCTGTATTATAAAGATCGAGAGCGAGCCCAGTTTGTTTATTCCATATCTCTTCTCTTGGCCACGGGACTTAGCTATCTGCTCGACCCATCCCCATTCAACCTCATTACAAGACTGGCAACAGGCAGCCAATATGTGGGATTCTCAGAAGTTGCATTCTATCTGATTCCACTCACTGCTATTAGCATTATCTTTTTCTTCACATCAAAAAGACTTGCAGCGGCAAAGGCCTAAACCCGAATCTTCGCCACTTTGCACGGTCTCTTCACATTGATACATCCTATTATTGCCTCGTTTGCTATTGACAAATACGATTACTCCTATTAAAGTATCATGTAATAACTGAAGCTAGTACTTTGGTACCATATTAGGTAAATAGCGGTTTACTGAATGTTTACCGAAATTGACATCGCGTTGACATAGGCTTTTACCTTAACATGTTACTCTGAACTTGGTAGCAAAGAGCTAGTGACTCATTTGGTACCCGATTGCAACAATGCGTGATAAAAGTACTGTCAGCAAGCCAAAAACTCGAGAGCGTACTGCGCTTACAAAACGGTTAATCGCGGAACATAGGTGGACTAGTCGTTCCGATCATTCTCAGACTCCCTTCGAAGTGCCACTGAACCCGGAATTCGTTGGTTATCTTGGTAGCGGTAGAGCCGCTGAAGTACATCTCGTAAGGGATACAGCAACCGGGGAACTCTATGCCGAAAAGCTATTTCAGGCGAAAGAGAGTCTCTCCGAAATGGGCAGAAACCTCATCTACTTGGCGTGCTTTCAAGCTCCTTTCCCCTACCACACAAAGGAACATGCCATCCGAGCTTCCAAATTCCGCCGGAATGTTTTAAAAGACCTGACCGAATTCTGGTTTGGAAGATCGCTTATTGCAGATGCATATTACACAAGATGGGACGAAACGGCTCAAGGTTACATTCTCGGTACGGAATATATTAAAGGCAGAGGTCCAAAACCGGGTGTATTTGACCGTTATATCCTGCGCACTTTCCTGAAGAACTATCCCCTTCGCTTTCTCAAGAGATTGGTTGGAATCAGGTCACCAAAAATCGAAGTCCCATCGTGGGAGATCGACGAGGTCATTACTCAGCTTGATGCACTGAAAGACAAGTTCCGCCAGTCCGGCTTCATGGGATCTGAGTGGCAAGTAAACAAGATGCTCTCTACCCCAACAAGCAACTTGCTCAGAGATGAGAAAGGCAGGTGGGTATTAGTTGATGTTGAATCAGGAATGCCGGCATTGATCGTGTTGGATTTACTATGGACCGCTATCAAGACCGGTTCATTCCCTCTATTTGATGATGTCAACTTCGATAAACTGAATGAATACCTGTCAGCCAACAAAAACGAATTAACCAGGAAACTCGGACTCGAACGTTATCGACAACTGAGGAACAATGTTAAACAACTCCAGTATCATACTGAGGCATGGAAATCGAGTGAGCCTGCCATTTTTCGCAATAAACATCGGCTCTTGACTGATGGTAAGCTGAGGAAAAACATACGCAAAGGCTTTGCTGAACACTGGAGTCGAAGCGGTAAAATATCCCCCGAGAAAGCAACCCAAATCGAGAAATCCAGCCTTCCTTTCTTCGGCTATCTATGTCTCGATTCGTTCAAGAGTATCGGTTCTAGTATTGCTGCTATTTTTCGTTCTTTGAGAAATATCGCTGTCAATTCTAAGCAAAGTATATTATTTGCTCTACGCCTGGCATACGATGAAGCATGCCTCATACAATTTTCGGAGACCTACGTAAATGAGAGAATCGATCGCTGGCAGAAAGCAGGTCGGTTGACCGCCGAGGAAGCAGAAGCCCTTCGGCCTGATATGGATACACCCGCGCAGATAGAATATCTCAGGGGTTTAGGTTTCCACATTGGTTTGAAACCAATCATTACTTTGCTTCTATTTTCATACGCAATGTGGATTCTTCATGATCCTGAGTTTTGGGGGTTGATAAAAGTATTTCTGGCCACTATCTGGGTCGGTCCTGCTATACGAACTATCTATACCTTATTCAGAATTGTGAAAACCAGAGGCAAAGGCATATCGCATGGAATGGCTTTACTGGTAGGTGCATTACCCAAAGTTGGAAACGCTGCGTACCCAATACAAATGACAGCTACCAATCCAGGCCTGGCCAGTTTCCTCCAACGACAAGTGTTCTCCATTTTTGGGTGTCACTTTCCGCTGTTCGGCGGCACGGATTCCCGTCTCGAGCATTTCTTCATCCGGTTAGCTGACTTCAGAGCCGCAATCCTGTACGAATTAGCCAACCTGATAAATGGTCTCAAATCAATACTGCTTCTGGCAATCAGGCCTCTTCGCCGCAGCCATGCACAGAAGGGATCATGACCTTTTATTTAACTCGCACGGTATCACCATTGTAATGACAAGTCGAGAGCTATGAAGGTTACTTTTCGCAGATGTATATTTGTGCTCATCGTAGCATTCTTGCTCTTCCTCACCTTTGAAGCCCTCATCACAGACTATTTCTCCTGGGACTTGACCATATCCGAGTGGGGCCAGAGTAAGGATGTTGGATCAGTTGCTGAGTATGATAATCGTATGGGAGTCGCGGGAGCAGCGGGTGTGCTGGGAATCATTATTATAGCTTTGCTTTGGTTCAAAGGATGGCGGGCTGAAGCTGCTTTTGTGGGTCTCGTCGGCATCGCTGATCTGATAAACCCCCTCTTGCGCGAAGTCATAGCTCGTCCCAGGCCTGATGGAGACCTCATAACAATTTGCAGGGAGTCAACAGATTTTAGCTTCCCCAGCGGTACGGCCATGCATGTTGTAATGTTCTCTGGGTTCCTTATTTACCTATCTGGCCGATTGCTAAAACCCGGCTGGATACGCACAGCCTTACAGGTCATTTTGGGTCTATGGATCCCAATTATGGGTACGTGGTTGATTTATCGTGGTGTTCACTGGCCAAGTGACGTTTTGGGAGGCTATGTATATGGGGCCGTTTTCTTGTGGATGATTATATGGGGTTTTAAGAAATACATAACGTGGCGTAGAGCTTTTCCACGAGATAGACTACCTCGCGAGGAGCTTCCATCCACCATACGTCCTCTGGCATGGGCGTTACGGCTGGTCTATTAAAACGCTATGAGCTACTTAAAGCTCAGAATCATCTACAATCGGCAAAGTAAAGATGAACTTGGAACCCTTGCCATGCTTGCTTTCCACCCAAATCTCACCGCCATGACCCTCAATTATTCCTTTACAGATTGCTAATCCTAAACCAGAGCCTTCCTTCCGCCGCTTGGCACTCTCTTCAAGACGGAAGAAACGGTCAAACACCTTTTCTTGATATTCTTTAGCAATACCCGATCCCTTATCCGTAACGCTTACAATTAATTTGTCCTCACGTACTTCGCCAGCAAGTGTGATTTCACTACCTACAAGTGAATATGATGCTGCATTCTCTACAAGATTTGTAATAACCTGTCCAATACGCAGCCCATCCATCATAACGAGAGGTGAAACAGCCGGTTTTTGCAATTTGAGATGATGGTTCTTGGTAAGAATGCGGAGTTTGTTTCTCACGTCCTCGAGAACGTCGTCAAACAGCGCCATGGTCTTTTCGAGCCTCATCGCCCCACACGATATCCGCGATACGTCAAGGACATCATTGACAATTCGCATCAGTCTGTCAGATTCTTCATCGATATGTCTTATAAAGTCTTTTTGTGTCTCAGCATCCCACTGCACATCCGTCTGGAGCAAAGTGCTTGCAAAACCTTTGATGGAGGCCAAAGGTGTTCTGATTTCATGGGAAATACTGGCCAGAAAAGCCATTCGTAGCCGCTCAAGTTCATCTGCTGCCTTTACTTTCGATATCTCATTGTTCATTTCTGAAGCATCGATAGCACTGCTGATCTGGCGACTAACCCTAACAAGAAATGTTCTTTCCTGCTGAGTGAGCGTCCTATCATTATCAGTCATCACATACATCACCCCAAGCACCCTTCCTCTGGCCTTGAGCGGAATGCACATGGCCGCCTTTAGTTGTTCATCGATGACCATTCGCAGGGCCCTTTTCCCTATTAGATCAACTGAATCAGGGAGTGACTCTATAAACATGGATTCGCCAGATTGCACGACGCGCCCGGAAACACCTTTACCGATCTTTATAGGGGAGATCACTTTATAAGTATCATCGTTGACTCCCGTTACAACTTTGACATTCAGGTTCTTCGTGTCTTTATCGAGAAGATATACGCCTCCGACCCTTACTCCCATCACCTCCGATACTTTCTCCAGGGCGTTGTTTAGTATTTCGTCAATGTCGAATGACTGACTGGCAACTTCGGCAATGGCATCCAGAGTGGCCAACTCTCTGCTAAGCCTAACGATCCCTTCGTTACTGTCCTTGCGAGTACCACATTTACGGGCAATATGCATGCAGCCAATCACGCAACCATCAGGTCCGGTAAGAGGGGAAGTAGTGATTTCAAATTGCCCGCCTAAACGATCTTCATCGAATTCCGCGGTATGCGAGCTATTATCTTTCAATGATTGCACATGAGGGCAAGAGGGAGGTGGACTATCCATTCCATGAACCGCATTGTAACAGTTCAATCCCACACATTCACTCGGAGATAGCTCCAGGCAATCCGCCATAGATTTGTTGACCCGAACAATTCGATGCTGATCATCAATTATGGCAACAAGCTCAGGAACTGAATCGAGAGCGCGTTCCCACTCCTTTTTCGCACGCAGAATTGCTTCTTCCGCCTGCCTTCGTTCCGTAATATCTTCTATCTGTACCAGTACCAGGTTGGGTAGTACGAAGCTCGAATTGATGGCAAGGTATCGATCTTCGCCGATATTGTTGAACCGACAATCGAGTTCCCGCTTGATGGAACTCCTTTTAGCAAAGCATTGAGAGAGGTCTTCAAGTACTGCCGGCTCATGGCCGTTGAGTTCTTTGGCAGTTTTTCCTACGAGACTTACGATCTGCCCATCGGTAATCTCAACGGCTGTATCATTGAAGTCTACCAATACGAAATCTTCGCCGACTTTCTGCCAGGTATATGAGGCAATTGGGGTACTGCTATACTGCGCGACCGCTTGTTTTTTACTTTTTTTGGATGCCTTTACTTTGCCGTTGCGGTCACGATCTGCATCTTCTAAAGAGGCAATTCTCTGGCGGATTTCTGCCAACTCATCGAGGAGCTGCTCCGCGGTTTTCTCTTTTGGTCTTGTACGTCTGGTCGTTTTCTGTCTTGAGGTACCTGGAAACGGCTTTGCACTCATGGCAGCCCTCCTATCCCTCAGTCACAGTTCCCCCACAGACGCAACTGAGCATTCGATATGTCACTTAGTAACATATCCTATCTACAAACGTGGCTCGCATTATACACCATGAAAATGGTTTATGTCAACGCATAGTCTCTTCCAATGCAAGATGAGCCTGAAAGTTAGGTTTGATTCTAACGCAAGATGAGCCTGAAATGAAGAAATCGTTCATGCTAGGAGGATGAATACCTACATGAATGACACAGAATTGGTAGAACTTAAAGAAGTTCGAGAGTTTGTAAACGCCAGCACTCCTATTAGCTTTAGCC
>JABMQN010000210.1 GCA_013203045.1 Chloroflexota bacterium
AGAACAGGGCAAGGAAGAACCCGATTCGCTGGTTCAGGAAATGAAGAAAGTGCGACAAAGGCCACGAGAGTCCTTCCCTCGGGATCCGCAATACAATCATAGTACATAACCGAAAAAACCCCTCGATTCTGTCAAAGGGCTGCCCACAATAGGTAGCCCTTGTTGGATTTGTACCCAATAATAAGGTAAAATCGAATACCAATTCACATTGCAGTTGATATGTCACACAAGGATACTTCGAAAACCAAAGAGCAGCTTATATCTGAGTTGTTAGAACTGCGCCAGCGGGTTAGCCAACTCGAAGTACTGGAAACCGAGCGCAAGCTAGCCGAGGACGCCTTACGCGAAAGCGAGGAAAGATTCAGAGGCGTTGCAGAGCGAAATTTCGATATGATCTACGAGTTGGATCTGGAAGGTCGGATTACTTACATTTCTTCGGCAGGCGAGATGCTGGCTGGTGGTAAACCAGAAGAGATACTGGGTACTTTTTTCCATGACCATTTGCCGGAATCCGAGAAGCCAAAAGGGATTGATACCCTCACAACAGTGTCCAAGGGACAGAGCATGCATAGCTACCAATTGGATATCATCAGAAATGATGGAACTGTGGTCTCGTTTGAGTTTAATTCTTCCCCGATTTTCAAGGATGGAGAGGTAATTGGTGTTTACGGAGTTGCCAGAGATATCACCGAGCGCAAACGGGCTGAAGAAAAGGAGCGAGAGATTGAAACATTAAAAGAGATTGACAGACTAAGGACCGAGCTACTGGCGAACGTGTCTCATGAATTACGAACACCTCTGGCTACCATCAAAGGATACGCAACCATGCTCATAAATTACGATACAAAACTAGCGTATGATGCGAAACAAGACCATTTGAATTCCATCGATAGCGCTGCTGACCAGTTAATGGAACTTATTGATGAATTGCTGGATATGTCTCAATTAGAAGCCGGTCTTTTTAAACTCAGGAAGACGCTTGCTAGCATATCCGATTTGGTTTGTGATGCTGTAGCTGAATCGCATGCTCGATCCCCTCAGCATCAAATAACATCGGAGTCACCTAAAAAGTTACCTAAAGTAAATATCGATGCCAGACGAATCCGGCAAGTACTTGATAATCTCATCGATAACGCTAGTAAATATTCCAAACCAGAGACAGAAGTGATAATTCGCGTGAAACAAGCAAAAAATGAACTTGTCATTAGCGTCACTGACCACGGGGCAGGTATCCCGGAACAATACCGAGACAGGGTTTTCGACCGAATGTATCGCGTCGAGCAGGAGCAAAGTTCAAGCCACGCCAGTGGCATTGGATTGGGTCTTTCGATTTGCAAAGGCCTTGTAGAAGCGCACAACGGTCGTATCTGGATCGAAAGTGAAGTTGGCGAAGGAACTACCTGCTTCTTCACACTGCCGCTGGGCACTCGGAAGAGTCAATCCTGAAAAGGAGATGATATTGTGCCATCAAAGAAAATATCAATATTGGTAGTAGACGATGACTCCAGGCTGCTACGTATGGTGCAGCAGATTCTGGAACTGGAAAGATATCGTGTTCTCACGGCCGTCAACGGAGAATCCGCGCTCGCAGTGTTTGATGAGGAGCCCCCAGCGCTGGTATTACTCGATATCATGATGCCGGGCATGGACGGGTTCACTGTTTGTCGACGCATTCGTGAGTTTTCCCAAGTTCCAATTATCATGGTCAGCGCCAAACACAACGACACCGAGAAAGTGGAGGGACTGGATGCAGGGGCAGACGACTACGTTACCAAACCCTTTTCGTCACCAGAACTGGCAGCAAGGGTTAGAGCTGCATTGCGCCGAACTGCAACACAGAGCGATATCGCCGGACCATCCTTCCGTTCAGGCGAGCTTGTCATCGACTTTACTAGACGCAGGGTGAATGTTGGCAAGATGGAGATGAATTTAACAGCTGTTGAGTACAAGCTACTATCCTATCTGGCTCAAAACTCAGGGAGAGTTGTTACTCCGGATCAGATTATGGAAGCTGTTTGGGGCGAAGAATACATCGGCGAAAACCATGTTCTCCATGTGAATATCTCCCGGCTTAGACAGAAGCTGGGAGATACCGGTAAAACCCCCAAATACATCCTGACCCGGCCAGGCATCGGGTATATGATGGTAAGTTAGTACTTGCTTGTAACTCTTCTGTCAGGTCCCGATATCCTATTGTGAGATTTCTGTGAGAGCACCAATATATGCTAAAGATACTCAGCTTAACTTGATTTACCACGTTTTTCAACTTAGACTTGACACAGGTAACTAATACCAAAATGCATGCATAACTGCTTGACCATCCGGTAGCCTCATGAATGGCTCTTTTGGCACAAGCCCTATTTTATATTATGGAGGTCGGTAAATGAGGAAGTTTGAAGGATTGCTGACTTTACTCCTTGCAACAGTCCTCATTCTGAGCGCCGCAAGTTGCGGTAGTGATAGCGAAACCCCTGAAACACCACCCGTCGAGCCCACAGCAAAACCTACAGTCATAGTAGAGCCCACAGCGGAGCTTGCACCAGAACCTACCTTCGAATCCTCAATACCGCCAACCTTTGAGGGTCTGGCTTCGGTTTCTTCACAGGACGGTGTGTATTACCTCTCATGGGAAACCGCTATCGATGACCAGACTGATCAAGCTTCCATAATATACGAGGTGTTTGTAGCTGAAAATGCCGGGACTGGCAACTATGATTTTCTCAACCCTGTAGTTTCAATTGCGGGTTCGACATCAATTGACATCCCCGATCTGGATACGTCGAGCCGCCATTACTTCATTATCCGGGCGCAAGATGAGGAAGGAAATACAGATCAGAATACTATCGAACAGACTCGACGTGATCTCATGTTAACCGGGGCACCCAATCTCAGGGACCTCGGCGGATATATCAATGCGGATGGTATTCAGATCGAATGGGGTCAAATCTATCGTTCCGGTGACCTGGCTACGCTTACAGATGCTGATTCGATCATCGTAAATGGACTCGGTCTCAATATGATCATGGACATAAGAGAACAGGATGATATTGATAGAGACGGTTATGACGTTATCTATACCGGCAATGAAGCTATATATGACTTCCTGTTCTTCAACTCAGGCGACCCAGCCCTGCTGGCAGAGTTGCCAGATCACCCACTCAAAAAACTGGCTGTTGATGTAAGGCTGGTCGACTATCCGAACTGGTACATCAACATTCTTGAGGAAAACAAGGAAGGGATCAAAGCAACTTTCGAACATTATGCTGATCCTTCTCAATATCCCATACTTGTACATTGTACACAGGGCAAGGACCGAGCCGGTACAGTCAGTGCTCTGCTGCTACTACTGCTAGATATCCCCGAAACAACAATTGTCAGAGACTTCTCGCTAACATGCGAATTGACAGTTGAAGATATCGAAGAAAAAATGGCAGGTCTCGAGGGAATCCTTCCAGTTCTGGACATCGTTCCTGAAGGCATTACCGCAGAAGACTGGCGACCAATGCTGGAGTGTCCACAAGACGCTATGGAAAACCTTCTCAACCACGTTAAAACGACGTATGGCGGAGTCGAGAGCTTCTTAGAGTCAATAGGCATCACACCTGAGCAGCAGCAAATTATAAAGGATACGCTACTTAGAGATTAAGGTTTTCAACCCGATCAACCTGCACACACTTACAAACTAATATGTAACGGTCAAAGGAGGACTTCAGTGACTGATACTGGGAGAGCAGCTGTTTATAAAGGCCTTGGTCAACCCTTCGAAATCCAGGGGTTTCCCGTTCCGGACCCTGAACCCGGAGCCATTCTTATTAAAATTACCATGGCCACAATATGCGGATCGGACCTTCACATGTGGCGTGGCGATCTTGACCTCGGAGCAATGGGATCGCCTCTGCCCACGATCCTCGGACATGAGATGACTGGAACGGTAGCCAAACTTGGTGAAGGTGTAACCACTGATTCGGCAGGCCAGCCTTTAGCTATTGGAGACCGCGTAGTTTATCCCTACTTTCATCATTGTGGACACTGCAAGGCATGTTTGAGGGGGGATACGAATGCCTGCTTTTCCAACCTGATGTATATGAACGCATGCAATGACTGGCCACACTTCGTCGGAGCATATGCAGAGTACTACTATCTTGGCCCAAACAGGACCATCATCAAGGTACCTGAAGATCTTACGGATGAAATGGTTGCTCCTGTGAATTGTGCCCTCTCGGAAGTTATCTACGGGTTACATAAGGTGAATTTCACTTTCGGAGAGACGATTGTAATTCAGGGTGCCGGTGGACTAGGGGTCAATGCAACGGCAGTAGCCAGGGATATGGGTGCTGAAAAGGTGATTGTGATCGATGGCATCAGTGAGCGTTTGGAATTGGCCAAAGCCTTTGGAGCCGACGAACTCATCGATATGAACGAATACAAAACCGCTGATGAGCGAGTAATGCGAGTAATGGAGATCACCGGATTCAGTGGCGCCGACGTAGTAGCCGAGTTGGTAGGTATCCCCGCGGCTGTTCCCGAAGGACTGAGCATGCTCTGTAGCGGAGGCCGCTATCTTGAGATCGGAAACATTAGCATCGGCAAGACAGTAGAGTTCGATCCATCCAGTCTGGTGATGGGTTCGAAGACGATTCATGGAGTGGTGGTCTACGATGCAGATACATTGAAAAAAGCCCTCGATTTCCTGAGCAGAACTAAAGACAAATACCCTTTCGATAAAATTCTCTCTCGCACTTACTCACTGGAACAGATCAATGAGGCTTTTGAGGCTCAGGACAAGGGTCTTGTCTCAAGATCCGCTATTATCCCTTGAATAATAAGGTTTGTGATGACGATCGATAATGATCAATCCGCACCAACTTACATCGTTGTCTGTGAATTTTCTGTGAGATTTCGATGGCTGGGTGTGATATGTTTGTGAGCAAACTCCAGTAACCTAAGCCTAAACACAATTCGACAAATTTAGAATATTGAGCAGTAATCTAGATCAGCTTCGGAGGAAAGAAGAATGGCACACGAACACAAAGTGCAAATAATCGCCAGTGACGCTGGCGGTACCATGACCGACATGATGGTGGTCGATACAGAGGGTAACTTCACTATCGGCAAAGCGGCCACCACACCTCAGGATCAATCCATTGGATTCTGGGAATCGCTGGGCGACGGCCTGGAATTATGGGGGATCGATTTAGAGAAAGAGGCGGGGAATATCCTGCCGGCTATTGAGGCAGCCGTATACAGCGGCACTGCTATGATGAATGCCCTCATCACCGCCACCGGCCGGAAAGTGGGGGTCATCACCCAGCGCGGTGATGAGGATGTATTCCTCCATGAGAGAAGCCGCCAGACGTGGGCAGGGTACCCGTATCAGGATATTCTGCACCATGTGACACACCGGCACAACCAGCCATTGGTGCCTCGCAGACTGGTCAAGGGAGTTACCGGACGTATAGACATGTTCACCATGGAGGCCATCCCGCTGTACGAGCACGAAGCGGCGCAGGCGGTCGAGGAGCTCCTCGATGAAGGCGTAGATGCCATCGCCGTATGCCTGCTGTATTCGTATATGAATCCGGCCCACGAGCTAAAGGTGAAAGAGATCGCTGAAGAGGTCATGGAAAAACGGGGGAGAAAAGCGCCGGTTTACCTTTCGCATCAGCTATGCCCCATCATGCGAGAAATGGGTCGACTCAACACGCTCGTCCTTCATGCCTACGCAGCAGAGCCGGGGCGAGAGCAACTTTTTAAGATCGAGGACAAGCTTGCCGCCGGGGGATACAAATATCCCCTTCAGATAGTGCTGGCGCACGGCGGGTTGACCAATATCCGCTATCCTCGCCTGCATGAAGCGAGTTTTTCCGGGCCGATCGGCGGCCTGATGGGGGCACAGTATCTCGCTCAGGTAATGGGAACAGGCAACTGGGTCTGCTCCGATATGGGTGGAACCAGTTTCGATGTCGGACTCATCATGGGCGGGCAACCGCTCATGGAACGTGAGGTAGTCATCAATCGGCGGGTCTACAACATCCCGACCCTTCAAATGGATACCATCGGCGCCGGCACAGGTCAATTCGTGACTATCGATCCCATCACCAAACGAATCCTGATCGGGCCGGGAAGCGCCGGGGCCGAGCCGGGACCGGTCTGCTACGAAATGGGCAACGAAGTACCCACGGTGATGGATTGTTGCCTCATCATGGGCATTCTCAATCCGGATAATTACCTTGGCGGCAAGAAGCGATTGAATAAGGAGAAGGCGCTTAATGCCATCAAGGAGCAGTGTGCTGATGTTCTGGGTGTTGATCCCTACTACGTTGCAGACGGCGTTTACAAACTGATCAACAGTTCGATGAAGGAGCACATCCGGGCAGTGCTCTATTCAAGGGGTTTCTCCCCGGCAGATTATCAGCTGCTCTGCTACGGCGGAGCAGGCCCCATGCACGTGGCCGGCTATGCTGAGGGTCTACCGTTCAAAGGCATAGCTACAATGCCCTGGGCAGCAGGGTTCTCCTCCTTTGGCTGTGCCGCAGTGGATATCAACCACCGCTATCAGAAATCCACTGGCGTCTTGCTTCCTTATGGGTCAGAAGACGATTACAAACTCATGATGGGACAGTTGATGCTCAATACCGGGTGGGAAGAGCTGGAGAAGCAAGCCGCTGCGGACTTCGCCGAGGAAGGTCTATCATGGGAAGACGCCGACGTGCGGCAAATCGCATACGTTCGATACGGCGGGCAGATGGACGACCTGGAAGTGGTATCGCCGGTTTCGCGTATCAACAGCGCGGAAGATATGGATAAACTCACCAACACTTTTGAAGAGTTCTATGAGAAGGTTTATGCAGGCGTGGCCAAACACGAGAGAGCAGGATTTCAGATCATGGAATTGGGACTCACCGCTACCTTGCCTAAGGTGAAACCCAAGTTGGTCAAACGTCCTCTGGAGGGGACAGAGCCACTCAAAGAAGCCATCAAGGGTGAACGGGAAGTCTATTACGATGGGAAATGGCATCGGGCTATTATTTACGATATGGACCGACTCAGGCCCGGAAATGAGATTGATGGCATCGCTGTCATCGAGGCTCCGGCCACAACACTCTTTCTCCCTCCGGGGAAACATATTAGGATGGATGAATGGTCGTTGATATGGCTAACATAATAGACATGCAGGGATCAGGGATGAGGAATCAGTAGAGGTGCAGGATTCCTCCTACCGGGGGTTTGGGGGTGTCCCCCAATTCCCAAATCTTCCCCCAAGAATGGGGGCCAGGGGGTTGGTCCGAACCGGGTAGAATATTGACAAAATGAACCGGGCACATGGTTGACACGTTAAGGTATAGGCAGGAGGTGTCTATGCCTTGGAAGGAAACCAGTGTCATGGATCAGAAGGTACAGTTG
>JABMQN010000211.1 GCA_013203045.1 Chloroflexota bacterium
GGCTGACATCGCATACGTTTATCATCCCCCCGGAACCATCGGGCTGCCCGCTGCCAGCATTAAGCTATTTCGCAGGATCCCGTTTGTTATCGATGTCCAGGACTTGTGGCCGGATACCCTTACAATAAGCGGCATGTTCAAAAGCCGTTTTGGATTGTGGGCTGTAGGCAAATACTGTCAGCTTATCTATAAGATGGCCAATAAAATTGTTGTACTTTCACCTGGTTTTAGAGAAATATTAATTAAACGTGGAGTATCAAATTGTAAAATTGAAGTGGTGTACAACTGGTGCGAAGAAAATCAAGTACCGTGTAAATGTAACAAAAGCAATTTGGCCAGAAAACTTGGATTTTATGGTAAGTTTAATGTTGTATTTGCAGGAACTATGGGAAAGGCTCAGGCGCTGGATGCCGTTTTAGAGGCTGCGGATTTGATTGATGAACGATTTCCAAGCATTCAATTCGTCTTTGTGGGGGGCGGAGTTAATGTTATCAGGCTGAAGCAAAAAGCAATAGACCTTAAGCTGAGAAATGTTCTTTTTTTACCCCGACAGCCGGTTAGCGAAATTGGAACTATTTTAAATTTGGCCGATGTGCTCCTCGTTCATTTAAAGGATGATCCCCTCTTTAAAATCACTATTCCTTCCAAGACACAAGCCTATATGGCAGTTGGGCGTCCAATCCTAATGGCAGTAAAGGGTGATGCGGCAGAAATAGTAACAAAAGCAAAGGCTGGTTTAACTTGTATACCAGAAGACGCAAATTGTATAGCCAAAATAGTTAAAATTTTTTTTAAAATGTCTTGTTCAGAATTGAATACGATGGGGAATAATGGGAAAATATTTTACGAACAGGAGTTAGCTTTGAGGGTTGGCGTGCATCGATTCGAGAAAATATTTCAATCTGTTGTTGCATAGATTTAATTACGGGGCTGCATTGCGTGAAAATTATGATTTGTGTGAAACTGCATAATAAACTTATCAAGCGCCTACTTGACCTATGGTGGTTGTTCGATGGAACATATGCTGAATAAGCCCTTTCAAAGAGCCTTGAAGAGGTTCCTGGATATGGTGGTTTCAGGGATGGCACTGCTGTTGTTGTCACCGGTATTGATAGTAGTCGCAATTATCATCAGGATAAGGATGGGTTCTCCCGTGATTTTCAAACAGGTAAGGCCCGGTAAAAACAAGAAGAACTTTACACTGTACAAATTCAGGACTATGAACGACAAGAAGGATGGTGACATTCTTCTTTCCGATTCAGAACGATTGACTGCATTGGGAAAGATTATCAGGCGTTTCAGCCTCGATGAGATGCCGCAGTTATGGAACGTTCTTAAGGGCGACATGAGCCTTGTGGGGCCGCGGCCACTACTTCAGCAATACCTACCATACTACACCGAAGAGGAGTGTCTGCGGTTTACAGTACCGCCGGGCATTACTGGTTGGGCGCAGATCAATGGCAGAAATACTTTGTCTTGGGACGACCGCCTGAAGCATGATGTTTGGTACGTAAAGAACTTGAGCTTTTGGTTGGATATCAGGATAATACTTCTGACGGTTTTGAAAGTGCTAACCAGCAAGGGAATAGCGTTTGACGGCGTTTATGGAATGTTGAACTTGGAAGATGAAAGGCGACAGGGTGAGCGCTGGGATAAAGGAACGAAAAACGTTGGGGAATAATCTTAATATAAGGATTGCCAAGCCGGGAGATGCGGAGACCATTGTCGCCGTAATGCGCGATGGTTTCAATGAAAAGTATCTGGCTGTGCTAATCTATGGATGCGTCGGTATAGAAAAGTATACCAGGCGTCTTATCCATATGCCGAAGGGAACTTCGGATACTGCATACGTTGTGGCTGAGGTAGGAGGGAAAATCGTAGGGTGTATGGAGTTCAGATTTGTTGGCAATAGCGTAGTACTCAACTACATAAGCGTTGCATCCGGTTACAGAAGCAGTGGTTTGGGTAGTAAGTTGCTGAAGGAAGCTTTGCGTATTACCTCGGCGGCGGATGCTGATAGGATGTTGCTGGACGTGTTTGAATACAACAATGTGGCTCGCAGATGGTACGTCAGATTGGGATTTGAGGCAGAACGCCGGAACTGCTGGTGGATGATGGATGTCCCGGTGGTTAATGGTTGCGCCCCAGGAGTGGTGAGCGGATATCCCCAGGGCGAAGCTTGCCAGGAGGCCTATGGGTTTTCGCAGTTTATGGTACACACGGCCACCTCCACACACACTGTCGGACGTATAGGGGATAGGTGGTTTAGAGTACGTTCCGGAGAGGCGCTGATGGATAAGATGCTTCATGGTACGCTACGCGAGATGGACAACAACAGGCGGTACTTAGCAATCTTGGAGGAAGGTGAACTGGCTGCTGAATTGGCGAGCGGCGTAGAAATATACACAAGATCGACTAGGCTGTCGATAGATATGAAGAAGCTATTGGAAGAGCTTGGATAAGCTGGTTCTTTCCTTGAAGTGTTAGGTTATGGAAATTAGTAGGAAGGCTACAATTACTGACAAATACCTGCGCCGTGTGCTGTTCTATGAGAATGCACGAACAGGGTTTAGGGCGTTTCTGCAGGCGGCTTTCAATGGAAGATCAGGCAAAGTGCTGTTACCGGCGTACATAGGATGGTCGCCAAAAGAAGGCTCGGGCGTGTTCGACCCAGTAGCTGAACTTGGCATGGACTACGTTTTCTACAGGATGACAGAGGGGCTACACATTGATATGGAAGACGCTGCAAAGTGTTTCATGGCGAACGATATTATCGTAGCCGTGGTTATCCACTATTTTGGTTATGTGGATCCGGCTTATGGGGATTTCGTAGCGGCTGCGCACGATGCCGGGGCAGTGGTTCTTGAAGATGAAGCACATTCCATGCTGAGTGATATCATAGGCGGTATTTGCGGGCGGGCAGGGGAGGCATGTATATATTCGCTGCACAAACTCCTGCCGATGGACAACGGCGGAGTGCTGGTTTTGAATAGTGATGGAGGAAGGTTGCCAGCCGAGGTGCAGTCCGAAGCCCAGGATGACGGGGCATATTGGGACTATGATTTGCTCGCGATAGCGCGAAGACGGAGGGAGAACGCCGTGGTGCTGTCTCAGATGTTGCAGAAACTCGCAGGTGAAGTGGATCTTCTATGGCCTGTCATGAAAGATGGCATAGTTCCACAGACTCTCCCGGTGCTTATCAGGAATGTATCGAGGGACAGGCTTTATAAGGTTATGAATTTACATGGATATGGCATTGTTAGTTTGTACCACACGCTAGTCGAACAGATAAAGACGGAGGAATTCCCTGCTTCGCATGAACTGTCGCACAAGATCATGAACCTGCCAGTGCACCAGGACGTAAGCAGGGAAGAACTCAACGGATTGGTTGACTGCCTTGCGGCTGGTATCGCGAATTTGAAGTCTTGAAAGTCACAACGGAATACGGTAAGGAATGACTGGGAGAAAAGATAAAGTGCAGGATACGGCTTTCCAAGTGTTGAATGCAACAGACGCCAGGGAGCGTGCTATGTGGCTGGAGGTTTGGGCATCCTGGCCTCGTCGTGATGTCTTTGCTCATCCTGAATACGTTCGCCTTTACGAATCTGAGCACGAGAGGGCTTTTGTTGCTGTTTATAAGACGGATAGGGGGACAGTTCTCTATCCATTCCTCAGAAGGTACCTGGGATCTTTGGACTGGGTTCCAGAAGAATTGGCCTCATGGAGCGATACGACC
Source organism: Chloroflexota bacterium (assembly GCA_013203045.1). GTDB lineage: Bacteria > Chloroflexota > Dehalococcoidia > SZUA-161 > SpSt-899 > JABMQN01. The sequence goes on from JABMQN010000211.1 coordinate 3,737, forward strand.
TCGCCTTACGGCTATGGTGGAGCATATTACTGGGGTGATGATGCTGCCAAGGTAGAAGTATCGGACGGATTCTGGAGGGCATACAACGAATGGGCAGAACGGGAACACTGCATCAGCGAATTCATAAGGTTCCATCTTTTTGAGCAGGACCTGACAGATTACCCGGGCGAAAGAATCCTGCGAAGCAAGAACATTGTCCGTACTCTTACACTATCCGGAGACAACCTCTGGATGGATTTTAAACACAAAGTCCGCAAGAACGTTAAGAAATCTCAACGATACGGACTGGAATGCATCATTGACGAAGATGGCCGGTATCTTACCGATTTTCTAAACATATATAAAAGCACGATGGGCAGGCGCAACGCAACCGACTTCTACTACTTCAACAGAGAGTATTTCGAAGCTGTGTCCAGCCACCTCCCTGCCAATAGCGCCTATTTCCATGTATTGGACGGTGGCAAAGTCGTATCCAGTGAACTCGTTCTTTATTCATCGGAGACGGTTTATTCGTTCATTGGCGGTACTGTGGAGGAAGCCTTCGATAAACGACCTAATGACTTGTTGAAGTACAAAGTGATGACCTGGGCCAAGGAGCGGGGGATATCGAACTACGTATTGGGCGGTGGATATACGCCTGAAGACGGTATCTACCGCTACAAGCTGTCGTTCGCCCCTAACGGCGAGTATTATTTCTATACGGGGCAACGGATTACGAACGTGGGGAGGTATAAAGAACTTTTTAATATGAGGAGGGACAGTTTGAACGGGACATGGCAACCCCGACATGGATACTTCCCGCAATACCGATCTTAATGTAACTGAAGCGGAATGGGGTGACGTTGTTTACTTTGTGACCTTATGGTGTATCTGACGTAGAATTGCAGGCTGCGCTGATGGGAGGGAGGAGCGAGAGTTGAAAAATTGGCATTTCTCTGTTGAACACCCCGAAGGGAGATAGTTCAACGTGGGGGTTCAGAGATGCGAATGAGGGAGATTGAAGGTGGTTGGCCCATCACAATGATAACCTGAGGCGGGGTTTCAGAACTGACAGAGGCCCATTTGCCTATATCAAAGAAACTGCAAAATCGGTAGTCATATCGTGATTATGCCGGTAGTAACGGTTGGTAAAAATGCGGTTATCGGAATCATGAATTTTGTGAACGGTGATATTATGGATGATGTTATTGCGGCTGGGGTGCTAGCGAAAATTATCCGATACGCAGATTACACAGATTGACATTGATTATATAATGACAGACGTAAAATCAAAAAGAATTTTTCTTTCTCCACCTCATATGGGTGGGGAAGAAATAAAGTTCATCCAAGAGGCATTTGAGAGCAATTACATTGCTCCCTTAGGCCCTCAGGTGGATGTCTTTGAAAAGGAGATGGCTGCTTATATCGGTATTAATCATGCTGCTGCTTTCTCTTCTGGGACAGCTGCTCTGCACCTGGCACTTCGGATTCTGGGCATTACAGAGAATGATGTGGTTTTTTGCTCCAGCCTGACCTTTGCCGCCAGTGCTAATCCAATTCTCTATGAAAAAGCCATTCCCGTCTTCATTGATTCTGATCGGGAAACCTGGAATATGTGTCCTATCGCACTGGAAAAAGCGCTGAATGAATA